>CAZBQH010000274.1:0-21447 GCA_964493915.1 uncultured Nitrospiraceae bacterium
CGCCCCATACACATGCCGACGCCGGGCTCGGAATGGACTTCGAACTTGCCGCCGAAGGCCGTGACTTGCTCTGCGACGCTGACTAAACCATAGTGTGCGCCGTCTCGTCCGGGAGCCGTCCCGTGCTGTACGACAAATCCCTTGCCTTCGTCCGTCACCCTCACAATGACGCCCTCTTTTTCGGCCGGGCATGCGAAGACCTCCGCATGCTGCACGCCGGCATGCTTCGCCACGTTCAGGAGCAACTCGCGGACCGCACGGAATACGAGAATCTTCGCGTCTTCAGAGAGCGCAGGCAGAGGGCCTTCCTCGACCACCCGAACCGTTATGCCATGTTGTTCCATCTGAGCGGCCAGCCAGCGCAAGGCAGGGCTGAGACCTTGTTCATAAAGAACCTTCGGGTTAAGCTCTGCAATAAGCGTCCGAGTGTACTGAATCGCCTCGCCCAAGGCGTGATCTATCCCTTCGATGCGTTTCGCCAGTTCGTCACGATTCCCCACCTGGAGCAGACCTGAAAGACCCATGCGGCAAAAAACGAGCAACTGGGCGAGGTCGTCATGCATCTCCGACGCGATGCGACGGCGTTCGGCCTCAGCCAGACGCGTCAGCTCTGAAGCCAGATGCCGAAGGCGCCGCTTGTATTTAGAGAGGTCTTGAGTCCGCTCTGCAACACTACGTTCGAGTTCTTGTTTGGCTTGAACCCGTTCGGTAACGTCGCTTATCGTAATCCAGAGCCTGCCGTATTCCCCAGGTTTATCATCTTCTACGCAAAGCCCTTCCAGGTAGGCATCAAACACCCGGCCTGTTTGTTTGTTCACAAGCTCGAGTTCAATAGATGACTTGCGGCAACTCCTGAAGGCGCCAAGTACAAATCGACGGTAGTCGTTCTGCGCCTCGGGATGGACAAATGCGGTGAGCGCCATCCCAACCAGTTCCCGCCTTTCAACGCCGAAAAGGGCCTCAGCAGTCCGGTTCGCCTGCAGAATCGAATGCTGTCCGTTAACGGTCACATAACCCACGGGTGCGAAATCATAGAGTTGCGCGTAGCAATTGCGCGAAGCCTCGATCGCCTTATAGGCTCGGCTCAGTTCCTCGTTGTGGGCCTGCAACTCCGCCTGTTGTACATCCAGTGCGGCAACGAGAGCCTGGACGTCGCGGCCTTCCATACTCCCTCGAAGTTCAGAATTCTCGCTAACCGCGTTTATCGAATGGCCCTGTTCATTCTCCGGCAGGTTCGGTCCCCTCATATCTCTAATTCTCCCACCCGTCGGCTGTGCAAAACTGCTCTTTCAATGATGCCGGCCGGATATTGGACTGGTGAATCCGATGGTCAAGTCTGTCGGTCTTAACTCAGTCGCACTCCTTTCTAGATACGCCCACGCCGCCACGGACGCCAAACGACTACCCAGCACGCTTCTTAGACGCACCCACCCGCGCAAACGGCGCCATCGCATTTCCGTGTTGACGCCGCCACTAGGAGGCAGGAGCCCCCGCCCGACGCATAGGCCCTTCCCGGCGAGCTTCCACGCAGTATATCTTTGGATCCCGCAACCAGAAATCCGCGCCCCGCACAGCCGCCCGAACACTTCATGCCTGCCTTCGTGGATTGCCCGCTCAATCTCTTCCCGCGGTCTGCCCCGCCAAGGAACCTCTCACTTACGGCCTTCTCTCGAGCCCGGAGAGACGTCCCCACCCCCTCCTCCACGCCTTTGCCTTACACTCTAACCTTCAGTACTTTCCGCAGAAGGCGTTTCCTCCAGCGACGCCTTCTCACACCAGAAAGCAAATACGATTATACGGGATAGACAAGATGGGCGTCCATTAAAAAACTGGCCCCAGCAGGAACCAGCATGGCCCCTCGCTTATTTATGGGCCGTCTTTCGCACCAATACGTTTCGCTCTTCGAGCTGGCCCTTGAGCGCGGCCAAGGCATTCGCCGCCATCGCGGGTCCCTCCATAGCCATAGACTCGAGCGCGTCTAGCATGCGCTCGAGCTGAGCGAAGATGGCCCGGTCGCAGCGCAGCAGTATTGTCGCCTCTTCTTGGTGCAGCGCCTTGGTCTCGTCCTCGAATGGGGGGGTGTTCTCGATAGTCTGAAGCAATTCGTCAAGCTGGTTGCGGAACGTCGTAAACGGAACCAGCAGGTCGCTCTTACCCCACTGCCGATGAGTGTGTATGAGCTCGCACAGTTGATTGCGCACCGCCTCCAATCCCACCAGGACTTCGTCCCGCATGAGCAAGTAAGACTCTTCAGGCGCTTCCATATAGTCTCGAAACGCGGCAGGATCGGAAAGATGTTGGTCGACCTTCTCAAGATCGTCGACCATATGTTGCCGAGATTGCTGATTCATAGCTTTCACTCTGTGCTTAGACCCTTTGCGCCTCTGCCAGCGTATAGCGTATATCGCGGCCTTTCTGTTGAATGAACATCGCCCACGGGCAAAACAGTCCGAAAACGTCGTACAGAAAGCGGGAAGGATCGGGGCGAAGGAGATCTTGTCCCTGACTGCGGCATCGTGTATGGTGAAAGATGCTGCTTTTAGGGTAAGGCATAAGGGTCGCGCAGAAGGGAAGGAGACCGCGTACGTTGCCGGAAGCCAGTCTTAAGCTTTCCGTTGTTGTACCCGTCTACAACGAAGGGAAAACCATCGAGCCGCTCCTGACACGCGTACAAGCCGTAAGCCTTAACAAAGAGATCATTGTCGTGGACGACTGCTCGACCGACGGGACGCGCGCGATTCTCGAAAGACTGGATGGATCTGGCGACATCCGCATCATCTACCACGAACGCAACCAGGGAAAAGGGGCTGCGTTACGGACTGGTTTTGCTGCCGCCACGGGCGATGTGGTGATCATCCAGGACGCCGATCTCGAGTATGACCCAAACGAATATGCAAAGATCATCCAGCCGATCCGCGATGGCCGAGCCGATGTCGTCTATGGATCACGTTTTGTCGGCAGCGAGTGTCATCGGGTCCTTTATTTCTGGCATGCAGTCGGCAACCGCTTTCTGACGCTTCTCTCCAACATGTTGACCGACCTCAACCTGACGGACATGGAGACGTGCTACAAGGCCTTTCGGCGTGAAGTCATCCAGAGCATCGAGATCTGCGAAAACCGCTTTGGATTCGAACCGGAGATCACCGCCAAAGTTGCCCGGAACCGCCGCTGGCGCGTCTATGAAACGGGCATTTCCTATTCCGGACGCACCTATGACGAGGGGAAGAAAATCGGCGTGACAGACGGCCTGCGCGCGATCTGGTGCATCCTCAAATACAACTTGGCCCCCAACACGCAAAGGAAATGAAAGGCTTGCACGCCGCGCCGCAACGCACCGCTCCAACTCCGGCAAGCAGGCTTTGGTCCATCGCGTTGCGCATCTACCATTGGGACAAGTTGCCCTGGGTGCTTGTGCTGATCGGGGCAGCTTTGATGACCCGCGTGTTTCTGGCCGCCCGCGCCCTCTGGATGGACGAGACGATGCTCGTCCTCAATCTCTCCGAACGCGGCTGGGCCGGACTACTCGCCCCATTGGACTACGACCAAGGCGCGCCCCTGGGTTTTCTCTTTGCTGTCAAGGGTCTGATCAGCTTGACGGGCAACAACGAATACACCCTGCGCTTTATACCTTTTGCAGCCGGCGTTTCGTCCCTATTCCTATTCACGCGCCTTGTCAAGCAATGGCTTCCCAGGAACGCCGTCCCCGTTGCTGTAGGTCTCTTCGCATTGTCCCCTTATCTCATCGAATACGCAAATCAGTGCAAGCAATATGCGAGCGACGTCTTATGCGCGTTGCTCATTCTCCTGGCAGCCGGCGCCGCGTATCGCCGCGACGGGCTGAATGGACGGCGCGCCGCCCTTCTTGGGCTGTTCGGGGCTGCTATCCTGTGGTTCTCCCACCCGGCCGCCATGATGCTGGCCGGGGTAGGCCTGACACTCGTATGGCGGCCTCTTGTCGAGCGCAACGTGCGCCAGATAAGCCTTTACGCGGCCGTGGGCGCGGCTTGGACCGCCAGTCTGGCTGTCCTGTACGTTGTTTCCCTGCATTCCCTCACGCGGAACGACTACCTGGTCGATTTCTGGGCCAACGGTTACATGCCGTTCCCCCCTGCATCCCAATCGGACCTGCGTTGGTTCTGGCACGCCTTTTTCCAGTTCTTCCGGTTGCCTGGCGGCTTTGTACTCGAGGGACTGGCCGCGTTCGCCTTCCTGGCTGGAGTCCTCGCTCTCCGCAGCCACAAACAGAGACTGGCGTTTCTCTTCCTGCCCTTGGCTATGACGCTTCTGCTCTCAGCGTTCCACAAGTATCCCTTTGACGGCCGGCTGGTGCTCTTTGCAGTCCCGGCAGCCGTGCTGGTCATCGCAGCGGGCGTAGACTTGGTCGGGCAGCGACCGGACATGCCTGCGCGGGTTCTGGGCCTCCTCCTCTGCGCCATGCTCTTCTTCCACCCGCTCGTTGATGCTGCAAAGCTGGTCATCGAGCCGCCCGTGGCCGACGATATGCGCCCCGTGCTTGCTTATCTAGGAAAACAAAAGAAGCAAGAAGACCCCGTTTATGTCTATTACTGGGCCCAGTACGGCCTCCGGTACTACCACGCCCGGTACGGGCTGGAGCCGGTGTACATCACCGGGAGCTACTCGCCAGGGGACTGGCGCATCTACCTCGACGAACTCGAACGGCTGCGTGGGCTCGATCGCGTGTGGGTCCTCGTCGCCCACACCTACACGCAGCAGCGCGCCGCCGAGAAGCGGTTAATGCTGGCCTATCTCGACACGATCGGCGCAAAGGTTGACGCATTCGAGGGCAAAGATGCCGCAGTTTATCTATATGACCTTGCAAAGGAGGAATCAAACGATGGCAAAACATGATCCAAGTGCGGGTTCGGGTTGCTTACGCCGGCTTCTGGGCGTGTTCCTACTTCTCGTTGTTACGGGCGCCGCGTTCGTGTTGGGTTACGAGGCCCACAAACACCTACTGATCCCCGCTGAAGTACGGTACGCGGCGAAAAAACTCATCGGGTTGAGGATAGACGGACCGCAGGAACCGAAGCAAGGCCGCTGGCGCACATACACCAAGCGGGAAGACGTTGCGCGCAGCACCGACGATCTGATCGAGGAACTCGAAGCCGTAGGCTATATGAGCGGCTACAAACCGGCCCACAAAACCGAAGGCGTCGTCTATCACGACCCATCACTCGCCTATACGGGCTGCAACCTGTATTCCTCGGGGCACGCATCTGAAGCCATTCTCATGGACATGGAAGGGAATACACTCCATACATGGCGCCGGGATATCAGGGACGTGTGGCCGGACTACACCAAACCCGCAGAAGCCAAGTCCGACAACGCCGATTACTGGCGCCGGGTGCATCTTTTCGAGAACGGGGATCTCCTCGCCATCTGGGGGGGCATCGGCATTATCAAGCTCGACAAAGACTCGAACGTCCTCTGGGCAAACCCCTGCCATGCCCACCACGACATGACGATCTTGGAGGACGGCACAATGTACTTGCTCACACGCAAGGCGCATGTTCTGCCAAAGGTCAACGAGATAGAGCCGATTCTCGAGGATTTCTACGCGATCATGGATGCGGACGGCCAGATAAAGAACGAGGTCTCGCTCGTGGATGCCTTCGAGAATTCCGATTATTACGGCATGCTCGACTTGTGCCCGCCCGCAGGCGACATCATGCATACGAATACCATCAAGTTCCTTGACGGCCGCCACGCCGATAGATCGCCCGTCTTCAAGGCTACGAACCTCCTCGTATCGGTACGGGAGACGAATACGATAGCGATCATCGACCAGGAAACAGAACGCGTCGTCTGGGCGCTCACGGGCCTATGGCAACGTCAGCATGAACCGGTCATGCTCGACAATGGGCGTATCATGGTGTTCGACAATCAGGGAAACCAAGGTAAGTCGCGCGTCATCGAGATCCATCCCTTCACGCAAGAGATCACGTGGTCCTACGGAACGGAACCCGGCGAGGAGCTTTTCTCCCATGCCCTCGGCACATGCGCGCGTCTGCCCAATGGCAACACGCTTATCACCGAGTCAGACAACGGAAGAGCCATCGAGGTCACGCCCGACAAACGAGTCGTGTGGGAGTTCATCAGCCCCCACCGCACTGGTGAAGACCTGCAGCTCGTCGCGACACTAACCCACGTTACCCGGATGCCTGCTGATTTCCCTCTGGACTGGGCGCATGCCAAGGACACGGCCCTAGCGCAAGCAGACCACCTGTGACCTGTTCCGAAGCTTGATCGCTCTAGCCTGCGCCCTTGCGCGCCTCCCGCAAACTATGCCTCCACGTTTCCGTTCAGCAAGGTAACGGGCACAAGCATCACCGTCGGCCGGCCCATGATGCGCAATTCGAGAACCAATCCGGCCGACGGCCTGTCAACATGACCCGCCTCGACAGTGAAGTCTATCCGTTTTCTCGATTGCCAGGGGTTCTGCTTTACGTGCACGACCGCCTCTTTGCATGGCGAGACCGTCCATCCCTCTGGGACATGCCATTTCAGTTCGATTGTTGCGGATATCTTGTAGGTATTGCTGATGGCCACGCCCAAGAACTTGGGGATCCCTTGGCTGATCGACGGCGATTCCCCATAATCCACGGCCACCGTAAAAAAGTCAAAGCGAAACACCGTCGCCCTTGCATTCCGATACAGCTCCTCGCGCAACGGCCCGGCCATCAACTCGCCGGGCTTGGCGCCGGCCGCTTGAGTAGGATTGGTGGCCGTAAGGGCGCCGTGATGCCCATTGCGTGCGAGCACCTGCAGGGCAATGCGCTCAGTCCGATCGGTCATGTCGTCGACCGTAGCCGGTAGTTGATTACCGAAATATCCGAGCTCGCCCAAGTTAAGGCAGGCTGTCTTAATGGTCCTGCCTATCGGCGCGATCCACTTCTCCGGGATCGCCTTGGCCCCATACAGGATACCAAAGACGGAGCCGACCGTGGCGGCGGTGCAGTCCGTGTCTTCTCCGCAGTTCACAGCCGTGCAGAGGGATTCCCCGAAATCACCCTTTCCATACAAAAGAGCGAGGGCGATGATCCCGATGTTGCTCGGCGCGTCCCATCCCAGAACCCCCTCATGGAAGCCCTTGGCCTGGTCTTCTTCGGACGTGCACCAGACCTGGCCTCCATGGGTACTGCCTCTATAATCCGCCAGCAGGGCGTCGCGCGCGTCGCGCCACGTCTTGCCGCTGTCGTAGGAAGCCATCGCGTTACGCACCGCACCGGCGACGCCGCAATTCTCGGGAATGTAGGAAAGGCCAATGTCGAACAGCGCGCGGACATCGCTCACGCCGAAGGCGGCGCTCTCGAGGGCCGCGCAGAATACTTCCGCGTACACGCCCTCGCCGTCGCCGTGGTCTACGATGGCGTCCTCGTACGCGTAGCGCGCGGCAACCCTCGGACAACCGGGTGCGATACACGCCCAGATCTCGGAGCGGATGAAAGCGCCGCAGCTGTTCTTATAGGGGTTGTTGGCAATACCGGACCAAGGCGGCATCAGCCCGGCGCGCAGGTTCACCTTGGCTGTGCCATACTCGGACCAATGGGGCGTGACGTAGAGCAGCCAATACTCGGCCAGGGTGTGGGCGTCGATGGCAAGGCCCCGCTCCTCGAGCGCAACCAGCCACAGAAGCTGAAGGTCGAGGTCGTCGTTGGGCAACGGTTCGCCGCCCAAATCCTGGGTATAGAACGAGACGTTGTTGACTTGGCGGCGCCATTCGAACGGCGCGCCCAACGTACCCCCGATGTTCTTACCCAGCCAACAGCCAAGCACTTTATCCCGGTAATCTTCGCGGTTCAACAACATATAAACGGCTCCTTTCAAGACAGAACGCCCAAGCTAATCAGGTGGGAAAGGCGGGCCGCGCATCCCACTTTGTGTTTACGCGGCCCGCCCTTAAGTACAGGAATTACAGCTCGAGCAACCCGATCATCAACCCATGCCGCCCCAGATGTTCATGTAGACCAAGCCTTGGGCCGCTGCGCCTGGCTGCGTTGTAATCGGAGGTGCAATGACCGGGAACTTCTCCTGGAACTTGATGAACTCGACATGCCCATCAACATAGAGCACGTTGCTGCCCCCCGGAATGTGGTTGAAACGCGCAATGCCGCCCTGGTCGCCGTGCCAGTTGATCGAGTTGGCCCAGGCGTCCCACATGCAAGGCAAGGTGCTCTGCGCCAACGCGCCCGCGGCAGGATTGTTGATGTCGGTGATGAAAAACCGCTCGATGCCTTCCCTCAGGCGGCGATAGCTGTCGGGCAGAGGCGTTACGTTGTCGTCATCCCGATCGAAAATGTTCTGCCATGTATACTTGAGCATTTGCGGATACTTTGACACCGTGATGTCTTGGAAGCCGCGGTCCCGGAACCATAGCGGGGGTTGGGACAGATCCCAAGCAGATGGTCCTCCGCAGCGTTCAATGTCGGCCGGCGGTATGAAAATGACCTTTTCAGGCCATGGGCGGGCCTGCCAGTCGGCGCTGCTCGTGAAGGCAGAAGCGAGCCACCACGCCACATCCATGTACTGCGACGCCGACCTGATCGCGTAAGGCATGTAGATATACGAAGTCGGGTTGGAGAGGATGACGTTCATGGCCGCCTTGCAGGGCCAGGAGCCGTCCTTGTTCATCCGTGCGATCTGGGCGGCAATGTCCTCCTCGATGCCGAACTTGCCCGAATGCGGGTGCCCCGCTACCCAGGTGTCGCTGCGCGGATCGGAAGGACAGATTGCGATGTTCGGATCAGTCCAGTAGTCGGGATACAGGGCCGCGCTGGCGCCCGACTTGCCGTTGGGCGGGTAGTTCTGCGGGCTGATTTCACTCATCAAATCGCCCATGGCATTGATGCCCAGGGTCCACTGATTGACCATCCACTGGTTCGCGGCTGGGAACATGCCGTCGTTCTCGTTCGCGAACATCTTGAACATAAGCCCCCATTGCTTAAGGTTGTTCGCGCAGGACGCCCGCCGCGCCGCCTCTCTTGCCCGCGACAGGGCAGGCAGCAGAATCGACGCCAGGATTCCAATGATGGCGATAACCACCAACAACTCGATCAGGGTAAAACCGCTCCTTCTTCTCATCGTGCGTCTCCTTTTTTGGTTAGTTCGTCTACCTCTTTATTAGCATGAACGCGCAGCGATCCATAACAGCCGCGTCTAAACGACACCGGCACGATGTCCGCCACTCACCATTCGTAGATCAGACTAACTGAGCAACGGGGAAAAATGCCTTGACTATCTGGCAACACAGTAGCACAATAACGCAAGTCCTAACCAAAGGGAAGATGAAGGAACATTGAGAGCCGTTCGCTTTCCTATTCCACTCCGGCCACACCCGTCCGATCAGTACCGGCGCGCCATCGAGTCGGGCCAATGGCCCAGGCAGGATCTGTTCCCCGACCCCGCATTCCCCTTTGCGCTCATTGACAACCAAGGTCACCCCGAGCTGCCGCTTCATTCGCACGAAGGGTTCTGCGAACTGGTGATTATCTACGGTGGACATGGGACCCATTTCACCGCCGAGAGCAAATATCCCGTGGGAGAGGGCGACGTATTCGTCATTGCAGGCGAAATGGCCCACGGCTACAAGGACGTAGAGGACCTCTGCCTGTTAAATGTTGTGTTCGATCCCCTCCATTTTCTTGCCAAACTGCCCGACATCAAGAAGCTGCCGGGATACCACGCGCTGTTCAGTCTCGAGCCGAAATACCGCGAACAACACCGGTTCGAGAGCCGGCTGCGCTTGAGCCCCAACGAACTGGCTCACGTCGTCTCGTTGATTACTGAGTTGGCGCGGTACACCACGGACCGGCCCCGGGGCTACGAGTTTATAGCCCGGGCATTGTTTATGGAACTCGTTTGGTTTCTGTGCGATTGCTATGTCAAGGGAGGACATCCTTCATCGCACAGCCTGATTCTGATGGGCCAGGTCATCAGTTTTATTGAGAGCAATTATGCTGAGGATCTCTGCCTCGACCGCCTCGCCAAGGTTGCCCGAATGTCTGTCCGCAACTTGCTTCTGCTGTTTCGCGAGGCGACAGGTCTCTCACCCATCGACTACCTGATCCGCCTCCGCATTGCACGCAGTTGCGAGTTCCTGCATCAGACCAGCGCCCCCGTCACGGACGTGGCGTTCCAAGTGGGCTTCCAAGACAGCAACTATTTCGCGCGCCAGTTCCGCCGGGTCATGGGCATGCCCCCCTCGGAGTACCGGGAACGGGCCGTGTTGCGCCACTAGCGGCGGCGTCTCTCCCGTTTCAAAGGCCAAACCAACTCCACTGCGGCAGGTCCGCATAGTCAAGCGCCACTGCCTCACCAGGCCACAGTGTTACACTCGAACACGGGCCGACGCCTGCCGTCCCTTCATTGCCGCCGGCATCGCGTTTGCGGATTCGCGCGCCGCTTCCCCCATACACATGCACCTCGACGACAAACGGGTAAGGATTTGTCGCATACTCGCCGGACGCCGGCATGTCCGGGCTGTGAACCACGCCCACCGGATTGTACCCTGCATTGTGGGCTAGAAGCGATCGAGCCGGGTCGAGGGCGTTTACACCGGCCAGAAAGCTCTCTCGGGGGCCTTGATAAAGGTTGCCTGTCGCGTGCAAGGCAATGCCTTTGCCTTCAGCCGCGATCGCATGTTTCTGGGCCTTGCGCCCGCCCTCGCGGAAGGTGCAGTCTGCAACCAACACCTGGCCGCCGGCGTCCGGCCGCACTGACACGCCCACGTCTTCGTTGCCGCTGAGGGTGCAAGTGACGACGCGCACCCCGTCGACGAACGCCCCGACGCCGTAGCGGCCTGCATCAGATCCGGCGCTGTCCTCGGCAAGACAGGCCTCGATAACGCCGCCGCCAACAGGCGTGGTGATGCTTTCGCGATGGGTGCTGGCGATCTGGATGTTGGTGGTTCGGCCTCGAAGCGCTGTGACTCCGATGACAACAGGCTCCCAGCAATCCCATAAGGCAACGCCGCTTGCTGCCCCGCCGCCGTCGTAGACGCCGCCGATGATGCGGGGGTAGAGGTTGCCCGCCTCGCTGAAACGGTCCGCCTGCGTAAAAATGAGCGTACCGTTGGTGCAAGAGCGGGCGGTGCAGTGCAGCACGCAGTAGTCGCGCGTGGCGCCGCCCAGCTCGTAGCCGATGGCGCAGTCCTGGGCGAGGCATTGGTCCACAACGACGCTCCTGCCCCCGCATATACCGAAGGCTGAACCGCTTACGCCCATCGAGCGCACGCGGCGAATCAACACATCCGAGTAGGAGTCCCAGTCCGGGCCGAGCTTGAAGATGGCAACACCGTATCCCCTGTGGCGCCCCTGCCCATCGATGGTGAGGTCTTCAATGCCGATACGCGACTCGTCCCAGGCAAGGATCATATTCGATCCGCTCCGTTCCTGAGACCGGATGGTGGTGTCGTACATCCCTTCGCCACGCAACGTCACCCCTTCGCGCAAATAGAGGACGTAGGGCCCCGTCTCGATGGCTGCAGCCGGAGGTGGATGGCTTCCCTCGATAGTGTGGACGCCCGATTTCAGCAGCACAACGCCCCCGCCTTCATCGTGAACCGCGTCGATCGCCTCCTGAATGCCGCCCGTACTTGTGCCAGGTGTTTGCGGCCCGAACGCGGCGTCGCCGTCGGCGCTTACCAACGCCGTCGCAGCCTGGCGGGCCGGAGTTGAGGCCCCGGCCAAGGCCACGGCGGCCGCTGCAGCGGCATGGGGTCCGCCGGTCATGAAGCCGCGACGCGAAATGCCGCCGTCAGACACGTTCGTCATACTTTCCTCCTTGCCCCCGCCCCGAATATCAAATAGACCTTCCACGCCCTTTCCCCGATAGAATCTGCGTGCCCATCCGGCACTTATAGCGGCAGCATTTTCAGTTGATGCTTTACCTGAAGGTTATCCTGCTCCATAGCATCCCATCGTAGCAGACGCGCTCAAGGCGTTGCCTCTGTTGGTAGCAAAAGCGGGTCCAGTCGCGCAAAACGGGCGGTTCGAGTTGGCGCACAACCGCTCGAACGTGACAAAATGGCCGCCGTCCCTGACATGGCGGCGTCGCAAACAATCTGCAACCGAACCAAGGAGTCTGCTACCATGGCACCTTTTGCAGCATGGACGCTTCTTGCGTCCGCGATAGGTGGGGTGGCGCTTGAACCGTTGAACGTAACGGTGGGCGCCGCCCAGGACCGCATTTCTATCCAGGCGCCCGCCCTCGAGGGCCGTAGTGTTCGCGTCCTCGAGCTTCGGGTTTACCAGGACTATCCCGCCGAGGAGGAGTTGTCCTCCTGCTGGGAAGGAAAAGTCGAAAACAGCGGGATTACATTTCCGCGATTTGATGGGAAACGTGACCGTCTCTACGCGAAGTTCCAGCTTGTTGACAAGGAGACTGATGCGGCTCTTGGCCCGCCTCAGTGGGTCACGGACCTCTCCCGGCTCGAACGCCGCGACTTCGCCCTGCCGTGGCCGGAGAGTCCCAAAGGCATTACCTGTCCCGTCATGAGCCTCGAGAACGATCTTGAAGAGCTGGGCGTCAAGTACGTCAACGACAATGTCGACCTGCCGCCGATGTTTGATTGGGACAACCCGAGTCCCGAGGAGACCTGGCAGGTCGACGGCCACATCATTCCGATCAACCGCTCCTACATCGAGAGCTTGGACAGCCGGTTCAGGAACCTCACGGACTTAGGCGTTAACATTCACGTTGTACTTAACAATGTGGTGCGCGGGCTCGAGGAGACGGACAACCCTCTGGTCCACCCCTCGAGCGAGTTCGGGCCCGGTTCCATGGGGCTGGGGGCCTTTAACCTTGCCAACGAACACGGTTTCCGGGCCTATCGGGCCGCGATCGAGTATCTGGCAAATCGTTATTCGCAGCCGGGGGGCGAGCATGGATGGGTCGCCGGTTATATCGTGGGCAACGAGCTGCAGGCCCATTATGCCTGGTGGAACATGGGCCGGCAGCCGGCTGAGACGGTTATCGAACACTACATGCGCGCGCTCCGCGTGACCGATCTGGCAGTCCGTCAGTATCACCCCGGGATTCGCACCTACATTTCCTTGGAACACCACTGGAGCTTGCGCGGACACCTCAACGACCCGCTCAAGGAGATTCCGGGCAAGGAGATCCTGGAACGGATCGCCTCCTTGTCTAAGGCCGGCGGTGATTTCCCTTGGCACGTAGCCTTTCATCCGTATCCGGAGAATCTCTTCGAGCCGCGATTCTGGAACGACCGGACGGCGATCATGAATTTCAGTACGCCCCGTATCACGTTTAAGAACATCGAGGTGCTGACAGCCTTCATGCACCAACCGGCGTTCTTCTACAAAGCGAAACCGCGGCGGATCATATTGTCGGAGCAAGGCTTTCATACGCCGGACAGCCCCGACGGCGAGCGCGTGCAGGCCGCATGCTATGCACTGGCCTACTACAAGGTGAGTCATATGCCCGAGATCGACGCGTTCATGCTTCACCGCCACGTCTCCGCCCGCAACGAGGGCGGTCTGAAACTTGGCCTATGGACCTGCAGCGACGATCCCTCGAAACCCTTCGAACCGGGCCGCAAAAAAGCCATCTGGGAAGTATTCCGCCTGGCAGATGCCCCCGACTGGCGCGAGGCGTTCGCCTTCTCGTTGCCTATCATCGGCATTGAACGTTGGGAGAAGGCCCTGCCCAATTACAGAATCAGCGCCGATGCGCCGCCCAAGCCCGATGAAGGCAAAGTCGTTTTCGATTTCTATGAAAAAATGAGCCAAGCTGACGTTGTAGATGCCGCCGATTGGCGGCCTGATGTCATGGTTGTGGCCGGGGGCTGGCCGGCGCCAAGCATCTTTCATCATCCACCTGAGAGGGGCGTGTCTACTGCCGCCTATGAAGTCCCATTGCCGCCTGTCCCCAAAGGGGAACGCCTGGTTCTGCGGTTTTACACGGGCTTCAGCGGGAAGACCGCCAACGGCGCGGCTTTTGCCGTGCTTGTCAACGGTAGAAAGATCTGGCACGCGATCCAGACGGAGCAGCCGCCCATTGCACGAACCCTTGATCTTACGAGCTGGGCAGGTACACAGGCCGAAATCGCGCTCCAGATCGATGCCTTGGGCAACACAAGCTACGATTGGGCCCATTGGGTACACCCCAAAGTAGTGGTCGAAGAGTAGGGGACGCTCCGCGCTTCCCTTTGCTGTCTGCAATTCGTCGTGCTCCAGCCCTCCGTCAAGACGCTTGCGCCTGTCCATATCCCCTTTTCATACAAGGCTTTACGCATTTATACATGACAGCAAACACGTGATCAGCGCTAGGTGATTCCCCTATATGTTTTTGGGATTTCGCCCGATTGCGGAAAGCCCTTTCACCTGCGAAACTATTCTGTGAAGCGCGAGATAAAGAAAACTGGTGCAAGACCAGCAAGGAAAGGAAGCTGTGTTGCGTGCTCGCGCCGGTAATGCCCGGGTCAAGCAAGATGCTGCGACGTTGGGAACAAATGCAACACAGATTGCTGCGGAAAAAGCGGAGGCTGCGCGTGAGCATAGATTTCACGCGTCACCAAACTGAGCAGGACAACTATGACAATAGAAGCAGAACTCGTCAGGAAAAGCAATACCTCATCGCGGAAAACAGACCAAACACAAACTGGAAAGGAGCTCCCTGCCAATATGAGTGCGCCTGAATCGCTTGTTCAAGAGCGGCCTGCCGAATTCGAAAGCCTTCTACTCAAACATTTGGATATGCTCTACGGGGTGGCTCTACGGCTTACCCGCAACCCGGCCGATGCACAGGATCTCACGCAAAATACCCTTGTCAAGGCGTTGAGATTTCATCACAAATTCAAGAAAGGCACGTATATCAAGGCGTGGCTGCTCACCATCCTGCGGAACACCTTTATCAATGACTACCGGCGCAAAGTAAGACGTCCCACTTTCGTCGAATTGACGGGGTCTGAGCAGACTGAGACCCATACAGTCGATCCGCAAGTCTACTACGCACCTCGGCGCACTTCGCCCGAGGATCTCCTCGAACTCCTTGACGAAGACGTCAAACACGCGGTCGACTCGCTGTCTGATGACTTCAGGCAGGCGGTTATCATGGCGGATCTCGAAGACATGTCCTACAAAGAGATCGCGGAAGCGATGGACTGCCCGCTGGGGACGGTCATGTCGCGCCTGTACCGGGGGCGGAAACTGCTTCGAGAGCAGTTGGAAGGCTATGCAACAGACCATCGCGTGATCGGGCATTACCCGAACTAGAGAAAACGCCGACTAGCATCGGATAACATTAGGGCAAGAGGAAACAGACCCCGGGGCGGCGCCGACAGCAAAAGTGAAAAGGCGGGCGGTCCCTGACGCTTCGCGTCAACCTTAGGACCCACAGAACAAAGTGGCGAGAAGTGAGCCGTGCGTCAAAACAGGCGTCGGCCGTCTGCAACAGAAAGGGACGGCCGTATTCGGTCCAGTGCAAGGCGCCCACGGATTTGAGATCAACTTGCAATCTCGGCATGGAAAAGGTATCGTCAAGACTGAATTTCGTTGTTTCCTTTCGTGCGTAACACGGCTGTTCTTCGTCGGTAAGATGAACAGGTTGTGATTTTCAGTTTGCTGAGGTTCGGAAAGAGAAAGCATGAGGCAAAAGGAGGAAGAAACGATGAAACATGTGAAGCCTGCAACTAAAGTGCATATCGCAAAGGCCCAGATTGACCCCACGCTTCTGTTGGACTATGTAAAGTGCGTGCTCGAATCCGGCGATCTGCTCGGTTGCCTTGACGTTCTGAAGACCCCTGTCCAGTAAGCGATAGGGTCGCGCATCGTCTCTTGCGCGCGCCAAGATAATCGTCGTAACCAGCCGCTGCATGCCAAAGACACCGCAGCGGCTTTTCTTTGCCAGGGAAGCCACGTCGCACTGTTTGGTCCAGACCCAAGGTGCGCGCGCTGTAAAGTAACGGAGACGGCTTCCGGGAAGCCAAACGCTTACCCTGTTGTGTGCTGCGGCGCAGAAACGCACGCACGCTATGCACCGCATCAGCCGTCGGGCGTATCGCCATGTGAACCGCAGGAACAGCAGCAGTTCGACCGTCTCTTGCCTCTGAACTCGAGCTCGCAGCATCCTTGGCATACCGGATAGGGCGCCCTCCGGATATGCTTCCGAAATGCCCGCATTTCCGGACCATTCCACAGATCTTTGAGACGTTTCTCATGGATATGCCCGATCTTCTGGATCAGGCACGGGAAAACATCGCCCTGGTAGTTGACGAAAAGGGTCGTCCAAGGGGAACGGCAAACGAAGGCGCACAGGTCGAGGCCGCCCGCATAATACTCGAGAATATGTTCGCGCGACATGCGTGGAAGCCGTAGCTCGACTCCCCTGCGCGCCGCCGCGTCGATCGTCGCATCCAGGGCTTGGGTCAGGCGGACACGGTCAATGACCGGAAGATGCACGTCCTCGCGCTTGAAGGTTTCGGGGTCTACATAGCCCAGACCGGGCAGGTCATGAAGCCGCACCTCGAGGACGAGGTTCAGAATGTCTGCACCGGTTTCGGCGACAATCGCGGGCATCTGGTCAAGCGTGTCAAGATTGGCCTCCTGAACCACCGTCGTCACATGAACAAAAGGCCCCCGCTTCCCCTCTTCTTCTCGGAGGCAGGTCAGCATGCGAATGGCGCGCGTCGCCCGTTCGAACGCCCCGTCTAGACGAACCACCGCGTCGTGGATCTCGGCGGGACCTTCGATCGAGATGCCG
Source organism: uncultured Nitrospiraceae bacterium (assembly GCA_964493915.1). GTDB lineage: Bacteria > Hydrogenedentota > Hydrogenedentia > Hydrogenedentales > SLHB01 > CAZBQH01. The sequence continues at coordinate 16,741 of CAZBQH010000274.1, forward strand.
ACAGCGTTAAGTCCTTTGCCGCCGGGCCTCAGGGGAGCGAGACCGACGCAAAGCCTGGCCCGCTCTTCATTGATGGCCGTTCCGTTCGAGATGAAGTGCGTGCGCCGGCGTGCGCTGGCATATTTCAACAGCTCGGCGAAATCTTTCCGGACCCACGGCTCACCGCCCGTGAATGTGACGAGACTGAAACGCCCTGTTTGATCAATGACGCGTTGCCATTCCTCCGTGCTCAGCTCGCCTGCGCGCTGTTCAGCAAGCGAGGTGGTTTCGAGCCAGTGGATGTACTGGCACATGCTGCAACGCTGATTGCAGCGTCGCGTCGGCTCGAGGAAATAGTGCCACGGCGGAAAGGCATAGCCATTCCGAGACAAATAATAAGGCAAGGCGCTGTACAGATGGGACGCGAGCCGGTAAAGACTCGCAGCCCCGACGCGTTCTTTCAATGTCTTGCGCTTTTCCACTGATTTCCCACTGAGCTCAATCACGCCCTGTCGAGTCGGTCATGTCTTCTACGCCGCCCTCGCCAGCGGCAGAGCCCGCTTCCCATGCTGTTCCGCGTTTCCTAGGGGATGAAGGTCATGTCTTTGGTTACTGTGCAGATCCATTCAGTGAGCAGAAGCGCGGTGTTCTCGGCGTCAGTCAACGAAATCAGCTCGACAGGGGAATGCATATAGCGATTGGGGATTTTTACGAGGCCTGTTGCGACGCCGCCGCGGCTCAGCTGCATGGCATTTGCATCGGTCCCAGTACCACGGGGCGAGGCGGAGATCTGGTGCGGGATCTGCTTCTCGCGAGCGATCTCGATTAATTGCCTGCCAATGACTGGATTGATGTTCGCCCCCCGGGCAAGAATGGGGCCTTCGTCTATCTTGCCTTCCCGGAACCGTTTGGCATCTACATTGGGGTGATCGACGGCATGGCCTACGTCGATGGCAATACCGGCGTGGGGCGCGCACCCATAGGTGCTTGTGTAGGCGCCGCGCAGGCCGATCTCCTCCTGGACCGTCGTGACGCAAAAGACGGCGCAATCAATCTTTCGGTCAGCCAGAAAACGCATGGTTTCGAGCGCGACAAAGGCGCCGATCCGGTTGTCTAGCCCCCGCGCGACGACGCGATTATTCCGTAACGCGAGAAAACCGACGTCAACGGTAAGAGGGTCCCCTACCGCCACGCTTTCCTCTGCTTCGGCTCTGTCCTTTGCACCGATATCGATCCAGAGTTGGTGCAGCTTTAAAGGCTTGCCGCGTTCCTCGTTTTCAGTCAGGTGGATGGCCGTGCGTCCGATGACACCCGGCACAGCGCCGTTCGCGCCGTGAATGCAGACACGCTGGCCATCCAACACCGACGGGTCAATGCCGCCTATAGCGACGAAACTGATAAACCCGTTCTCGTCGATGTCGTTGATCATCAGGCCTATCTCGTCGACATGACCGGCAATCATAACACGCAGCGGGGCGTCGCCGTTTCTGACGGCGTACTGGTTCCCATGGACGTCCTTGAAAACCCGATCCACGTACGGGGCCACGTACTGTTTGCAGACCTCTTGTATCTCCGTCTCAAAACCCGAGGGGCTCGGGGTCTCGACAAGTCTTTTCAGGAAATCGACCGATTCTTTGCGCATAGTCTTGCCGCTCATCCTTTCCTTGCATTGCGGTATGGGCCCGGCAGCACGCGAGCGAACACGGCGTTTCGCCCCGCACGGGCGCTACCGGAAAGACTGGGTCATGTCGACGGATTCGGCCTTCTTGACCTGCTTCTCGTAGCGTGATTCCGAAATAAGCTTCTTGAGGTGCGCCTCGTAGCCCGCCGCATCCAACGGCAGATCCACAGTCTGCCCGGTCAACGACGAATAGAGCATGGCATTGGCGAACTCGACCGAATGAACGCCCTCGACCCCCGGCGCGATCAGCGGCGCCCCGTCCAGTATCGCATCGACGAAATTCTGTGTGATAATCGCGTGTCCCGCCGGGGCATGACGAACGGGGATGTCGACGTTCCACACCTCGGGACGTGCGAACATCTCCTGAGATGTTCTAAGAAACTCCTGCGCACCCATTTCGTTGCGGGTAAAGCTGAGTTTGCCGTTCTCGAGAACCAATTTGCCCTGATCGCCGGCGATCTCGAGCCGGTCTGACCCGGGCGCTTCCCCCGTACTGGTCACAAACGTGCCGGTGGCCCCGTTGCCGTACTCGAAATAGGCCGTGACTTCATCTTCCACTTCGATGTCGTGCCATTTGCCCAGTCCGCAAAACGCCCGCACCCGTGCGGGAAGCCCGCAGAACCATTGGAACAAGTCAAGATTGTGGGGGCATTGGTTTAACAAGACGCCGCCGCCTTCGCCGCGCCATGTTGCTCGCCAACCGCCGGAGTCGTAATACCGCTGCGGGCGGAACCAGGCCGTCACGATCCAGCTCGTCCGCCTAATCACGCCGAGCTCCCCTGCATCGAGCAACTGCTTAACCTTCCTATAGACGGGCGAGGTGCGCAGCTGAAACATAGCCGAGAATACGAGCCCGCTATCCTTGTGCGCCGCGATCAAGCGCTCGCAGTCCGCCTTATGGACCGAGATAGGCTTCTCGACCAACACGTGCAGCCCTTGCCTGAAGGCGTCGATGCCGATAGTTGTATGGTCATAGTGAGGCGTGGCGATCAACACGGCATCGACCTCGCCCGACCGGACGAGGGCGCCGCTGTCCGTGAACGTCTTGAGATGGGCGAACGGCTTGAGGCGTTCCCCATCAATGTCGCAGACCGCCGTCAATTCGCATCGCGAGACCTCGCCTTTGAGAAGGTACTGGCTATGGGAGCTGCCCATGTTGCCCACCCCGATGATTCCGAGCCTTACTTTGTCCATTCCGCCCTCTTTCGTTCGTTCTTGAGTTCTGTACCCGGCCGGACACAGTCGCCGTCTAAGCCCAGCCCTTTTTGCGTCATAGAATAGCCGACGGGCTTGGGCATTGCCAATTGCGGGCTTGACCTTTGAAACGTTTAGTCCTCACAATAAGCGCAATCAGGGTGTTGACCACCGCATACAAGGAGCCGTCGACTTGGATTTACTGGATCCGATTCTGGACTACTTCCGGGCGTTGTTCAGTCAGCTCATCCCGCTCGATCCGGACAGTCCGCTCAACATTATCTATCTTGTCGCCAACTATACCCTGCTACTGTGGGCCGCCGTCAGGTCGTTTCTGTCAGGCTTCATCAACTAAGGCGAAAGACCTTCGGTCAAACGGCAGGGGGGAGCAATGGATCGTCCCTTGGTGTGGGTAGCGCTCGCACTGCTCACAGGGGTCATCGCGGCAGCTCACGGCTATTGCCCGGGTCTTACGGGCCCGTTGCTAATACTTCTACTGGCGCCCGTCTCGGCCGTCGTGCTGCGGCGGACCCGTTACGGGCGGGCCATGGCAGTGGCATTCGCGTTCACAGCAGGCGGTGCCCTGCTCTGGAACGCCCGCCATGCCGGGCCGCCGGGCGACCCGCTCGCCCGCTGGGCCATGGCGCACCCCAAGACCGAGTTCTCCCTCGAGGGCCGCGTGAGCCATGCACCGGTTATTCTCTCAGAAACGGCGTATGCCGCCTTCACGCTCGATGTCCATCGCGTCATCGTGGACGGCGCCCCCCTCGCACTCACGGGCAAAGTCCTTGTGCGCTGGTCAGACCCGGCGCCATGGCTATTTGCCGGCACACGGGTCGAGGTCAGGGGTCCGCTCGACAGCACCTTGGGACGCGTAAACCCCGGCATCCAGGACAGCGAGGATTATGCCCGACGGCGGGGCGTACACAGTTCGATGCGTGTACGTGGGGCCAAAGGAGTGCGGCAGACCGCGCCGGCGCCTTGGTGGTCGCCAGCGTACCTGGCTTCCCGCCTCCGTTGGATCGAGGCACGGCAGTTTCGTGCGCTCGTTCCACAACAGGCCTATCCCCTGGTGTTAGCAGTGTGGCTCGGCGAGCGAAGGCATGTCGATGCAACCCGGAACCGCGCGTATATTGCTTCGGGCACGGCCCATATTCTCAGCGTGTCGGGTCTGCATATGAGCATTATTTATGTCAGCATATCGAGCATGCTCACGCTCTTCCTGAAACGGTCGCGGCTGCGCAGTCTACTGACCATGGGGGCAGTGTTTCTCTTTGCCTTCGTTGCGGGCGGGCGGATTGCCAGCGTTCGCGCCGCAATCATGATAGCCCTCTATCTGTCGGCCGACTTGGCCGAACGTGAGCCGGACGCCCCCACTGCGTTAAGCGTCGCAGCCATTCTCTTCCTGCTCCACAACCCCGCAAACGTGTTTGATCCCGGTTTCCAGCTGTCATTCCTCAGCATTGCATCACTGCTCTTGTTTTCCGAACCTATCGCCGCACGGCTCGGTTCCATACCTGTTCGCATCCGGAAAGCGTTGGCTGCAGCTTTGGCCGTTCAAATCCTTCCCTTGCCGGTTGCCGTGCATCATTTCCACGTGTTGCCCTTGGCAAGTCCACTGGTTAATCTGCTGGTCGTACCTCTGCTTGGCATCCTTCTATGGCTCTGCTTCGCGATGGTGGCGACCGGCGCCCTCGTGCACGGGCTCGGCATTCTCTTTGGTCATGCCTTGTGGCCTGTCGTCGCCTTGATAGAAGGCGTGACGGGGATTGTCGCCCAAACGCCCTGGACCCACGCGACTGCCGTGAGTCCGCAGCCCGCCGCAGTGGCGTGCTACTGGAGCGCCGTCGCCC
>CAZBQH010000275.1:0-2406 GCA_964493915.1 uncultured Nitrospiraceae bacterium
AACCTGCTGGCGCGACGGGGTCAGATCAGGCTGGCATCCGATGGCATTACGCTGCTAAAGGCGAAACGCGAGGCCCTCCTGAAGGAGTTGCTTAAGCGAGCGCGTGAGTTGCGTAAGTTGCGCCAGGAATTGCATCGGCGCGGGCGCACGGCTGTCGCCGCCCTGGCGATTGCGCGCGCCACAAGCGGCACGCCCGAAATCCGCTCGGCGGCCATCGTGGGACACCGCCAAATCCCGCTCCAACTGAAGACGCAGAAAGTCTGGGGCTTGGAATTGAGCGAGACGGAGCACGAGGCCATCGTACGCAGTTTACGGGAGCGAGGCATCGGGGTCCTGGCCACCTCGGCGCAAACTCTGGATGCCATGGAAGCGGGCGAAGCTATGCTCGAGCAGTTGATCGAGTGCGCTCCTTTTGAACGAAACATCCAGGTTTTGGGCGACGAAGTGCGCAAGGTGAGCAGGCGAATCAATGCATTGGATGAGTCGCTTTTGCCGAAGCTGCGCGAAGATGTGCGGCATATCAGTCGCGCTCTCGAGGAGCGCGAGCGCGAAGACGTGTTTCGGTTGAAGCGGATTAAGCAAAAAAAGGCCGCGAACAAACGAAAAGCCTTTGGAGATGCGTGACTTATGTTACTAGGCGAGATATTGCATCCGGAAGTCGTGAAGGTAAACCTCGAAGCCGAGAACAAATACGAAGCCATTGACGAACTGATCGATCTGCTCGTTGAAAGTCACGAGATCCCGGTGACGCTGCGCGACCACGTCGTCGAAGTGGTAGTCGAGCGCGAGAAATCCATGAGCACCGGCATGGAGGACGGGATCGCCTTGCCTCACGGCGCAACGGACCGGGTGGACGATATTATTGGGGCGCTGGGCATCTCGCGCCGCGGCATTCCCTTTGAGAGCCTCGATGGCCGGCCCGCGCATATCGTCATTCTCCTTGTGTTGCCGAAGAATAAGTTTCAAGCGCATGTGCGCACCCTCGGCGGCATCGCGCACATCATGAGCAACGCCAATCTCCGCGAGACCCTCAAAAACGCCGCCGACCCGGATGCCGTGCTCGAGCGTATCGAAGAGGAGGAAGACCGCGCCTCCTTGCGGTGAAGCCGGGGTCCATGCCGTAGTCTGAAGGGGCGAACGTTTGGCATGAATCCAGCACAAGAGCGTCGAGGAGGCGCTACTGCAATGACCTCGGATGGCTGCATTCCACCTCACGGCAGATACCGAGACCAGCACGTGAGAGGCCATGGTGGACAGAGTGGACAAAGTGGACAGAGTGGACAGAGTGGACAGGGCGCTTGAAGCTTTTACCACGCATACACTAATCTGGCATGGGATTTGTTTCTGACTGCGCCCGCAAAAGGACAAGCGGCTGACAGAAATGGGGAAAAGACTGTCCAACGATCTCGTTCCGCCGCACGGGGGATACCGGGTCCTGAAGAGTTTTCAGGTCGCGCAGCTTGTCTACGACCTGACCGTGCGGTTCTGCGACTCTTACGTGAACGGCCGGAGCCGTACCCACGACCAAATGGTTCAGGCGGCGCGCAGCGGGGTGCAGAACATCGCCGAAGGGAGTATGGCCTCGGCAACCTCGAAAAAAACCGAGCTCAAGTTGACCAACGTCGCCAAGGCAAGCCTCGAAGAACTGCGGCTCGACTACGAGGACTTTCTCCGGCAGCGCCGGCTGCCTCTGTGGGACAAAAAAGATCCCCGCCGGGAAGCGCTCTTTAACCGCCGGTGCGCCACCGCCGATGAAGTGACCGAATGGGCGCGCGAAGTCCACGAAAGAGAGTATGGTGGACAGGGTGGACCGCCGGGGGCTCCGGCCACCGATGCCGAGATCGCCGCCAACGCCGCGCTCCTGCTGATCACCGTGGCCTGCAGCCTGCTTGACAGGCAGATCAAGTCCCTCGCCAGCGCGTTCCAGCGCGAAGGCGGCTTCACCGAGCGGCTTTACCGCGCCGGCAAGCAAAGTCGCCAAGCCCCCGGAGACTCACATGCCCGCTAAAAACCCCAAACACTAAAAACGACACACCGCGTACACCAGGTCCATTGCGTCCACCATGTCCGCCGCGAATTCTTTGACAACCGTTTGAGCATTCTCATATATTTCCCCGCAGTTGGCACGATATTCATATAGGCGTAATGCGTAAATGCTGTTTAATTCGCTTGATTTTCTGGTGTTTTTCCCCATCGTTGTGATGGTGTATTTTGCGCTACCGTTCCGCTTCCGGTGGTTGTTTCTCCTTGCCGCGAGTTACTATTTCTATGCCTGCTGGGAACCCGGCTACCTGCTGCTGATTGTCGCTTCCACCCTGGTGGACTACATCGCCGGTTTGGGCATGGGCAGCACCGACAATATGCGGGTTCGGCGGCGCTACCTTCTGATGAGCCTCTTTTGCAACT
>CAZBQH010000276.1:0-3122 GCA_964493915.1 uncultured Nitrospiraceae bacterium
CGCGCCACTGCCGCGTCCGTATTCGACCCAGACGATCTCCGAACTCATATACTCGCGGTGGCAATCGGAACAATACACCCGCACCGGAACCTTCGGCGGGCGATCCTTGTCCTTCGTCCAACCGCCCAACAACACCATACCTTTGATCATCGTCTTACCCTCTCAATGAATGGAATTCACACGAAACACCGTCAACGCATCAGGACCGACCGAGCCTGCTCATAGGCCATCACCTCCTTTCGCAAATAACGCACCATCCCGTTCCGCCCGACGCCCAGGCACAGGCGCGTGAAGCCTGCCCGACGGGCCACCCGATCCACGCTGGTTCGGGAACAACACCACCGCTGCATCAATTCCTTGGGGGCGATATAGACGCTTTCGCCCATTTCCGTGCTGGGTATGCCCCGCGCCTTATTCATCGCTCAAGGCCTCCCGCGAAATCTCTCGACCCTGATGCACCGCCTTACGAGCGACCTTGAGAGCGAAGCCACCGTCCGACACCCGCGAGCGCAAATCTTCATCCAAAAGGCTCATGGCCTCCGGCAGTGAAGCCACGCCCTTCAAAGCGGCATACGAGGCCAGGTAGCCCTCGATGTGCGCCACGTACCACGCGGCCTTGCCCAGCGACTCCTCGGCGTAATGACGCTTCATCGGCTCGCGGTCCGCGAACTTTCCGCCGCAAGTCTGCACCAGTTCCCACCAAGGATGCACCGTTCGCCGCGAGGTGTTCTCGTTGTCCGGCAGCCGCACGGAAGCCCAGGACTGCGTCAGGTACTTCCACATACCGCCCCATTTCTGCAACAGATGTCCCACGTGATCGACGCGCAGTTGTCGCAGCGAACTTCGCCGAAGCTGGTATTCCACGCGCCACACGTTCTCCGCGCTCTGCCTATCCCAAATCTTCAGCAGCCACCCATCCACGCCCTTATGTGCCAGTTGACGCCCTTTGTCATAGATTCGCAGTTGAATCGCGCCCGATGCCTTCCCGACGTACAGCGTTTCCAGTCGCCCGCTACTCTCAAAGTGCTTCCGTTCATTGGATTGAGCCACAATATGGCTGCGAAGAAACTCCAGCGAAAGCCCGCCCGGTATCAAAAAGTCCGCACACAAGTCCGCCCGGCTGACCTGAATCCGATTCACCCGTCCCCAGAGGGCTTTGATCAGTTCCACCACACTTCGAACGGACTTATGAACTCCCGAACACCACAGCGACGCCGCGCGAAACGAAACATACACATTCGGATAGGCGTTGAGGCCCGACTCTCTGGCCTTTGCGATAAAGAGATGAGCATCGGGTAGTTCCAGATGAAACCGATACATCGGAGGCTTGCCGGAGGGCATCACCAACGCCCAAGGGCCAACCGGCATATCCAAGGGCACCCCCGATGTCCCTGCCGCCTGCTCCTTCTTCTGCTGCAATGTGTTCAGAAGCGCGCGCCAATTCGCCCCCCACTTCACCCATAGCCCCAGATCGAGGGTATCAATCCCCGCCGCAAGGAACCGAACCCCTGAACCTGGGCCGCCGTCGCCTTGTATTTTGGCGTTCTCATGACCTATGAATGGGCATTCTTGTATTCTTTTCTTATCATCTGGCCCTTGCTTCGCATCCTTCCCTTCTATTCCTTCTTTTTCTTTTCCTGTAATTTCCCTATGGCGTGTTACAGACAACGCCATAGGGCTCGCCGCAGGCGGCGAGCCGCCTTCCGGGCGGCGGCTCGCGCCGCCTGCGGGCAGAGCGCTTCCGCTCGGCTGATCACCGGCATCGCGCCCGTCTTCATTGATCGTTTGATTTTCTATGCCCGTGCTTTTCATAAACACAAGCATAGCCAGGCAGGCTATCTCACACCCTCACACTTCAGACACAAACTTTGTGAGGGTCTAAAACGTGATCCGCCAGAAGTCCCCCGCACGTCTCAGAGCCATATAAAAAGTGTGCGGCCCTCCAGAAAGGTCTGAATCCACCTCCTCCTTCTTAAGATCCTTCGCAGCCGCATCAAAAAGCTTTCGCACTTCCGGAGCCTTGAGCCTGTACGGCTTGCCCCGCAAGACAATGCCGCCTTTACGCAGAAGTTCCTGTATTTGCTTATGATATTCATAAGAACTCTGAAACAGCTTGAGCACTAGCGCTCCAAGTGACACCTTGATCTTCTGCTTGGAGAATCGATGACATGGCCCGTTGTCGAGCGCCAGGTTCAAACGTTTTCTCCGCGCCGCATTTCCGCTTTCGACCGCGCTGAAGTAATGTTCGCGCACCCGGCCATCTTCCATCGCCATCTTGTCCAGTCTCAGCAATTTCTCCAGCGCGTCAAGATTCCCTTGCCTTGCATTCCGCAGCAATCGCAAGAACGGCGTACCGTACTCCAGCCAGCACGGAAAGATCACGCGTACAAAGAACAGAACCTCACGGCTCTCCAGTAACCTGCGCACTTGGGACAGGTGGGGAATACCGCCAGCCACCAGTCTTCTCAGATCAATCAGATGCCTTTGGTAAGCCTCTCTCCTCTCGGCAATGCCTGCATTCAGCCAATTCACGAACTCTGACCTTGACATCCCTTTCAACAACTCGTACAGTACGCCCCGATGGTCCTGCATTTGCAGGACTTCAGCACGACATTCGATGATATCCGCGAGAGAATACCCATCCTCTTCTCCCCCATCATACATCCCGGCCAAAGCGGCCATCGTGCCGCGCCGCCGCATTGATAGATATGCCCAGTCCCTAGGACTAATTTGGTACACATTGCCCTTATGTTTGCCCCCCTTCCGGGACCGCAGACACATCTCATAGCACAAATCCGAACTGACTGCGACATATTGAGCAAACATCGCCAGCATCGGCGGCTTGTCGCTTCCCCATTCTTCAAGAGCCAGCATCTTCATTGCCCTATTCAACTGCCTCCGGCGGCAAAAAGCAAGAGCCTTATAAGGATGAATTCATTTTGCATTTTCCCCCGCCCCTCTAGCGACATTATATTCGCCCGCCGAACCTGTCAAGGATACTACGCGCCTCGGCCTATGGCCTCAGATGCGTTCCTCACGCGGAACGAACTGCCCAAAACAGCACGGCGTTGACCAATGCCCTTGCAGGCCATCCGTCAAAAAGCCGCCGTGCGGCAGATCGT
>CAZBQH010000277.1:0-7041 GCA_964493915.1 uncultured Nitrospiraceae bacterium
GACGGGACGATTACGATCCCGAAGATGGACGATTGGTCGAACGGCGACCAGAGCCAGCGGGTGGCGTACATACTCTCTGCGCTTGTCGATTACTACCGGTATACGGGCGACGCGGCGGCCATCGCGATGATGACTGTCACGGCAGACACCTATCTCGACCATTGTCTAACCGGCGCGGACCATGAGTGGCCGCAGTTTCCTATCAGCGTACCGGTGAAAGGCAAACCTTACGGTGATTGCAGCCCGGAGGGCTACATGCAACTGGACATTGCCGCAGAGGTGGGCCTTGCGCTCCTGCGTGCTTATGAGATCACAGGAAACGAGCGCTGGTTCGACGCGGTCAAGCATTGGGGGGACCTGTTTGCGACGTATGTTGGGTCCGGCCCTGACGGCGATCCCTGGGGCCGCTACGCCTACCCGGAGCAGGCAGCGCAGTGGTCGAACAAGATGACTGGGGGCGTGACATTCATCATCGTCATGTTGGATGAACTGATCCGGCTTGGATACACAGGTGAAAACGACGCCATCGTGTCGGCGCGGGACGTCGGCGTGGCCTACCTGCGCGACGTTCTGCTGCCCAAGTGGACCGGCGTGGACACGTGGGGGCGCAACTACTGGGACTGGGAATGCTCCGTCCAATGCGAGAATGTGACGGAGTTTTTCTGCCGCTATCTCATGGCGAACCCGGAGGAGTTCCCGAACTGGCGCACGGATGCGCGCAACATCATGGGCCTGTTTCTGAATCGCACGAGCGTATCGTCTGCATCCAACAGCAACGTGTACAGCGGCGCGTGGGCTTACCCGGAGTCGTCGGGCTGCTGCGGGCGCTCCTTGTGGTATCCGCCCATGGAGGTGTCGACCGTGTTTGCGGAGTATGGCGTGCGGGCGGAGAGCGAATGGGGCATGGAATTGGCGCGGCGCCAGCAGCTTCTGGCGACCTACGGCTTCAAACCGACGGGGGTGGTCGAGGACAACATTGACGGCGGACAGATCGTGGCAGGCGCGTGGTTCAAAATCACTCACCCGATGGCGCTGAAGCATGTCCTTGGGACGATGGCGTGGCTGCCTGAAGTCGAGGGGGCGAACCGCGAGAACCACATCATGCGCAGCTCGGCCGTGGTGAGCCACGTGGTTTATGATAAAGGCCGCGTCGCGTACACGACCTACGACGCGCCGAAAGAGACGATTGATGTGCTTCGCCTGGCATTTCTTCCAACAGAGGTCTCCGCTGACGGCAACGCGTTGGCGCTGCGCGAGGATCTGAAGGCCAACGGCTATGTCGTGAAGAAGCTGTCGAACGGGGACTGTATCGTGAGCGTGCGGCATGACGGCGCGCGGGCCGTCGAGGTCACCGGCGGCGATCCGCAACAGGTCGCCGAGGAAGCGGAGATGACGCTTGAGGGCGGCTGGCAAACGATGAGCGACAAGGGTGCCCATGGCGGCGCGCTGGCGTTCGCCTCAGCGCCCGGCGCCAGCATGACCTTCCCCTTCGCGGGGAACCAGGTCCGGCTGATGGGACGTTTCGATCCTGAGGGCGGGCTGGCCGATGTTTATGTCGACGGGGAGAAGCAGCGGGTCGGCATCGACTGTTGGAATCCCGTTCCCCGTAATCAGCAGGTGCTTTACTATCTCAATGGTTTCGACAACAGCCCGCACGAACTCAAAATCGTGGTGCGCGGCGAGGGCAACCCGATTGCCCCGGGCAAGAACGTGTATCTCGACGCAGTTCAATGGTCCGATGCGACCGGAGACAGCGGCTACGGGGCGGGCCGGGGTCCAACAGACGTGCAGCGCTGGGTATTCGGTTATTCCGGCCGCGAGCCGCTCGTAGACCAAGCCGGACATGAGTGGCTGACGGGCGTCGAATACCTCATCCGCTTGGGCAACATGGTGGACAGCGTCGCCAAGTCCTGGTGGGAGACGCCTCGAGCGGAGACCATCGAGAACACAGAGAGTCCGGAGCTCTACCGCTACGGCATCCATGGCGCGCAGTTCGGCGTGAACGTTACAGTCGGTCCTGGCACGTACTACGCCCACCTGAAACTCGCCGAGACGCGGGACGTTGCACCGTTAGGGCGTGCTTTTTCGATCGCCGTCAACGGCGAAGAGGTTGTATCGGCCCTCGACGTCGCAACGACGGCGGGAGGCATGAACAGGGCCGTGGATCTTGTGTTCAATGACATCAAGCCGCGCAACGGCGTCATCGAGATCGCGCTCGAAGCGTTTCCGGACGGCGAGGCGATCCTTCAAGCGCTCGAAGTGGGGCCGGGCAACGGCGGCGAAGGCGCTGTGCCGGTCAATTTGCCCGACGCCGTGATAGCGAAGGCTCTTGCCGAGCGCGACCGTATCGCGAACAGCGGATTCGAAAAAGGTTGTTTCACCACTGTGGGCGGTCAGGGGCATAAGGCCGAGGCCGCTGGATGGCATGCCGAGGTATTGAGTCCTGCGACGTGTTATGTCTGGTGCGAGTCGGCCTACGCCGCCCACCCGGATTGGGGCGGGCCTGTTTTTCACAGCGGGGCGGAAGCGCTCAGGACCCATAGCGACGGCCCGGGCCACGTCCAGGTGTGGCAAGAGGTCAAGGTGGAATCGGCAACGACGTACACGGCCAGCGTATGGGTGCATCCTGCGAGCCTTCATGAGAAGGGATTCGGGACAAGCCCGAGCGATTCGGCGGGCCTGATCCTCGAGGAGCTGGGGGCTGACGGGTCTGTTTTGAAGCGGCATGACAAGGTCGAGGTGAAGGAGGCGGCGGACCAGTACGTCCAACTTGCGACGCGGCTGACCACTTCGTCCGAGACCGTGCGCGTCCGGTATCTACTCGACACTGTGATTGCTGCGGATTACAAGAACGGCCACGTCACGTATGATGACTGCTCGTTCAAGTCCGTTGTAGAGTGATGCGTCTATGCAAGAGGACAGAGCAATGAAGAAAAGGGCGCAAACAGAACGGCGGGATACGATACGCCGCTTGCTGGCTCAAGAAGGTTCGTTGCGCGTCGAGGACCTGGCGGCGTGGCTGGACGTGACCACGATGACTGTGCGCCGCGATTTAGGGGCTCTCGAAGAGGAGGGCGTCCTGGTGCGGACCCACGGGGGCTGCACGGTCCAGGCGCCCATGGTACGCGAGCTGTCCTTCTCGGAGAAGGATGCGCTGCGAGCCCGGCAGAAGGCGGCCATCGCGCGGGCGGCTGTCGAACGTATTGCGCCCGAGTCCTCTGTGTATATTGACACCGGTACGACGACGCTGCATTTTGCGCGGGCCCTGCCCAGCCATTTGAGACTGCGCATATTCACCAACAATCTGCGCGTGGCCATGGACCTTTTCGGGCGCGAGGGGATCGAGGTGGTGGTGTATGGCGGGCGGCTGAGGCAGAGCAGTCCGGACCTTGCGGGCGAGATTGCGTTGGGACGCGTGCAGGAGTATCGCCTCGACGTAGCGGTGCTCGGGGCTGACGCGGTCGACACGGGGCGCGGCGAGGTCTACGGGGCCGACATGCTGACGACCAGCCTGGATCGGGCTGTGCTGCGGCAGAGTTCGCGCGCGCTTATCCTCGCCGACAGCTCGAAGCTAGGGAAGCACAGCTTGTCGCTGGTCACGAAGCTTCACGCGGGGATCGCGCTCATTACCGATGATGAAGCGGACCCGCAGGACGTACGCGCCTTGCAGCAGACCGACGCAGACATTGTGGTGGCTGTGACCGATTCAGAGGAGTATCCGCTTCACTTTGCAGCAGGCGGCGCATAAAGGCCGGTCTGCTAAGGCTGCGGCTTTGCCGGCGATACCGGTTCTGTCCGCAGATTCAGCGGACGCGTGTGGGTCATAAGGGGAGGAAGCTATGGAAAAGAAGGCCGCCAGTGCGCCATTCCGCACGCCTTGGGTCGAGCCGGCGTCATTGCCGGCGCGGCTTGCGCGTAACGAGGCTTTTTGGGACAACGCACTAACCGACGGGCCTCTGGTATGGGTCACGGTTGCGAACGCCCGGAAAGTCGAGCGTCCGCCGCTTCCTGCGACCATCGAGGCAACGTGGATGGATGTGGACTATGTGCTTCGTGCCGGGAAGGCGGACTTGGAGGCTACGTACTACGCCGGCGACGCCCTGCCTGTGTACTGTCCCTGGCTTGGACCAGACCAGTTTGCTGCGTGGCTGGGGGCGGAGCTTTCCTTTTCAGATACGGAACGGACTACCTGGGTAACGCCGTTCATCGAGGACTGGAACGACCATCCGGACTTCCGGATCGACCCTGCAAACCGGTACTGGCAGACCTATCTCGAGATTCTGCGGCGGAGTGCGGACGAAGGCAGGGCCCACTGGGTGACGGGCTACCCTGATCTGCATACGGGCATTGACGCCCTATGCGCCATGCGCGGGCCGGAGCGGCTGGCCATAGACCTTATGACGGCGCCGGAGAACATCCACCGCGCCATGGCCCAGATGACCAGACTTTTCGTGGAGGTGGTGGAGACCGTCTCGGAGATAATTGACCCGTATGGACAAGGTCACTCGAATTGGACCGTGGGCTGGAGCGCCCGCCGCTATCTGTGCGTGGGCCAGAACGACTTCTCCTGTCTACTAAGCCCGGAAATGTTCCGCGAGTTCTGTTTCGAGGACAACTTGAGGACGTCGGAAGCGAGCGACGTGAACATCTACCATCTCGATGGGCCGGGGGCGGTCCGCCACGTCGACATGATTCTTTCGCTGCCCAAAGTGCAGTGCATCCAGTGGATACAGGGGGCGGGGGCGCCCCCTCCCTCGCAGTGGCTCGATCTTCTCGAGCACATCCAGGCCGCAGGGAGGTCCGTGCAGGTGCTCTATGCATCCACCCATGGGGGCCTGGACAACCTGTTCGATGAGTTGTCGGCCCTGTGCAAGCGTCTCGACCCGAATCGCCTCTTTTTCTGGTCGGAGGCGACGTCAGTGGAAATGGCCGATGAACTCGTCGATTGGGCGCACAAGGTGGGCCGGCGTCGGTACGGATGATCCCGTCATTGCAAGCGTCCGAATCGCTTGCCGGCTTCGTAGAAGGCCTCGCAGACATCCAGGCGAGTCTGGGGAGGAAGGTTGTTTCCTTCTTGAAGAATGAAGCGCCCGCCTTCGAGAATGCCTGACGCGAGGATCCGTTGCACTTCGTCCACAACAGGTTTGGGCTCGTCCTCGACAAACAGGGCGACACGCGGTCCGCCGGAGATAAGTACCTCCGGGCCAAGATCGCGGCGAAGAGCGCCGAAGTCGACGGGGTATCCCGTGTCGAAACTGACCACCCCCAATTCTTCCTTGATGATGGGAAGATGGCGCTGGACGTCCCCGCACAAATGCATACCGCGGTCTTTTTCCGTGGCGAATTCGTCGTATATCCGTTTGTGCCACGGCAGGACAAACTCGCGGTATTGCTCGGTTGACAGCAACGCGATCGAATCGTCGGCCCAGAAGAACCCGTCCTGCTTTCCCGGGCTGCGGCCCATCTTCTGGCGCCAGGCTCGTCTGCGCATGGCCAAGGCTTCGTACACGTAGGCCATGAGCTCATGTGCATAGCCCGGGTCGCCGAGCATGTCTGTGCAGAGACCGGTGGGGCCGCGCAGGCAAGCCGCAACGGTGAAGACCCCGTCGTTCGATTCGAAGGGCGCCCATTCGGGCCGGGCCACGGGACGTTCAAGAAAGGTCCACCCTTGGGCGCTTTGCTCGCGCCAGTGGTCGATAAAGGCGCATGCGCGTTCCGCCCACTCACCGCCAAAGGGGTCCGGCAGACCCCGATCGAACATCATGCGTTTGTTGTCGTCGTTAAGGATGGGGGTCGCGTCGGGCACCTGCCCGTTGCGAAAGTGGATAGGGCAGCCGAACCAGGCCGCGTCATAGTGGTTCTCGAAATCGACGGCGACGGCCCATTGCTCGGGAAAGCCTCTCGGCGCGTCTGTGGGCAGTAGGAAGCGGTTCCAGTACTGCCACTCCAACTGGACCTGGGCCATCAGGTCGGGATCGTGCATGTACTCGCGGTAGGTGAGGCCCCGAGTATTGTAGGCCGGGTCCAGCAACAGCATTCGGGGATTGTTGTTGAGGCGTATCGGGACGCGTCCGTGTGCGTTCTTGCCAAAGGCCTCCCACAGCGAAGCGCTTTCCTGGTTGTGGGCCGCGAAGTTTTTGTCGCGAAGGTCCGGAAGGTCAAAAAGGAAGTCTTGCATCCACGCTGTCCTTGCTTAGGGGGCGTCCCTGCTGTTGCAGGACCTCCCCGAGTGGGCCTCAGCCAAACTGCGCGCCAAGCACGGGGGCTGGCCTGTCCACATCGAATCCGTGGACAAGGGGCGGGCCGTAACACCGCCCGGTCTCAGCGAGCACCTGTCTATTCGCCTTCACGCAGACGGCACCTTGCCGGCTTTGCAGGCCTTATCCCAGGCTCTTTCGAGCGTTTGTTGACAGAAGAGCACAAGCTCCTCCGGCGCCATGGCCTCGGGCCGACGGATCTCGCAAAAGGTGCGCGTTGGTTTTTTCGGCGACCACATGCCTGCCTGCTGACCGGCAAGCAGGATCCGCGCGATCGCGTCTTCGTCGAGCCAGCCAGGAGGGCCGAAGGGGATGTGATGGTCGCCCCGCAGCGGGTGATTGTTTTCCAACACGCAGTTGGAGAAGTGGAACTCGCCCGTTATGGGGGCGACATCAGCGAGAAAGTCTTCGACAACCTCGCCGTTCAGGTACATGTGGGCGGTGTCCACGCATAGTCCGAGGTTGGGTGCCGAGAGCCGGTCGACCAACGCGACGGCCTCGTTTGTGTAGCCCAGGGTCCCTTTCTTGTGCACGGCGACGTCCATCGGTTCGACAACAATGGCGAGACCTAGTTCCGTTGCGCGTTCAGCTAAGACGCCGAGGGCTTTTTCGAATAGAACAAGCGCTTCTGCGCGCAAACTCGGGTCCTCAGGCTGCATTCCCCCGAGCACTTGCACAAACTCTGCACCGGCCTCACGGGCTGCAACCATATGGCGCGCAAGGCTGTCAACGCTATGGCGCCGGAGTTCCTCTGAGAGGGCTGAGGGGTTGGCGCCCTCGTGAT
>CAZBQH010000278.1:0-2337 GCA_964493915.1 uncultured Nitrospiraceae bacterium
AGTTGCCCTGCTTGCGGGCATTGGTCTTACGACGACGGCCTTTGCGCAGGGGCAAGAAGCCGCCGATCCCAGCGCGAGCGCGCTGATGTTCAATTTTGACGAGATCGCCGAGAAGGTCCGCTCGGAGACCGTGGTTGAGACGGTGCGCAACCTCGAGACGAGCCCGGAGCTAATCTTTATAACCCCGGATGAAGTGATCGCAGGCGGAAAGCCGTTTTTCCAGCGGCTCGAGACGCTTCCCCGCATGGCGAAGATGCTGGGCATCGCGCGAAACGGCACGCCTGAAGAGCGCCAGCTTTTGAAGGAGCAGTGCCTCAAAGGATGCGAGCGTTATCTGAAGGAGTTGCCCGGCTACCCGCCGAGCAGGTACGGAAGGTTCGAAGCGCCCACCGTGGTTTTTGCCGCAACTGCGTACCTCCCCTATGTCCTCGTCGAGCTTGAGCAGAGTCGGGAAGTCATGGCTATCGCGGTGGATATGAATGACCGGTACCAGGACATGATGCGGCGATGGCCCATTGCATTGGGGCAGTCTGCAGATCCTTCTGAGTCGCACAAGTGGGTTGGTTCCGCCCAAGTCCAGGTCTGGGCTGCAGTTTGTGATCGGGCCCTCCGCCGAATCGCAGAGGACAAGCAGGCCGCCTCACGGCTGAACCCGGCGCAGAGGGCCGCCCTTGAGGATTACCGGAAACTAGAGCAAGAGCGCGTGAGTGCTCAAAAAAGCCCGCAGGATTTTGCGACAGGCCAGTATCAGGCCATTCTGAGAAGCGCCAAGGCCTTCGCTGACCAGGCCTCGTTTTAGTATGTGTCTTTTGGTGCAAGAGCAAGGTCTCTATACACTTCTTGCATAGAAGGAGAAGACTGATGAACAAGACAGGTTTCCGTTTCTCGAGGTTTTGTGGTTTTGTTCTTGCCGCTCTGTTGTTATCAGCTCTACCGGAGACCTTTGCTGAGGCGCCTCCAAATGGTTCGAACTATGTATTCAGTGAGTACATAATCGTCTACGGGATTCCAGGACCGGCTGCCATCTACGCTACTCTCTACTACCAGCCGGACAACCCGCAGGGCGCGCCTGACCCTTGGGCTGTGACTACTTCTACGGGTCAGCATGTAGCTTACCGTGTAACAACCCAGGGCTGGTACAACCCAGGGTATGCCGACGCGTGGGGCGATGCGTATTTTTCAGGGACCCGGATTTCCAGTGCTGACGCAGATTACAACTGCCACAGCTATGCAAGCAGCGTGACCACTAGCTACTGTATTGGAAATGGGTATGAGGGCATAAGGCGGGTCTATACGGACTCGAACGCTTACGAGTTCATCGGAGACCCCGAGGACAGGTGCCAGGGCGATATCGTGTGTTGGTCCGATTACGGGCATTCGGCAGTTATCAAGGCTGTGAACCCTTCCACCGGGCAGATCACCGAAGTGCGCGAGAAACAAGGCCACTATGGCATTTACGACAGGACCACAGACCTGCCCACTGGATCGCTTCTTGTCTACACAAAAAAGTAGTGAAGCGCAGAGCACTCCGCTGGGAGGGTAGGCGGGCGCCGTGACCGGAATGCAGGACAGGTGGAGGGTGAAGCGCTCTCGGCGTTTTCCGTTGACTGATTTCCTATGGCCGTGGTTTAATGTGATTGGCGGCGTGTGGTTCACGCTAGTAGATTCAAGGGGGGATCATGGATGCAGAAGCGGACAAGCTTGGGCCGGGGGTCGCCTTTACCCGGCTGGTCGAGGCCCAGCAGTTTCGGCTGCGCGCGCTGGCGCGGCATTTTGGGATCCCTGCCGCTGAGTTGGACGATGCCGTGCAGGAAGTGTTTGCCCGGGCATGGGAGGGGCTGGCAGCTTTTCGGAGCGAGGCTGACCTTTCGACGTGGCTCATACGGATTGCTGTCAACCATTTCACCTCGCGCAGACAGGCGATGGGCAGGTGGCGGCGGCTGTTCGTGCAAAAGGCGGACACTTTAGGCGAGTATGGCGCCGACTCGGCTGCGTTCGAGCGTTCAGAGACGTGCGCTGAGGCACGTGCGCTTGCACTGGAGTCCATTAACCGTCTGCCCGTTAAGCTGCGCCGGGCGTTTGTCTTGCACTATGTCGAAGGGATGAGTTGCCGGGAGGCGGCAAAAGTGCTCGGCATCCCCGAGGCGACTGTCCGCACGCGGTTGTATAACGCGCGGGTCAAGCTGCGGCATATGCTGCGAGGGTATGAGCTATGAGATGGACACTTGCTATGGCCGAAGTTGCCCTGCTTGCGGGCATTGGTCTTACGACGACGGCCTTTGCGCAGGGGCAAGAAGCCGCCGATCCCAGCGCGAGCGCGCTGATGTTCAATTTTGA
>CAZBQH010000279.1:0-4826 GCA_964493915.1 uncultured Nitrospiraceae bacterium
GCACCAGGCGTTTCACACGCTTCCGCGCATGTATCTCGCGCGCGAGATTAGCAGGTTCTGTCCGCCCGGGTTCAGCCGCGTGTCCTTCACGGTAGGCGGCGGCCCGGCGATCGAGGCGGCCATGAAGGTCGCGTTGCTGAACCGGCCGGGCGCCCAGGCGTTCATCAGCCAATACGACAGTTACCATGGGACCACCTTGATGGCCATGGGTGCGTCGTGGCACTCAACCAAGGCCGGGGGCAAGTATGTCGGAGGGAGCCACTTCCTTCCCTTGCTCAGGGATTTTGCACGTTTTCCGAACCCCTACCTTCTGCGGTTGCCTATACCGGGCAAACATGACAAGCCCGACGTGGCCTGCGCGGATATGTTGCGGACCGTGATGGAAAGGGGGATCAACGGCCCGCCGGCGGCCGTCATCATCGAGCCGATTCAGGCCAGCGCAGGACAGATTCCCGCAACGACGGCCTACCTCAAGCGGGTCCGTGAGATATGCGACGAGTTTGGCGCGTTGCTCATCTATGACGAGATTCAGACTCTGTGCCGGATTGGCCGCTGGACTGCTGCCGAACACTTCGGCGTGAATCCAGACATCTTCGTCTTTGGAAAGGGCTTGGGAGGCGGCAATCCCCTCGCCTGCATCGTCATTCGCGACGGTCTCGAGGGATTCGGCCCGGATGTGCAGGAGCTCCACACTTTCGCCAGCCCCACCATGTCCCATGTCTCGTCGCTCAAGATGATCGAAGTCATTCGGCGCGACCACATCCTCGAGAATACGCGTCAAGTGGGCGACTACATCGGCCAACAGGTCGAGCAGATGCGCTCTGAATTCCCCGAGATTGCCGAAGTCCGCCAGATTGGGCTCCATGTGGGCGTCGAGTTCGCCCGCCCGGACGAGGCGTTGACTCCCATGCCTGACGAGACCCAGGAAATCCGCAGGGAAGCGCTGAAGCGCGGGTGTATTTTCGGTCTGGGCGGCGTGCGAAAATACGTCCTGAAGATTAAACCGCCTCTGATTATTACGAAGGAGGAGGCAGACGAAGCGCTCTCGATTCTGCGCGACTCGATGCGCGCCGTGCTCAGGTAGCCGAAACAAGGAGGCAGCCCAATGGTGTTCATTCTGGCCGCTGCGACCGTGTTGCTCGTGCACATGACGTCAGAAGCCCACAGCGAAGGACCGGGAGCATCCGCTGCGGTCCAGGTACTTAAAGAACCGGACACGTCGGACGTGTTCCTATCCAATGACCGGATCCGGGTCCATTTTCTCTACGGCAAACCGCAGATGGGGCGGTTTCCCATCGGCTACACTTCGTACAACGTCGAAATAAGAGACGGCGACGCATGGGTCTCGATGGCGCAGGTCCCTTATTTTACGGCTTATTCCTATCGCTCGGGCTGGGGACGGGACTGGCTTCACTACGTCGTCCCGAAGGAGACCGCTATCCACCAGGACGGCGACGCAGCCACGGTGGTTTTTTCCGAAACCCAGCGCGACCTTGACCGAAAAGTGTGGCATTTCACGTTCTCGTTTACCCTGCGTCCCGGCGCGCAAGCTGTCGAAACGGAGTATGCCGCCCAAGTCGAAGAAAGGGCCGAGCTGCTTCTCTTTTGGGGACCCAAGCTCCACGCAGGCGCGGGATCCTTTGGCGCCGAGAAGGGCGAAGCCCTGTTCCCCGGCCTCGAATACCTCGGCCCCGGCGAGCGTTCGAGCGCCATGTGGGCTCTTGCCCCGGACGCCCGCCTCCATTTCGTGCCCCACCCCGCCAAAATCACCATCCCCCTAATGGCGGTCATCCAGGGAGGCCACATGATTGGGCTCCGCTGGGATCCGATGCAGCACTGGCACGGCGACAGCACCTGCCCCAGCGCCGTATTCGCTTCGCCGAACTGGATCGAGGGCGAACAGAACCATCTTATGGGCATTTTTCTGCCGAGCGTGCCGGACTATGTGCCCGAGAACGGCCTGCGCGCCCACACGCCTTTCGTCCTCGAAGCGGGAGACCGGGTCATCCTGCGCGCAGAGCTGTTTGCAGGTTCTGCGGCCCATGCGACGGATGCCGTTGACTTGTGGCTGGCCGACCAACGCGGCTTCCCGGAGCCGCGTCCCGCCCCCCGGAGTTTCGATGCCGACCTCGACGCATCGGTTCGGGTGCTCGCTGACAAACTGTGGAACGACGAGGCGGGGGGCTGGCCTTCAGACTATGGCGGCAAGGCGGCGCCCAACCCCGCTGCGGCAGCGTCGCTCGTAAAGGCAATCCCGTTTCTCGAGGACGACGCCTTGATCCAACGCGTGCGCAATCAGGCCGAACAGGTCGCCAAGAAGACCGCCGATCTGCCCTTGGCCCTTCGCATGGGCCCTCTGGACAAGGCCTTGGCCGTCCTGCGCACCAGGATAGAGGAGCTCCTCGAACGGCAGCACCCGGACGGCTCCTGGGGCCACGTACGTACGGAAGCCGAGGAAGGCGGGTTGGCCGGACTGATGGGGCCGCCGTCGCCCGGCTATATCGCATCCGAAGACCAGCGGACACAAGGCATCACCGCCCGCACCCTCGCCCAGGTAATGGAATACGCCCTGATCACGGACGATGAAAAGGCGATCGAGGCCGGGCTGAAAGGCATCGCCGACCTCGACCGCTACAGCATTCCCTTCGTCTACTCGACAGCCGAGTGCCCGCCCTCGCCCTCGGTCCACGGCGCCTACTTCGGCCTTCGCAGTTGTCTCATTGCGTACCGCATCACAGGCGATAAGCAGTACCTCGACCGGGCGGTTTACTGGGCCAAGACGGGGCTACCCTTTATCTATCTCTGGACGTTTGCGGCGCGTCCCGTCGCGTATGGCCAGGTGCATACCGCCGAAAAGACCTTCGTAGCCGGCGAGGTCCTCTACGGAAACACCTTGCGCGACCCCATGCTCTATGGAACGCTTTACGGCTACGGATCGAGCCAGTTCATGCACCATTGGTACGGGCTGCTCGTCCATTGGATCGGCCTCGTCTATGCCCGAGACCTGCACGTTCTTGCCCGACACGACGACACGCTGCCCTGGGATATCGTCAGCAAAGGGATTCTCGTCAGCGGCATGTGGCAGAACTTCGACAAGGACCCCTTCACAGGACATCTGCCCGATGCCTTCAGCGTCGAGCGCTGGGTTCCCAGCGGACCCGCGTTCACGCCATTTCAACATCTTACAGCTTTGACCGGATGCATCTATGACAAGCTCGATACCGAGACCGTGATTGTCAGGGACGGGGCCCGCCGCTGTCATGTCACGAGTTCCGTCGCTGTAACGGGTGTGGACCTCGACGGCGGCATCCTGCGCTTCGGGATTACCGACCCGGGATGCACGGCCTGTAGAGCCGTTGTCTCGGGACTCGAGGAAGACCTGGCTGTTTCCGTTGACGGCCAACCGATAGAGAGGAAGGACAACCTCGAACTGGCTGAGGAGTGTTGGAGCCGCGACCCAGCAGGGCTCGTCCTCGTAAAGGTACGGCAAACAGGCAAGCCGCGGCAGATTGCGATCCGTCCCGCACAGTAACAGGCCTGCGAAGCCCAAACTGCGATGGGGTGGTTCTTGGGACAGGCGCCTGTTCTGTCAACTGACGCTGTCCGCCCAAGGGAAGCATGAGCGCTTCCTCCGGCAAGGCCTCGACTGTCCTACGCAGCCGCTGTACACCGGAGGCCGCTTCCATTTGATCCCGGAATGGCAATTGGAAAAGCGGCGCAAAGAAACCTGCTTATGCCTAAAGGACAAGTCCCTTGCCTCCCCCCCCATCCTGTCCGTTTAAAGACGAAACGCATCCCGACCCCGTAAACAAGCACGCGGGCAAGTTGGCTTTTCGGGCAGGTTATGGTACGATTTGGGTGTGCGGAAATCGGGGTATTCAAAGCGGCTCCATTTGCTTATGGCAGTGGGCGCGGGGGCTGTTGCAGGACTTGCAGCATGGTGGTGCGTCTCGTCCTCCTTGTCTGAAAGGCCCATCATTCCCGTGCGCGTGACGGCCCGTATTTTGCCTGCCGGTGACGCAGCCACCGAACTGCAGGCCGGCGAGTCGATCTATGTCGAATCCCCGGCGACGCGGTATGCGCAGGCTCTTCAGGAAAACAACTTCGACGCAGTGATTGATATGACGTGGTGGATGCACGAGCGTCTGCGTTTCTCCGAGACCTCCCTGACGCCGCCGCAGAGCTTGGCCGGTGTACGTGGAGAACTCGCTGCAGGACTTCGCCGGACGATCGAAGGGAACCGGCTGCGGCCCGAGGGGATAGAAGATCAGTACATCTTTGCACCGGGCGTAGAACTCGACGTGGTGGCAGCAGATGCAGGCAGGAACGACCTCGTCAAGCCCGCAGCGGAACGCGTATGGTTCCGCGTTACGTATCCTTTTGCAGCGCGGGCGCCGCGCGACGAAGCCGGCCGGCCCATCCGATCGCTTGTGGCGGGCGTTAATGTGTCGCAAGACGGCTGGATTCTCAAAGCAGGCGTGCTTGGCAACCTCGAGATAGACTGGGATTGGGTTTCAGTAGACTGGGTACGCGGCAAGGAGGATGGGTATGGCGCTAGCCAAATGTCCCAGGTGCAATAAGCTGTTCGATAAGACGGTCTCGCCCGTATGCGCCGCTTGTGAACAAGATGAAGAAGCCGACTACGACAAGATCCGGGCATATGTCGAGGAATCGCCCGGCATGACCGTCAGCCAGGTTGCCGAAGCAACGGGTGTTGCACCAGACTGCATCCTGCGGATGATCGACCAAGGTCGGATCCGGCAGATTGCGCTGGGCGAGGAATACACCTGCGGCAGATGCGGTGCGCCTGCCATCAGCGCCACCAA
>CAZBQH010000280.1:0-2799 GCA_964493915.1 uncultured Nitrospiraceae bacterium
CGGTCTCGATGCGGCTTTCAATCAGCCCGAAGACGTCGTAGCCCTCGAGGACGCTGGCGACGGCCTTGCGATAGCGGCTGTTGACTACGGCGTCGACCCCGGCGCCCACAATTACGCCGGCGCTCCCGGCGACACGCAGCGTCTTTCCGGCAGGCGACACGGCAACGACCAAATCCTCAGGATTGGCCTTCAAAGACCAGGCAGGACGCCGAGCTTGGCGGAGGGCCGCACTATCGCTCACTAGCGTGGCAGCGCAACCCGCCGTAAGGACAAGCAGAAGCAGATCCATGAGCACAGCCTGAACGCAACACGTTTTCATAGCGGGCCCTTTAGAGACGCAACAACAAAACACTCACACGGTGCGCGCCGGCATGCATGTCATGCAGGCGCCCCGATCTCCCCGCCGTCCCTATTCTTTCACCATGAGCGCATCGGCGCAAGTTCAGCTTAAGCATGGTTTGCCGCGCCTTCGTCCTGTAAAGAAAGGGCGTCATTGGGGCCGTTCAAGACGATGTGGTAGACTCTGCAGCGATTGACCCGAGCGTAGAAATGAAACAAGGAGGGAGACATGAAGGGTGTCGTGCTTGCCGGGGGAATGGGGACGCGGCTACGGCCCTTGACCCGTGTGACCAACAAGCACTTGCTGCCGGTCTACAACAGACCCATGATCTTCTACCCAATCCAGACCCTCGTCGAAGGTGGGGTCACGGAAATCATGGTGGTAACAGGCGGGAACAACGCCGGGGATTTTCTGAAACTCCTCGGCAACGGCGAAGACTTCGGCCTCAACCAGATGAACTACACCTACCAGAAAACCGAAGGGGGCATTGCAGACGCCCTCAAGCTCACTCGCCATTTCGTCGGAGACGACAACGTCGTGGTCATCTTGGGCGACAACTTTATTCAGGGCAGCATCAGGAAATCCGTTGAGCTTTTCGAAAAGCAAACCGAAGGAGCGAAGATTTTCCTGAAAGAGGTCGAGAACCCCAGCGATTTCGGCGTGCCCATACTAGACGGCGATCGGGTCGCCCAAATCATTGAGAAACCGAGTGTCCCGCCGTCGAAGCTTGCCGTGATCGGCATCTATATGTACGACCGTTCCGTATTCGAGATCTGCGAGCACCTGGTCCCAAGTGGACGCGGCGAACTCGAGATCACCGACGTCAACAATGAGTACATACGTCGCGGAACCATGACCTACGAAGTTCTGGAAGGATGGTGGGCAGATTGCGGCAGTTTCGAGGCGTTGATGCGCTCGAGTTTGCTGGTGGCGCGCGAAGAAGGAGCAGACATCCACATCGATTAACGAGCGGCGGTCTTTGGACGCATTGATGGATGGAAATCAGGAAATGAATGCATCACGCGTTTCGGAACTGGTGGCGCGGTTTGAGGGGCGGCGCGTCGCGGTCCTCGGCGACCTGATGCTCGACCGCTACATCTGGGGCAAGGCTTCCCGCCTGTCTCAGGAGGCGCCTGTTCCAGTCGTGCGCGTGCAGCGGTCCACTGTGGCGCCGGGAGGCGCCGCGAACGTACTGCGGAACCTGGCGGCCTTTGGCGCGCGCGGCATTGCGTTCGGAGTCGTCGGCGGAGACCTGGCCGGGCAACTGCTGCGCGACCAACTCACCGCACTCGCCATCGACACCTCCTATGTCGTCGACGACCGCGACCGGGCAACGACGGAAAAGACCCGCCTCATTGCCGGCAATCAGCAGGTGGTGCGTATCGACACGGAGGACGCGCTGGCATTGAGCGCCCGCCAGATTGACGCCCTTGCGGCCTCGCTGCGCGAGCGGGCCTCGGCAAACGGGCTCGACGCGATCATTGTGGAAGATTATGCAAAAGGCGTGGTTACGAAGGATCTATTGGCGAGGGTTGTCGAGATTGGCGCTGCCTACGATCTCCCCGTGGCATTGGATCCGCACCCCAGCAATCCAATGAATACCCAAGGACTCGCCCTGATGACCCCAAACCGCGCTGAGGCCTTCGCGTTAGCAGGCCTCTACTACCGTGAGACCGTCGCCCCAATCGAGCAGGACATTGCCTTGCTTGAGGTCGTGGACCGGCTCGAATCCCTCTGGGATCCGCGCTACCTGATGGTAACCCTCGGCGCCGACGGCGTCGCCTTGTTCCACAAGGATGCTCCGCCGCTTTATGTGCCCACCCGCGCCAAGGAGGTCTTCGACGTTTCGGGCGCCGGCGACACCGTTATTGCGACCTTTACGCTGGCCTTGGTGAGCGGCGCCTCACCGATCGAGGCCTGCGTGCTCTCGAATCACGCGGGGGGCATCGAGGTGGGCAAAGTGGGGACGGCGCCTGTCTATCCCGGCGAACTCATTGCGAGCTTTGAAACGGAGGATGCATGAGCCAGGCCGTGTTCCTGGACCGGGACGGAACCATCATCGCCGACAAGAACTACATGGCGGACCCGGCAGAGATCGAGCTGCTGCCCGGGGCTGTGCAAGGGCTCCGGCGTCTGCAGGATGCCGGTCTTCTGCTCATCATCGTGACCAATCAGTCAGGCGTAGCGCGCGGGTTCTTCACTGAGCAGGCTTTACATGAAGTGCACCGCCGCCTCCTGGAAATCCTCGAAAACGAAGGAGTACGCATCGCGGGCATCCACTACTGCCCCCATGGCCCGGAAGACGGCTGCCCCTGCAGGAAACCCAAGCCGGGCCTCCTGCTCGACGCCGCCGCCGAACACGGGATAGACCTGCATCAGTCCGCGATGGTGGGCGACAGCCTGCGCGACGCCCAGGCGGGCATGGCGGCGGGCTGCGGCCTCAACATCCTTTTAGGAAC
>CAZBQH010000281.1:0-5082 GCA_964493915.1 uncultured Nitrospiraceae bacterium
GCAAAACGCGCATCGCTCAAAGACTTGTGCAATCAATGGAATCGTCTCCTTCGTGGTTGAGACGGGACACGCCATCCATTGTTTTCGTTCGCAGCGTCAGTCGCAGTCAGATGACGCGCACCCCGCGATCCCGCAAGTATTCCTTTACCTCGCCAATCCCGATGATGCCGAAGTGGAATACGGACGCCGCAAGCAGTACCGTCGCCCCTGCCTGGACCGCCTCATAGAAATGCGCCAGTTCCCCCGCGCCGCCCGAAGCCACGACCTCCGCCGAAACAGCGCCTTTGATAGCCTGGATGACGGGCAAGTCGTAGCCCGTCCGTGCGCCGTCGCCTGCTTTGCTGGTCGGCAGGATCACAGGTACGCCGTAGCCGTCGACACGCTTGGCCCATTCCACTGCGTCCGCACCCGTAGCCGTGCGGCCCCCATCAATATAGACCTCGTAGCCCGAGGGCATGGCGTCGTTCCGATCCACATCAATGGCAACGGTAACTCTGTTGGGACCAAACTCCTTGATTATGTCCACGATCGTTTCCGGGCGGCGGAAAGCGGCGCTGCTGATCGATACCTTGTCCGCTCCCGCATTGAGTACCGCGCCAGCCGACTCGACGCTGGATATCCCGCCCCCGACGGTAAACGGCACTGTCGCGACCTCAGCCACCCGCGCCACAACGTCCAACATGGTCTTTCTGCCTTCGACCGTCGCTGTGATGTCCAGCAAGGCCAGCTCATCGGCGCCCGCCTTGCAGTAAGCCTGGGCGCAGGCAACGGGATCGCCGGCGTCTCGGATTTGGACGAAATGAATGCCCTTGACCACGCGTCCGTTCTGCATATCCAGACACGGCATAATCCGAACTGTCTGTTCCACGATATATCTTCCCTCGTTTCTCTCTGCAAACCGGCGGCGCGCGCCGGCATCTTGCTCAGGACCATGAGTATACACCATGGTTCTTCAGGAATGCCGGAGAACAACCGGGCAATTGACTTGCCTGCCGCCGCATCTTGTTCATGGAACCGGTGCGAACAAGCCACCCGGTCGGCCACAATACGTGCGTCTAACCGCACGGGACGAATCAGCCCGTGTCGGGTGTTTTGTCGTTGAGGAAAAGGGGCCGTGACGGAGGTGCGAGAGAACATGCTATACAAACGCCGGTTGTGCGTCGCGGCTTTGGTCATTGTGCTGCTTGTCGCGGTTCAGTGCCGCAACTCAATGCCCGGGCTCGAGACCGAATATGTGGCCTATGACGGGCTTGCCCGGTCCTATGCCTTATATGTGCCCGCAAGCTATGACGGGCAAAATGCCGTCCCGCTGCTGGTTGCACTGCATCCCTTTCTGAGCTCGGGACCGGGTTTCGCGCGCATGACCGGCTTCAACGCTATAGCGGAACGCGAAGGATTCGTTGTGGCGTACCCAAACGGGCGGGGACGGCGGTTCAACGCGCTTGACGAAGACGGTACGGACGACCTCGGGTTTATACTCGAGGTTGTTGAGCGTGTGAAGCAGGCGTACAAGGTCGATCCGAGCCGGGTTTTCGTGACAGGTGCATCGAACGGCGCGTTCATGACGTACCGGCTCGCCTGCAAGGCCGCGGACGTCTTCGCCGCTGCCGCCGCCGTCATGGGCACCATGCCCCAGGAGATTGCCTCCAATTGTGCGCCTTCTCTGCCTATGCCTATGCTGATGATACACGGCACGGAGGACCCTATCGTGCCCTACAACGCTGAAGAAGTGTTCGCCGGCCCGGGCATGACGCTTCGCCAGCTTTCCATGCCGGACACCGTGGCCTTCTGGGTGAACCTCAACGGCTGCGCCCAACAACCAGATAGTGAAGCCCTGCCTGATGCTGACCCGGCGGACGGCACGACGGTCACGGTGGACCGTTACCGTGGCGGGCAGGCAGGCGTGGTCTTGTATCGCGTCGAGGGCGGCGGCCACACGTGGCCGGGGGGCCAACGTGTCGGGCCGGAGTGGTTGGTAGGGCGTTTATGTGCGGACTTCAGCGCCAGCGAGGCGATCTGGGCGTTTTTTGCGGGGCAAAGCCGTTGACGAGGCGTCTGCGCGCGTTGAATTGCTGCTGCCGTTGATAGGGAACCCCGTAAGGCCTCCGGTTGACATTCCTGTACAACTTGGTCAATAATCTCACCTATTAAAGCTCTCATGCCGGGGACCTATGAACATTTCCTCACGCTGCGAGTACGCATGTCGGGCCATCATCGAGCTTGCGCGGCGCACCAACCAGGAAGAACCAGCCACCGCGCTTTACATCGCGGAACAGCGGCGTATTCCCGAGAATTACTTGGTCCACATTCTCCTTCAGTTGAAACGTGCCGGCCTTGTACGAAGCGTGCGCGGGGCCCAAGGCGGCTACCTATTGGCAAAATCGCCTGACGAGATTTCCTTGTTTGACGTCATCCGGGCTATCGATGGTCCGGTTCTTGATCCGCTGCCTGTTGACGACGCCGCTGCAAAAGACCTCGAACCTATCTGGCAGGAGGTTTCCGCGGCCATTGAACGGATCCTGAAACGGGTGACTGTTCGAGGGATTCTTGATCGATCGCCGAAAGCTCACATGTATTACATCTAGTAGGGCTTCTCATGGGTTTGACAAGCGTTGCATCTGTGGTCTCTGTGAATGGTATGGACCGAGGATTGCAGTATGACGAGCATTTTTCACCTGGATGAACCGGCAGGCAACGAAGTGCGCGCGCGTCTGGACGCAGTTGTTGGAAGAGGTCAACGCACGTACACGCCCTCTCTCGCGGTGGTAGACTGGGCGCAGGGCAGCAGGATCCGGACAGTGGATGGGCGGATGCTTTACGATTTGGCCTCCGGAGTGCTGGTTGCAAACCTTGGACATGGCCATCGTTTGTTCGAGAGCCAGGTTGCGGCGTACTCGAGCCGTTTGCCGCGCAATGCCTATAACATGGCGACGCCCATCGAAGCCCTGGCCGCTGAGCGTATCGTTCATAGTATGCGGAGCAACCCCAAGGCGCAGAAAGTCCTATGGGCCGCCACGGGCTCCGAGGCAATTCAGAAGGCTATGTGGTGCGCCCTTCACCGCGAGCCGGATCGGCCCTACATGGCGGCTACCCGCGGCGGATTCCATGGCAAAAAAGGCCTGGCAGGCGATGTAACCGGCGAAACCAGCTCGAATCCCTTCGTCCGGTTCATCTCCTTTCCGATGTATGAGGAGAAGCCCCCGTCTTTTTACCGGGACGAGCTGGATGGGCTCAGCGAGGAACTTGGGGACCGCATCGCCTTGCTGATTACCGAGCCGTACCTTGGCGCCAAAGGTTCATTTCACCCCCCCAAGTGGTATCACGTTCTGCTCGAGACCTGGTGCGAGAAGCACGGCCTCGCATTCATTTTTGACGAGGTCCAGTCGTGCCACGGACGCACGGGGAACATGTACGCCTTCGAGACCTACGGGGTCGCCCCGGACCTTGTGGTTCTGGGAAAGGGGCTTGCCAACGGAGAGCCGGCAGCCGCTGTTGTGGGTCGGGCCGATCTCATCGACAGCCTAGACTACGGAGAGGGTTCCGACACGTTCAGTGGGAATCCGCGCGCCTGCGCCGCCATTTGTGCGACCTTCGACGTGTTCGAGGAGGAGCATGTTGTCGAGCACTGCCGCGCGGTGTCCCCGTGCCTCGAGCGGCACTTGGCGACCCTCGAGAAACGGTTTCCCTTTGTAAAACATGTGCGCGGGGAAGGGTTGGTCTTTGGCGTCGAGATGGTGAATACGGAGATTGCGAAGCGGTGCGTCCTCGAAGCGTACCGGGGTAATGGCGACGAGGGCGTCCATTTCCTGGGACCGTTGGCGGGCACAGTCTTGCGCGTCAGCCCGTCGCTCATCATCACAGAGGACGAACTCGACCAAGCGTTCAAGCTTGTCGAAACGGCGTGGGCCCGAATCGTCTGACGCGACGCTGAGACCTTGCTCGCCTTGGCCGATGTCTCGTTGCGGGCCAAGGCAAACCGCGGCACGAGCGAAAAAGCCCTCTGCGGCGGCTACTGCGGCCGCAAAGGGCTGTTGACT
The DNA here is from genome assembly GCA_964493915.1 of uncultured Nitrospiraceae bacterium. Classification (GTDB taxonomy): domain Bacteria; phylum Hydrogenedentota; class Hydrogenedentia; order Hydrogenedentales; family SLHB01; genus CAZBQH01. Next base: position 4,038 of record CAZBQH010000281.1, read on the forward strand.
GCTGCCTGCTCTAGTGCTTGTAATTAGGCGAGCAACTGAAGCGCTGTCTGTGGCACGAGGTTTGCCTGAGCAAGTACGGACGTGCCCGCATTGACGAGAATCTGATTCCGGGTAAATGAGCTGGTCTCTCTCGCGATATCGGCGTCGCGGATCGCGCTTTCGGACGCAGTCGAGTTCTCCTCCTGGATGGCCAAGGTGTTGATGGTAAACTCGAGGCGATTCTGTACAGCGCCCAAGGTGCCGCGAAGCGAGTTGACGCTTTGCAGAGCGACGTCGATGCTGCTGATGGCGCTGACGGCGTCGGCCATGGTCGAGATGGTTACGGCATTCACCCCGAGGTCGTTCGTCTTGGCTCCGTTCAAGGTGATCGCGAGAGTTTCTCCCTGCTGTGGGCCCGTCTGCAACGTGATGGTTTGAGCCGCGCTCAACACGCGCACGCCGTTGAATTCTGTATCCAGCGCAATGTCGTCGATTTGCTCGAGAAGCTGCGAAACTTCCTGGTCCAAAGCGGCGCGGTTCACTGTACTCTGGGTCCCGTTGGCGGCTTGGATAGCCAACTCGCGCATCCGCTGGAGGATGTTGGTGGTCTCGCTCAGGGCGCCTTCCGCCGTCTGAACGAGGCTGACGCCGTCCTGCGCGTTGCGTTGAGCTACTTGCGTGCCCCGCACAACCGACCGGAAGTTCTCGGCGATGGCCAGTCCGGCGGCGTCGTCCGCTGCGGAATTGATCCGCAACCCGCTCGACAGCCTTTGCAGGTTCTTGTTCAATGCCGTTGTTGAACGGTTCAACACGCGGCTGGTGTTAAGTGCGGCTATGTTTGTGTTGATGCGAAGTCCCATGTCTTGTCCTCCTTGAGTGATCCGTTTGCGCATGTCCCTGCGCGTTTGCACCTAAGCCCGGCCCCGCCGTGGCCCTCTGGGCTTAGAAACCCTTACCCGCCCTACGCAGCCGGTTTCCTGCGCAACCAGCAAGCGCCGGCTACGCAGGATCGACTGCATTTGCCATTCCGATGCCGCCCTTCGCCCTCCGCACGGGGGCGAAGAAA
>CAZBQH010000282.1:0-5788 GCA_964493915.1 uncultured Nitrospiraceae bacterium
GCGTCCCGCGTCGTCTTTTACGGGGGTCTGCTGTCCCTCTATAAGGGTGTGTTTGAGGCAAACCGAGGCGTCTGTAATCGGCAACACGTGTGCGGCCGCCCGTGCCGGCCACGGCCACTCGCTCATGCCGGGTCCTGCAACAACAGCCAGACCGAGCAAGGCCAGCCGCAACAAGATGGCTATCTGGCCTGTTTGCTTGAAGACAAGCACAAGCCCGCCAACCATGAAGCCGAAGCCCAGCAGGTTCAGATACGTAAGCGCCAGCAGGGTCAGCGTCGGCCCAAAATCGGCATGGAGCTTGCCCTGGATGGTCCGCGCGACCAAAAAAAGGATAATGGCCGAAGACAAGATGCTAGTCACCGCCGATACAAAGGACCTGGCCATGAAGTTCGTGATGAGACCGTGGGGACTCATGCATACCTGCTCGAGTTCGCCCGTCCGGGCCATCCCCTGCAAACCTTGGGAAAACATGCCGACAATCCCAAAGCCGAACATGCCAATCACGAACCCGAGCACGCCGCTGGCGGCCTTCTGGGCCATTGCTTCGGCATGCGCCACTACTGCATCCTGATTGTATAGGAAAGCCAGGATGAGCAGTATCAAGAAACCGTAGCCCACGAGCAAACCCGTTAGCGTGGCAAACCAGTACCGCCGCATAATGATAAACGAACGGACCAATTCAGCTTTTAGAACAAGAAAAAAACCCATGCAGCCTGTCACTGTTCTTTCCAACACCCTTTACAAAGAAGCGTTTGTGAGGTGTAAAAAGACATTCTCCAAGTTCTGTTTTACCTGGTTAATCGACCGCAACTGATACCCATCGGAGCGAAGCCTGTCAATGGCGGCGTAAAGCGCCTCCGAGCGAAGCTCCTCTTCAGGCTCAATCCGTATCATTAGAAGCGCTTCGTTTCCAGGAGGCACAAGGACCTCGAGAACTCCCGGAATCCTGCTCAGCCCATCGGCATCCGGCCTCCGATCAAGACGAAACTCATAAACCTGCTCGGAGAGAATGCTCAGTAAATCGGCCGTAGCTTTGCACGCCACCAACTGGCCTTTGTTGATGATCCCGATGCGGTCGCACACTTCCTGAGCCACGTGCATATCGTGGGTGGTAACCAGAACGCACTTGCCCTGCCGCCGGGTCATCTCGATGATCCTGTCTTTGATGGCTCGGCTGCTCTGGACGTCCAGGCCCGTGGTCGGCTCATCGAGGAGAATCACGGGGGGATCGGCAATCAAAGCAATGCAAATCGCCAGCTTCTGCTTTTCGCCCCGCGACAAGCGCCGGACCTGCACATTCATCTTGTCCTTCAACCCCATAAACTCGAGCAAATCCCGGGAACGTCGCTTCAGCACGCGGCCACGGACATCCTTGAGATTACCGAAATAGGCAAGATTCTCGAGCGGAGTAAGCGGCCAGATGACGGTGCGCACCCCCTCGAGCACGACGCCGATTCTGCGAAGTACTTTGAGCCGTTTACGCTCGACGTCAAGACCCGCTACCCAGACTCGACCCGAGGTCGGCCTTACAAGCCCCGAGATCGTCTTCAGCGTCGTGGTCTTGCCGGCGCCGTTAGGCCCGAGCAGGCCAAAAATCTCGCCTGCCTCGATACTCAGACTGATTTCCTTCATGGCAGAGACGGTCTGTTTGCGGTACAGTTTTCGCTTGTCGGTTTCCTCATCGCGTTTCAGAATGTGGCGCGTATAAAAGACCTTGCTTACCTTGTCTAGATAGACGGCGTGATCAGTGCTCATGTTTTTCCCGGACGAGAGGGCATCAGCGACTTCTCGATATGTTGCGTGGCAAGATCATGATCGCCGAGTTCCTCGAGTTTAATCACATACTCGAGAAAAGAGATCTCGATATCGCGAACGGCATGGATCACAATAACGAAAATAAGGCTACCGGTCCAGTAATAGAGCCCTCCGATTAACAACGAAAAACCAACAAACTCGGCGGATACAAGCATAGAATTCCTAAAAAAGTGCTTGTGAACAACGGCAAACGCAAGGCCTACAAGGACGACGCCTGCCGCCGCGCTTCCTGTGATGCGGATCAAGATGCTTTGGGCCGCTACTCGCCAGATCATCTCCTCCGCTACTGCCACCGACACGAAACGTGAGAGGACAAGCGGGCTGCCCATAGCGAAGTTCCATACAGAACCAAAATCTACCAAATGGGTAGACGTGTCGCGAAGTGACCGGTGGGTAATCAACAACGACACGACAAAGATCACGTGGCCGCACACCAAGCCCAGACCGATGTAAAAAGGGGACAGCAAAGCGCGAGAGAAAACGCCTTCCTGGACGCCGTAGTAACAGGACAGCGCGAACAACGGGGTCTGAGTCAGAAAAGTCCCCACGATCAGCCGCCTATGCAGCAACGGATTGTCCTGGCGGTTGAGCAGAAAGGAATACCCCATATGAAGCGCAAGGACCACAAGAAACAAAATGCTCACGGCTCGGACTCCGCCGCGCCTTTTTGCTCCTGCTGTTCTATCATGGAGCTAAGCTCCACTCCCTTGAAGGTATTCTTCAAAGAATCGCGTAGGGCCTCGAATTCATGATGAAGCAAACCGTAGCAGTACATGTCGTAGAACTGGCCGTCGCGTGCGACGTGATCTTTCAGGACAAGCTCGCGCTTTGCGCCGGTCCGTTCCATCAGTCGCCACGAAGCGCTGTTAAACGAGTAGATATAAGCGCTGATACGGTGAAGGTTCAGTTCATCAAAGCAGTATTCCGCCGCGCGGTAGAACGCAACCGCCGCAACAAAGGAGCGACGCAGGTCTTTTCGGCCGATATAGACGTCGACGCTGCTCGAGCGGTTGCGCCAACTGATGTTCTGAAGCGATACAAGGCCGATGGGCCCGTACTCCTTCGAATCGATGATAAGATAGACTCCCGCGGGCATGCTGTTGCCGAGAGACCGCCCGAGCATCCCCACGATTTGCTCCCGGACCTGCTTAGGAGATCGTGAAAGGTCGCCATAGAGGAACTGGACAAAGTCCGGATCTTCCATCCACTCGACGACTGTATCGAGATCGTCCCGCTCAGCTCGACGAAGAAACGTGTTCGTCTTGAGCGCCATTGCGCCCTCCTATGTAGTCTCCTTGGAACAGCGAGAAGGTCTCTATATCGCACCACCGGCCCAAGGTATACACCATTTCGCGCTGAACCCCGTTCGAGCGATAGCCGTTGCGGGTGAGCAATGCTTTCAGACCCTGCTCACTATTCAGGCTATAGACCATGATCTTGTTGAATTTCAGGCGTTTGAAAGCCAGTCCCTGGAGAAAATCCAGCGCCTCATCCGCCATAGGGGCCGCATAGTCCTTCTCTTCCGCGAAGATCACCGTCGCTTCTGCATAGTGCAATTCATGAGGCGCCAAGCGCAGGGTTGTAACACCTCGAGGCCATCCCTCGAGATCCTCGACAACGTGAAGGTAGGTCAAACGCTCGGGGCGCCCGAGGACCTCCCGCAATTCGTCCTCCGTTGGGGACACGACCTCGCGCTTACGGTCCAGCAGGCCTGCATGAGGCTGCTCGGCGTCATACAGGCGTTTCAATACCTGGGCATCATCCACATCGGCCGTGCGAATGACACAGTGCTCTCCTCGAATCACCTACGAAGATCCTAGTAGTTGAGGCTCGATATGGGATAGCCCTCGCCAAACAAACATGCAAACTCGAAAAGACTCTCGACCACAGAAAAAACACGCCGGGACCTCGAACAAGCCCCGGCACAACAACAACACCCTGTCCGTTCAGATGGGCACTTCGTTTTTCTTGGCTACCCAGAAATCAGCCAGGGCCCGAGCGATGTCGTTCAGCAGGTTCCCCTTCGCATCGGCCGGCCTTAGACCTGCCTCTTGTACCGCGGGCACGCGGGGGGCGGAAATCATGCGGAAATGTGCCATGAACCAACCTCCATTGTCCTACCTTGAGCCGAACGGGAAGCAAATGGCTTTTCTCCATCCCGAACGGCGCCCTCCTGCCGTCTATATGCTATATGCTGCGCGCCGCACAAACAGCACGCTGCTTCGCCCAAAACAGGTCACAGCGTCTTCCCTTCATTGCCTTTCAGGCGAATAAGAAGCGGAAGCTGAAGCTGGAGCAGACTATCCGCCATATTTGCAAAGGCTGTGAGGATGTCAATCACGAACTGAGCGTCGATCGGCGCCTCATCAGCTAGAATTGGCGTTTGGGAAACGGCCTTTACATGCTTCATCGGCTTCTTCTGCCTCCTTAAGGTCTGTCTGGATTCTCACCGACACGGTGCTCAGCCGCCGACGGCTAAATCAGAGCAAGTATAGGGCTCTTCACAAAGATTTGTCAACAGATCAGGATGTTCAAGTCTGGTTGACTACACCCAATCGTGCTGTCACGAAAAACTCTACCGCTGCCGCGACAGGACATTACACGACGAACCCCCCTAAGACCATCGACTACCGATGCCTTCAAAAAAAGATCCCGACGCTTTCGTAACCGTGCGAGACGGCGCTCGCCAGGTCGGAATAACCCATAAGCGCACTATCTATCGCGCGCGCGGCCTCACGCCCTTCGTGAATAGCCCAAACAACAAGCGATTGGCCTCGACGCGCATCGCCCGCCGCGTAGACTTTCTCCAGACTCGTCCGATAGGCTCGCGGTCCGTTGTAGTCTGCCTTGATGTTGCCGCGCTTGTCCCGCTCGAGCCCGAGCTGTGCGGGTACGTCATTCTCCGGATGGAGAAAACCCAGCGCCAGAAGCACAAGGTCGCAGTCGACATCGAATTCAGATCCCGCTGTTTCCTTATACTGCGCGCGTCCGCTCAAGTCCGGCTCGGACCATTCAAGGCGAACAGCGCGAAGCCTCTTAACCTCGCCGTTCTCGCCAATGAACTCTTTAGAGAGAACGCTCCAGTCGCGCTCGCCGCCTTCCTCATGGCTGGTCGACGTACGCAGAACCAAAGGCCACTCCGGCCAAGGAGTGGCCGGGTTGGACTCCTCAGGGGGTCTTGGCAGAAGCTCGACGCACCAGACGTGCTTGGCCCCCTGACGCACACTCGTCCCAAGGCAGTCCGATCCGGTATCCCCGCCACCCAGGACTACCACCCTCTTATCTTTGGCTGAGATCTCTCTCGCAGGGATAGGTTTGTTGCTCTTGCGCCTGTTCTGCTGTGTCAGGAAATCCATGGCGAAGTGGATGCCGTCAAGTTCCCGTCCGGGAATGGGCAGGTCGCGGGGTACGCTCGACCCGACAGTGAGCAGCACGGCATCATACTGATCGACGAGATCGCGGGGATCTATCTTCTTCCCCACCCATACGTTGCATTCGAAGATAACGCCCTCCTCCTGCATCTGGCGGATGCGGCGGCGCACAAGCGCTTTATCGAGTTTGAAGTCGGGGATGCCGTACATGAGAAGACCGCCCGGCTCGTCCTCACGCTCGAAAACCGTCACTTGGTGACCCGCTCGCCTAAGCTGTTGCGCAGCGGCAAGACCCGCAGGCCCGGATCCCACGACGGCCGCCGATTTGCCGGTTTCATAGGCAGGAGGCGCCGCTTTGATCCAGCCGCGCTCAAAACCGTGGTCCGCAATGGCGCGTTCAATAAGTTTGATGGTCACCGGCGGGTCCGTGACGCCGAGACAGCAGGCGGCCTCGCATGGGGCAGGGCAGACGCGTCCCGTGAATTCGGGGAAGTTGTTGGTCGAGTGAAGCACTTGCAACGCTTCTCGCCAGTTGTCATCTTTCACGAAGTCGTTGAAGTCCGGGATGATGTTCCCGAGGGGGCATGCGTACTGGCAAAAAG
>CAZBQH010000283.1:0-5442 GCA_964493915.1 uncultured Nitrospiraceae bacterium
CTGTCCACCGATGGTATTCGCAGAGACCGCGAAGAATCCAACTATGACCCGACATATACTGCTCGTCGCCCGTTCCCTCGGGAAGGACTTCGCCCAGATAGCCTTTTTCATTGAGGTGAGTTGGGAGCTCGGTAACAAGCGCGTCGAGGTAATGCGGCTGGCGGCCCGTTGCCTGGGCAAGCAGCGTCAGTGCAAGAATGGCTCGGCCCTCTTTGTCGCCGGGCCACCCCTCGTTCGGCGCTCCGTAGACGCCCGCCGGTTGATAATAAGGTTCCTCGAGGCGCTCGAAATTGCGGATAGCCCGGCGATAAAGGTCGCCGGTCCCAAAAGCATCGGCTAAAGCGATAGGCTGACGCGCCTCAATGCGGCCTGTGGCCGCGCCGTTGACAAGGCTCAAGGTCTCTCCTCCATTGTCCTATGAGCGCCGTGAAGAAGCGCGCACGCTCAATCTAGGTTGAAGCACCATCCGCTGATGCGGAATCCCCGGATCGCGCATCCGGCGCTCGAGAAACCGCCATGCAATCGCGCACATCCCGCGCACAGGCTGCACGATGGTCGATATGGGCCGCTCGAGGTACTCGGTGTCCTCGATGCCGTCGCACCCGACCAAGGCGACATCCTCCGGCGCCCGAAGGGACATCTCGCACAAACCTCGGTAAACGCCCAAGGCTGCATCGTCGTTATAGCAGAAAACACCGTCAGGAACACCTGATCCGCTTATATAGTCCTGGATAGCGCGCGAGGCCGCAGCCCGCGAGGCATCTTCCATGATCACCTGGATCGGGGTCAGGCCAGCCGCCGTAATCTCCGCGACATATCCATCGTGCCGGCTGTCGCCAACAACACTGCCGTGGACCGGAGACACAAAGGCAATCCGCCGGCAGCCAACGGCCACGAGATGGCGCACAGCCGCTTCAGCGCCCGATTTCAGATCGCTCCGGACATAATCTACGTTGCGTTCAGGCGCTGATCCGATGCTCACGAGCGCTGCCGCAGGCAGCCGCCCTTCCTCGATCATCCGGCGCAACTCAGGCGTTGCCCCGTGCACAATGAGACCGTCCAGCGTCAACTGCACGACTCCTGGGATCCCCTGAAACTGAGGGTCCAGTTCCAGGTCCTGAACCACCATCGTATATTTGTGCGCGAGCGCCTGCTCGTGCATCTGCCGGATCACCATGGCGTCGAAGGTGTTCCAAATGCTCTGCATCAGGAGGCCCACCATGCGGCTGCGCCCGGTCACAAGGGCCCGCGCCGCCTGGCTCGGCTGATAGCCCAGTTCGGCCATTTTGTCGAGCACCATGGTCCGCGTCCCGGGACTGATCCCCTTTTCCCCGTGGACAGCCCGCCAGATTGTGGCGGTCGAGACGCCGATTTCCCGGGCGAAGTCATGTATGGTCAGCTTGCCTGCCATGCGTGGCCCCCAATGGTTTTCCGTGATCGATCACGGATTTTGATCACTGCTGCAACCAATGTTCCACATTAAGGGTTTTATTTGGCTGCGTCTCCTTAACGGTCGCATTTGGGTATTGACACGTGATCGATAACGTATTATACTTCTCTCATGTTGCTTCTTCAAAACCATGCCGGATCCCAACCGGCTCCTAAGGTCCGTCTCTTAAGGATAAGGAGGACAAAAGAAGAACTCAGAATATACCCCTTGCGTCATAATCTATGCGAAACACAAGAAACCATGAGGAGCTAGACCTATCATGCGTACCAAGAATCTGGGATTCACGCTCATCGAGTTGCTGGTTGTTATCGCGATCATCGGAATTCTGGCATCGATTCTCCTGCCCGCCCTTTCACGGGCGCGGGAAGCAGCTCGCCGGGCTTCCTGTGCGAATAATCTGAAGCAGTGGGGGCTCATTTTCAAGATGTACAGCAGCGAGCAGCGGAACGGCATGTGGCCGGCCAAGGCCCACTATCAGGCCTACGGCATGGGTTCGGCGATGACCTTCGATTCGCTTGCCCTGTACCCGGACTACTGGACGGACGTGAACATCGCCATCTGCCCGTCCGACTCACGCGGCCAGTTCTCTATCGTGACCCAGGTCCCTACGGGCATCGAAGAGGACTTCGCGGCGCAAATCGAGCAGGTGGCCGCCAAAGGAGATCCCTCCAAACCTTGCCTCTACGCCTTGCTCAGCATGCCCATCTCGTATTGCTACACGCCGTACATGCTGCGCACGGCCTCTCAGATCGTCCACACGACGTTCGTTTTCTGGCACTGGAGCTGGTTCAATCCGCTCGACACCTGGACCGGACCCAACTCGGGGTTCTGGTGGGTGGATGCTTCCGAAGCGATGGGGTGCCCGCCTTGGCACATCATCGCGTGGGACCATCAAGGCAAAGAGGACTTGGCCCAAAGCGTCATTGAGGTGCACAGTCCGCCCCCAGCCTATGTGGACGATGATGGTCTGCCCTTACCTACGTCTTATAAGCGTCTACGCGAAGGCATCGAGCGCTTCTTCATCACGGACATCAACAACCCTGCCGCCGCCGCTGTCGCGCAAAGCAGTCTCTTCGTCATGTGGGACGCCTTCGCAGGGAGCGGCACCTACTTCCAAGGCGCGCAAGACAACCCGGTTATCCGCTTCAACCATATTCCCGGCGGCTCGAACGTTCTATACATGGACGGCCACGTCGAGTTCATCAAGTTCAACTCGAAACCGCCTGTGTACATGACAGGCGACAGCCCCTGGTCGTTCTGCCGCGACCAGAACTTCTGGCCTTGGACCGGCGGATGGGGTTGATCCCCAATATAAGCGCAATGTCAAACGACATGAGAAGTGGCCTGTTTGCCTAGGTTTTGGCGGTAACTTGTCTAAGGGTTGTGGACGGCTTCGCAGTAGGTGTCCACAACCCGGCATATTTGCAGCCGGCGCGCACCAGGCAAACGCGCAGGGGTCGTTTCGGGGCGCGTCCTGGGTTACAGCAAATCGTCGAGCTCATCGACAAGCTCTTTGAGCCGGTTCATCGCCGTCGCCACGGGACCCGGTTTCTCCATATCCACGCCCGCCTCGCGCAGGATGTCAAGGGGATACTTGGACCCGCCAGCCTTGAGCATGCCGACGTAGTCTTCCCGCGCTTTCTTACTGCCTTGCAGCACGCGTTCGGCTAAAGCAATGGCCGCCGCCATACCCGTGGCATATTTATATACGTAAAAAGCGCGGTAGAAGTGGGGTATCCGCATCCCCTCGATACTCAGCGGCCCATCGAGTGTGAACTGCGGCCCGAAGTACAACTCGAGGAGCTTTCGATACGCGCCACGGATATGCTCGCGGGTGAGGGGCTCGTGGGACTCGACGATCTCGTGGATGGTTTTCTCAAACTCGGCGAACATCGTTTGCCGGATCAGCGTGCCCCGGATCTCGTCGATCTCCCGGCTGATAAGAAAGGCCCGCGTCCTCCTGTCCGAAGCACGGTCGAGCATGTACTTGCTGAGCAACTGTTCGTTGAATGTCGACGCCACTTCAGCCACGAATATTGTATAGTCATAGTACTGAAAAGGCTGGCTGCGGGCGCTGTAATACGTGTGCATCGAGTGGCCCGCTTCGTGCGCAAGGGTAAACACGCTGTCGACCACGTCGTCTTTGTAATTGATGAGAATATAGGGTGGCCCTGAGTAACCGCCGGCCGAGAACGCCCCGCTCCGTTTGCCTTCGTTCTCGTATCGGTCCACCCAACGGCCATCGAGCAATCCCTTTTCGAGGGTGCGGCAGTACGACGCGCCGAGCGGCGCCAGTGCTTCGCATACCATGGCCACAGCCTTCTCGTACGGCGTGATCACGCGCTTGGGCTGGGCAAGCGGCACATAACAGTCGTAGATGTGAATATCTTTCAGGCGCAGGGCCTTCCTTCGGATTTCGAAGTACTTGTAGACCGTATCAAGGTTGTCGTGGACGGCCTGAATCAGACTGTTATAGACCGAAAGCGGTGCCTTGTCGGCAAATAAAGCCGCCTCAAGGGCAGAGGGATAATTGCGAACCCGTGCATGGTAGACGTCGTGGAGCACCGACGAACTGAGGGTAGCGGCGGTCGTATTCTGATGCGCCTCATAGGTTGCGTAGAATTTCTCGAAGGCCTCACGGCGCACCGACCGACGCGGCGACTGAAAAAGGCTGATAAGGGAACTCTGCGTCAGCTCAACTCGCTGGCCTCTTTCATCCTTCACAAAACCGAACTTCAGATCGGCGTCATTAAGTTGTTCAAAGATGTTCTCCGCCGCATCCGCCACCTCGCCTTGCATGGCCAGCACGCGCTCCTCGGGTCCGGAAAGGATGTGATCCCGATAGCGCAAAAGCTTTTCAAGACTGAACCGGTACGCCTTCAATTCGGAGGACTTGAGGAATAGGTCCATCTTCTTTTTGGGGATTGCCCGAATTTCGGGGGCAATGTAGCTCGATTCCTCTTGTGCCTGGGTCGCAAGATGGATGTAGCGCATGCGCATCCCCTGATGGGCGTCATTGGCTACATTCTCGGACGACTTCAGAAATGCGTAGGAACCAAGCTTCTCGGCCTGCTTCGAGAAATCAGTCTCAAAGTCGTAACAGGCTCGCAACATCCTCGCCGAACGGCCGAGCTTGCCCTTGAACTTGCGAAATCCCCCGACCTTTTTCGTCAGCTTCTTGAAGGCGCGCTCCCACGCTTCATCGCTCTTAAACAGGCGCGCCAGGTCCCATGTGTCCCCAGTTCTCAGTTCGCTCCGATTCGGAATCCGTTTGGTTTTCATAGCTCTGCCCATGCGTTCTGTCCTCTGACTTGTCCCCCGGTACAATGGACACGCAGTATAGCTTACCGCTTCCCTCCACGGCCAAACGACAGCACATGCTTAGTCTAAGCCGGGGAAGGCCTACTTTACGTACGCCTGCACACATCCTGTATAATCCCCGCGCCACCGGCGCCCTAAGGAAGAACGGACTGCACGAAAAGGAAGCAACCACTATGTTTGAGCGGATCGAGATGGCCCCCGCAGATACCATTCTTGGACTCAAAGAGGCCTTCGAGAAAGACCCTAATCCCAACAAGATCAATCTGAGCGTGGGCGTATACCAAGACGCCAAGGGTGAAACGCCCGTCTTCCGCACCGTGAAAAAGGCGGAGGAGCGCATCCTCGCCGAGGAAACCACCAAGAGCTACCTCAACATCTATGGATCTGAAGAATACGCGGCGGCAGTCCAGAAACTGATCCTGGGCGAGGGGCACGAGGTTATCGCAAGCAAGAAAGCCGCAACCGCCCACACAGCAGGCGGCACCTGCGCCCTGCGGGTCGCGGGCGATTTCGTCCGGACTGTATTCCCGACCGCGACGATCTGGATAAGCGACCCGACGTGGGGCAACCACACGAGCGTGTTTCAGGCCGCCGGGCTTAACATCAAGAAGTACCCCTACTACGACACATCCCGCTCGTCGCTTGATTTTCCGGCGATGATGCGAACGCTC
>CAZBQH010000284.1:0-3304 GCA_964493915.1 uncultured Nitrospiraceae bacterium
AATCGCCGGAAGGCGCCAAGCTCGAGTTCACGCCAGATAGCGCCCAAGGCCCAGCTCTCGTCTTCGAGCGCACCGAGTTGCGCGTGCGACCGGCAATAGATCCGGCACAAGGACCAGCCCATCTGTGTCTGCCTGACGGCGCCAAAACCGAGATAGCCGCCGACGGCGCATGCGCCGTGCTCGAGCCGGGCGAGAGCGTGTTGCTGAGCGTACCGTGGGTCACGGGGGCCAAGGAATGACGACCCTGTAATCGGATTCCAGGCCGGATAGGGGGCGCAACCAAGGCGCGGCGCGGCATTGCCGCATGCATCTCTTCTCCTCACGCGCCTGCGTCGCTTGAAAAGTGCACGGGCGCTAGATAGTCTTCTCTCGGCGGCGACGGGCGTTCAAGTGCGGGAACGTCTGGTGAGTGCGACGCTCCAACTCATAGTGCCGCCGCATTAGGGAGAGCAACCACCAGGAATTATGCATCGTCCACAGAGGCGCGCCTCGTGGACGGCGTCTCAGGGATGGCTTTCACACAATGGCGGACGCTGAAAAACACAAGTTCATTCTGGTGCTCGGCCACGAGAGTTCAGGGACGCGGCTTATCGCGGACACCATCGCGCAGGCCGCCGGCTTCGATTACGACGACGGCCGTCATGTGGTGAACGAAAACGGCCAAGTGGTCGACACGTTCCTGACTAAGACCATCCATCATTGGTGGCTGCATCCCGAAGATGTCCGATATGACAAGCCGCGAATCACGCGTCGTTCGCTGCCGCACGGCGGCGTTGGCAATGCGGACCTGAAAAACCAGGTGCAGGGGCGCGACACCAGCCGGGCATTTCTAGATCCGCTGCCCTTTATCGAAGGTCTCAAGCTTGCCGGTTACGATGTGCGCATCGTGCTGACAGTCCGCGACCGCAACGTGGCGATTCGGTCGAAATGCCGGGAGCACACACAGGACGATTTCGACTTGGCCGTGGCGGAGATAGACCGCGCCCTCGCCATCATGCAGGCAGTAGCCGCGCGGCACGACAACTGCTTCATCTGTTCCTACGAGGCCCTTATGGCCTTGGGCGGCGCGTATCTCGACAAGCTATACGCATTCCTTGACGTTAAGAGCGGTCATCAACCTGCGTTGAGAGACGGGAACGCCAAGTATTTCGAGCGGTCCAGGGTACGCCCTCTCAAGTCTGTCCTCCCCTCGAAGGTTGGGATCGCCACCCGCCAGAACGATCACCAATGGGGTGGCGATCTCCGGGCGCTCCGCTCGGCGCGGGACGGCGTCGAGCAGATGGGAATCGACGTGCGCATGGCCCGAACAGCCGCTGAACTGACAGACTGCGATTTCGTTTTTCTGAGCAACACGTGCATGGACCAACGAGCCAACGCCAAAGTATTACAGGACCGGGATATTCCCTTCGGTCTCTTCGGCTTTCACGAGGACTTCCAGTTCTACTATCCCCAGTCCATGGGATTCTCCGACTACATTTCAATGTGTCTGCAAGGACTCGACACAAAGGGTCTCAAACTCCGCATGGAAGACCTTTGGGAAAACCCGAACATCTTCAACTACTTCAATCATGAAGTACCAAAAAACACCCTTGTCAACCTCCCCGTGATGCGGGCCGCCTCCGTTTGCGTGGCCGCGTCGCACCGCGAGGCCCGAACCATGCAGCGCGACTGCCCGATGTGCAATACGGCGGTTGTTTTCTGGAATATCCCCCTGGTAAGCCAGCGCGCTGACTATTCGGATGCGTTCCTCAAGCTTACCGGGCTGGCCAAGGGCGAGTACCTCTTGCAGGTTGGCCGTCTCGAGACGCGCAAAAACCAGTTGGCTACGGTATTGGCGACGCGGAACCTGGACATGCCCCTGGTGCTGGTGACAACGAAAGGTTACCAGAAGACATACGACCTCTTGGTCGTCAACGCTGCTGCAAAGTACCGCAAGGCCCCGACGCTCATCGTCAGCGAGGAGTATCCCACCCAGGTAGTCGGCGGGGCGACGCGCATCATCCAGATGCCCAATGGACAACGGCTGTCGGAAGCCTGTTTGCGCAGTGCGTACGAGAACTGCGGGCTCCATGTCCATCCCGCTTTCTGGGAGGCGCCCGGCTACACCTACCTCGAGGCGGCCAAAATCGGCGTGCACACAATAGCCTCCGAGTGGGGCACGCTCCGAGACTACTGCGAGTTCGGCGGCAACGACCCCTGCATGGGCGACCGTTTTACCTACGTTTGTCCCTATGACCTGGCGCAAATCGAACGGGCCGTACGGGAAAACTTCGGCAGAGCCGTCGACAAAAACCTAGAACACCCCATCTTCGAACGGACGGAAAGGGATGTCGGCAAAGACCTCGTGCACTGCCTGGTGGACTACGGAACGTAACCGAGACCGCGGATCGGCGACCTGCTGCCAGCCGCTGCAGATCAAGGCTTCAAGTTCCTTCCCGGTACACAATAGGAGTCCCGGGTCTAACGTCAGCCGACACCCCGGCCACAGACAAGCCGTTGCCGTCCGCAGCGACCTCTGGAGCTGCGTAGATGACCGCAGTGGTCTTTTCGTTGCGATCGTATACGTTCAAGTCCCTCACGGTGATGTTGCCGCCCGTGAAAAAGGACAAGAGAGCGCCGGGCGCCGTCCGCGTTCCAGCGGCGGCTTCAATAGTGTTGTTGATGAACTCGAGTCCCTGCGCCGCCCATACACTGAGGACGCCGTTGGGCGGATTGACCATCCTGTTGCCTTCAATACGGATGGCCTTCACGGGACGCCCCTCGGCAGGGGCGTTGCCGCGCCTTGATGGACGAATATCGATGAAAGCGCTCCAACCCACGCCGACGCCTTCGAACGTATTTCTCCGGATCAGTACGTCTCGGGCGGCCGGCCCCTCGCCCCATTCCTGAAACTGGTGCATCGCGATCCCCCAGCCTTCGCGGTTGCGGAAAGAATTGTTCTCTATGATGCAGTCTCGGGTTTTTAGGAGGATGCCACGGCCCCGGTGGATGCCGAAGCGGCAGTTCCGGATGACCGCGCCAGCGCCGCAAGCATCGAGGTTGAACAGGTGGTCGGCATCGCGGAAGCTCGCGCCGGTCACGATGTCCCCAATCGGACGATCCAGCTCGAGCAACACCCCGGGGGCAGACTCCTCGAGCTCTGTAATGCGAATCCCTTCGCTTCGAATGCGTCCGTGCTCCGGGTCGTAAACCTGAAGGTGATCGCCGACGCGATAGCCTACGCAACCACCGGGATTGACAAGCAGACGCGACGGCCCGATCACATCGGAGACGACGGCCGCCCGCGCGTGGATATTGATTGCAT
>CAZBQH010000285.1:0-19264 GCA_964493915.1 uncultured Nitrospiraceae bacterium
GCCGGCTCGACGCAAGCAACTGGGTGGCCGTCTTTCTGTATCCGGGGTGGGCGAAGATCGTGCAGCGGATTGACGGGGCCAGCTACCAGTATCTGGACACCGAGGCGATTGCCACCACGGAGGACGCGTGGTATGATGTGCGCGTTGTGGCGGACGGCGCGAGCGTGAGGGTGTGGCGCGGCGAGAAGGGCGGGGCTATGGAAAAGATCCTCGAGACGTCGAGCGCGAGCATCACAACCACGTCCTACCTGCGGTTCGAGAATGCGCCGTATTCTGATTACCGGGTGGACGACATCCAATTAATCGGCGGGAGCCTGAGCAACACGACCACGGCGTTCACGTACGACAGCGGCAACGAACTCAGCACGCGGACGCTCAATAGCGTCACCTCCAACTTCCCGGGCGAGAGCAACGTGTCCTACGACTATGGCGGCGGAAGAGCGAGCAGACCCCTGTTCTTGAATTGGGTTGTATCGTGCGGTAAAGAGAGGCGCAAGGTACATGCGAGCTATCGGGTTGTTCTTAGTCCAGATCCTTCTCCTAATTGCGGGGACGGTGTTTTATGCATTTCGAGCGTACCGTGCATCGCTATGGTGCCTTGTCCGAACGCCTAAGGACCCCCCGGGACAAGTGTCTATCGCCAAGTGCTTGTATGGGCTGGGGGACACGGACTCTGCAATGCAAGTTTTGGAAGAGCTAGCTAGAGATTACCCGAACGAGGTTTACCCTTGGCTGGAATTGGGGAAACTAGCACAGCGCTGCGGGTATGATCACAAAGCCCTTAATGCCTACAAGCGTTGTGAAGCATTACTCGAGGGATCATCTCTGGGCCTTTCGAGGCAGGGCGACTCGAATTTGCTCGCCTGGTTGCGACTCAAACAGGGCGTTTTATTGGCCAAAACAAGAGCGTTCGAAGAAGCGGAACACAAACTGCGTCAGGTGCAGAACGAGAAGCCGGAGGATGAGTATACCCTTAAGTGGCTTGCATTTGTGCTTCGGGTGGAGCAGAAGTGGGACGAAGCATTATCGGTGTTAGGAGCTATTCTCCGCAAAAGCCCCCAGGACGATTGGGCGCAGCAAGAGCAGGCAAGGGCGGAGGCGGGCCGAAAGGCTGACAGTCAGTGAACCTCCTGGAAAATGCATATGGCTTTGCTCGAAACCCCGGTGCGCGGCGGCGACAACCGGGTCACGCAGTATGCCTATGACGTCATGGGCCGCACGACCATGATGACGCCGCCGGGCGGCGCCGACTATGCCACGACGATGGCCTACGACCCGCTCGGGCGGATCACGAGCCAGACGGACGCCAACGGTACGACCGCCACGATGGAATATGACTTCCAAGGCCGCATGACCAAACAGTCGGACCCGGTGGACGATGTGACCTACACGTACACGGCCAGCGGTGAGATCTCGACCGTGACGGACGGCTTGTCTCATACGACGGACTATGACTACGACGAAAACATGCGCCTGACCAAGGTGAACTACGCCAACGGCAAGGCCACGGTCTACCAGTACGACGGCGCCGGGCAGCAAGGTCTGGGGTTTTGATTACAACGCGCTCGACCAGCCCACGCAGCAGAGCCATCCGAACGGCATGACGACGGGCTACAGCTACGACGCGAACAGCATGCTCACGAAAATCGAGCATCGAGGTGGACGGCTGGCTCTGTTTTCGCGACCTTTTAGGGTAACAGAGTGTCTGGGACCAGGCCGAAAAGACAGAATTACCGCCGGGCCGAAACGCGCACCAGGCAATAGGGGCACGTTTCGGCCTCGACTACATGTAGCGCCGTTACTGGCGGACGCGGCATGTCGCGTCCGGGAAAAGGAGGCGCAGGGCCGCCGTGTTCAGAGTGTGTCAAGAATGCCGCTGCGCCATGCCCGTTCGTTTTGGCTTCCTTCTCGGGCCAACAGATTTTCCGGGCCCAAGTCGGGGGGGCCGGGAGCGTCGTGTTGACGTTTCAGGAGCTGCTTGGCCGCGCGTCTCCTAATCGCCTCGAACGACCTCATAGCCCATGAGCTTGCCTAGTTGCTCCAATTCCTGGCTGTAGTCTCCATATATCATGCACAGATGGGCCCCAAAGTCGCCGAGCGTATGAAGGAATTTCCGCATATCCGGGAATTCAATCTCTGCTACCAGCGTGCAGCCGATCTTGTCGAAGCTGTCGCACCCGGCTATCTTGCCTTTGGCTACGAAGAGCTTTGTAACCAATGGATTAAACCGGGCGACGGTCACTTCTTTGCCGATATCGCGGGCGAAATCGTAGCGAATGTTTGCGCCCCAACCCGACGGGGTGAAGTTCCTCAGCTCGTACGGGGCGTCCGGTCTGTCCAGACCTTCCATTTTCAGTCCGGGCACATCATGCCAGAGCCTCAGGGTGTTTTTGTTCAAGTCATAGGAGGGATTGCCCATCGTGCACGATTTCTTTGACGTGTACATTAACACCATCATGCTCAGCAAGGCAGTCACATCATACTGGCATGACGATGGAATTCCTTCGTCTTTCAGCAGGGTGTGGGCCAGGCACGGGACGGCTTTCCTTTCGCTTGCCATGGTATTGGGGATTACGTCGCAGCAGGGTATGGTGAAGGCGTTGCATCCATACTTTTCCATCAAGTTTTTGGCGGCTTTATACAGGGCCACAGACGGGACCACGTACTGCTGCTCCATGTGGACCTTCTGGGCCTGTTGCATCAGTCTCTTGGATATTTCCTCCGTCGCTTTGCGTTCGTCTTCCGCTTCAAGCACTCTATCCATTTCATTGTAGAATTCCGTCAAGGAGATAGAATGGAACTCGGTCCCGAACCTTGCTTTGACGTCTTCGAGATCCCAAACATTGTCGGAAACGTCTTTTGGCAATACAGCCTCTGAAACAAGCAGCATTCTGGTTTGCTTGAGCGCTTTCCTCACTTGCAATAAGGCAATCACGTCGGTCAGGTCGTTATTGTCCAGGATCACGTACCCCTCGAGGTTTCGGCTCCGGAGGTTCGCTGAGACTTCGACATGGGCGGCTACCGGCTTTTTGTATCGCTGCCCGAGCTGAACGCCGGTATATCCTCCCCCCCACGCGCCGAAGCTGGCGGGGAGAAACAGGTCCACATTGTGCAAGTCGCTCCTCAGTGCTTCGTCTTCTTCAGCGCTTATGCATTCTCCTCTTTCTATGAACTGAGGTTTCAGTACGTTGGCCCGGTCTGAGATGTATTTCTGGAGGTTGGTGACGTAGTCGGCAAACCTGCTCTGCGCCTCCTCTGTGCTAATCTCTTTCATAACGATCCCTTCCCAGGGACTGATATGCCAGTTGGCACAGACAGGCTTTACGCCGACTTTTACATCAATAGCTTTGCTAATCATTGCACCTCTCCTGTTCATTTGGCGGGATATTCCCCCGTGTTTGGGCTTCTACGAACAGACCGCCCTTTACATGTGCGATACAGACCCCCGTGTATCCAACAAGGAGGAATCGCCGAGCTGGGCGCTGCCGGCCCGCTTCGGTCCGTTCCTTTTTTGGACGGCGCAACCGTAGCACCTTCAGTGCGCAGTGTCAAGGGGCAAATTCTCGAATGGCGCATCGCATGAGGGACGTGCTTCAGGGGCCAGGGAAGATGTTTCGGGCTCGGTCTCTTTTACAGCCGGCCGGCCGCGTGAAGAACGCAGAGGGCGTCGGCGGTTACCCATTCGTTCATATGCCGCTTGTTGACGCCGCCCCAGGAGACCAGGTCGCGCGCGCTGGCGACCTTGGTCGAGGTTTTGTAGAAACGCTCCTCAGCGGGCCAGCCGCCATCTGAAAGCCGTTTAGATTCGAGAATGTCCAGGGCCTCGACGCAACGCATATCCCAGATGAACCCGGCCTCGGCCATGACTTTGAGGGCAAAGAGGATGTCGTAGTGCCAATAGCATGGATAGTGCAGCATAAGAAACCGCAGATCCATGACCTGACCGTCGGATATCCGCCTGAACAGACGCCGTTTGAGGAATACGTCGGCGGCCCGTTCCGCCGCGGCCGCCGCGTTCTGATTGCCGGTAACCCGTGCATATAAGGAGAGGGCCCGCAAGGGAATGAGGGTCTCGAAAAACGACGACTTTTGCGCTTCGGGCTTCCGGTCGCAGTTCCAGCCGCCGTCAGGCCATTGCCAGCGCAGGAGGCGCTCCGCCAGTGCATGCACGTGTTCATCTACGAAGCCCAGGGTCAGCGCGGCAAAAAGCGCGTTGCCCTGTTGCGAGGCGCAGCGCCGGGCACGGCCGTCGAGGATAGGAACGCCCCGATCGCGGTGGGCAGTGGGCGCTTGGCGGCAAACGCGTTCCGCAAGCGCGTCGGGGCTGAGCCAGCAATCAAACACTTGCTGCATGGCCGGACGGAGCGACGCGTCGCCCGGTGGATAGCCGATATCTGCGAGACTCGCGAGGATCCAGTGAGCGCCGATCCATTTCTTATACACATGGCCTACGGGCTCTATGCGGCCATCCGGCCGGCGGTGCGAAAGCAGATCCTGTACACGCTGCGAGCTGCGGATCTGTGCGCGCAGTGCACGGATCGACGAACTATCCTGGTTTTCCCGCAGGACATGCACCCGGACTTTGTAACGGACTGAGGGTTCCTCAGAGCGCAGCAGGCGATCCACGACAGCGTCCATCTTTCGCGTCATCCTCTTTTCCCCTGAGCCTGCAGCTTATGGTATCGAAGACGGCTGCAAACTTCCACTGGGCAGCCCCTATTCGCAATTCTCTGGGACCTGCATTAGAATGGACTGGTCATTGACCCAAAGCCGAAGGGATTTAGAGGGATGCGCTGTCCGGCATGCGGCGAGGTTCTCGTCGTCGTGGAATATGACCTTGTCGAGGTTGACTATTGCGCTAATTGCGGCGGCGTATGGCTCGACGCCGGCGAGCTTGCCGTGCTGTTCGGTTTTGACGTAGAGCAAGTGGGACAACTGCTTGCAGCCGGCGATTGTAGGCCAGCGGCGGGCGAGCCCTTACGAAAATGCCCACGGTGCGGCAAAAAGATGGACAAGAGGGTGGCCGGCGCCGACCCGCCCATTACGTACGCCCGGTGTGTGCGCGGCGAGGGGTTGTGGTTTGATGCGGGCGAGCTTGAGGCGCTGGCCCGTCATGGACTCTCGATTTCAGGCGGGGACAAGGTCGCCGCATTTCTTAGAGGCATGTTTGGGAAAACCACGGCCTCAGACAAAGAGTCTTAGTTCGGGACAAGTTATGTGAGACAAGTCTAGGGTCCAAAGAATGAAAGGGAACACGGATGCTATCACCCATCATCATCCTGCTCGTTCTCGTCGGCGTCGTTGTCTTGGTAGGAGGTTGGCTGATTGCCATGTACAATGGCCTCATCCGCTTCCGCAACGAAGTGCGCAACGCGTGGGCGCAGATCGACGTGCAACTCAAACGCCGCCACGATCTGATCCCCAATCTCGTTGAGACGGTGAAGGGCTACATGACGCACGAGCGCGAGACGCTCGAGAACATCACGAAAGCCCGAAGTCAGGCGATGGGCGCCCAAGGCGTGGCGGAACGCGGCCAGGCGGAGAGCATGCTGACCCAAGCCTTGGGTCAACTCCGGGTCGTGGTCGAGAACTACCCGGACTTGAAAGCGAACCAGAACTTTCTTGCTCTTCAGGAAGAGCTGACCTCGACCGAGAACAAGATCGGTTTTGCGCGCCAGTACTACAATGACCGAGTCATGAAATACAACACCCGGCTTCAGTCATTCCCAACGAACGTTGTGGCGGGCGCGTTCAACTTCCGGCAAGAAGAGTTCTTCGAGATTGAGGAACCGGGTGAGCGCGAGGCGCCCAAGGTGAGCTTCTCGTGAAGGTTTCGGTCTACTGGATGCCGCCGGCATAGGCGCAGGTCGACGCGATGTGGGAACAGATTCGGTCCAACAAGCGCCGGTCAACCGTTCTCGTGTTTTCTATGGCCCTGCTGTTGATGGCGCTGGGCTTCACCATTGGGCAAGCCGTGCTCTATCCCGGGCCGTACCGGGCTATGTATGCCGAGAGCCCAACCGGTAAAAGCCCGCCCCCTGAGTCGCCGTTCATGGAGTACGCGGGAGGTTTTCTGGGCGTGGCCGTCGCGCTCGGGCTGTGGTTTATCCTGACTATGACGGCCTATTTCGGGGGATCAGGCATTCTCATGGCGTCGAGCCGTGCCCGGCGTATCGAGAAAGAAGACCACCCCCAGCTCTTCAACGTCGTCGAGGAGATGACCATTGCGGCAGGCATGGGCAAGATGCCCGCCGTCTACATCATTGACGACATGGCCCCGAACGCCTTTGCGACGGGACGCGACCCGGACCATGCGGCGGTGGCGGTTACGGCCGGCCTGCTCAGCAAACTGAACCGCGACCAACTCCAAGGGGTCGTTGCGCATGAGATCGGCCATATTATCAACCGGGACATCCTCTTCATGCAAATGATCGGCGTTATGGCCGGCGCAATCGTGATTGTGGCGGACGTGTTCCTGCGCGGGATGTTCTACAGCGGCGCCGGGCGTCGCTATGGGGGATCGCGGAGAAGACGGGGCGGCGGCCAAGGCCAGGCCATCATGATCATCGTGGCGATTGTACTCGCCATTCTTGCGCCCCTATTGGCACGCCTCATCTACTTTGCAGCCTCGCGGCGACGCGAGTATCTTGCCGATGCGCAATCGGCTGTGCTCACGCGCTACCCAGACGGGCTCGCATCAGCGCTCGAGGCAATCGCCTCCGATAAGACCCGGCCTGCCGCAGTCAACCGCGTGACCGCCCCTATGTACATCGTGAATCCGCTGCAGCGGGACCGGAAGGCCCTGATAGGTCTTTTCAGCACGCATCCGCCGACCCATGAGCGCGTCCGCATCTTGCGGGGCATGGCGGGAACCGCTTCGTTCGCCGAGTATCAGCGTGCGTCTGAGTCGGTTGGGGCGCGGGCGCAGGTGCCTGCGTCTGCTTTAGCGGCAGCGCCTGCAGGAGCAATTCGTGAGGCCCGTGCCGAAGCGCTCGAGGCAGCCGACCCCGCGGTTCAGTTGCGCCAGGCAACTGATGCGGTGCGTAGCGCCAATCAGTTTACCTTCCTGTCGTGCCCATGCGGCATCCGGGTGAAATTGCCGCCCGGTTTCAAGCAAGAACACATCGAATGCCCGCGTTGTCATCGCCGGCTCGAGGTGCCCCTGGCTGGGGCGAGAACGGGCGCTTCAGGCGCGCCGATACGCACGGCCAAAGGGCGGGCCAAGCCGGCAGAAAACCTGCGTGTGACGCGCCAGAAAGGGCAATGGATGTCTTTCAAGTGCCCATGCGGCAATACGATCAATCTCTCGCCCGGCTTCCAAGCCGACACGGTCCAGTGCAGCAAGTGCGGCCGTAGGATAACCATTCACAACAAATAGTCCGGTGACGAAGCGCGAAAAAGCCTTGAACGTTTCCTATGAGCCGCTGTAAGAGGTGCGTTCCCCGTAGCCTTGCTGCTGTCGTTCAGCGCGTTTTGCTTTCATCCCGAGCGTCTTTGGCCTGCGAACGTCCTTATGGGCGCGCTGCCAACACACTGTTCGCCTGTGACGAGGCTTGGTTGTTCGTAGTGACGCCGTCAGGCGTTTCTTTGAGAGCATGCTTTTTCTGGGCTTGTAGGTAGGCTGTGGCGCCGGCCTCATTCCGGATCTGCGGGATTGGGAAGAGGACCAGCCGTTTCTTCTTGAAACGGAGAGACTTGAGCGTTGTGGTCGAGGCCCGCGCCATGCGTCCCATAGCGCTTACGGAATTCACGGGGCGTCATCCCCAGGTATCTGCGGAATTTGTGACAGAAGTGAGACGAGTCGAAGTATCCCATCGCATGGGCCGCCTTCGTGATGGAAACTCTGTGCTCGAGAAGCAAACGGCTGGCCTTCTGGACCCGGCGCCGCTGGAAATAGTCCAGGGGACTCCATCCGGTCGCGGAGCGAAAGAGGCGGCTGAAGTGTTCGTTGGAAATGCCCAGCATGTGCGCCGTCTCAGCGACGTGAAACGGTTCCCCCTGCTCGATTGCGCGCTCGATATGCGCGATGGCGGTCATGACTTCGTTGCGGAACGGGAGAAACGCATAGGAAGGCTCTTCCTGCACGTAAGCACGGCTCAGGCGCACGAGAAAGCGAAGGAACGAAGACTTCACAAAGGCCATCGAGGAGTTGTCGCGCTTGAACTCGACCAGAATATCGTCGAGATCGGCTAGGCATTGCGCGAACACATCGGCAGGGACTGTAAACTGGGGTATATGGTCAAAAATGGGCTTTTTGAAAAGAAGACCCGAGAAGAACAGAGGCACCAGTCCTTCCTCTTGCCAAAAGGAACCGATTTCGTCCAAAAACCATTCTGCAAGAAAGTAGACGTTAATCTGAACGACCGGCGGGCCGGGAGAATACTCGTACGCGTGTACGGCGCCCGGTGGAACTACAATGACCATGCCGCTATGCACGTGCCGTTCATAGGTGGAGGTCTTGTGGAGCGCGTGTCCGCTGAGGAAAAAGGAGGTCTCGTAATAGGCATGGTCATGCGGAAGGACGCGCTGGGCCGCTACCGGGATCACGTAGCCCATTGGGATGGCGCACGCATCGGCGGATACACCCGCAACATCGGGCCCATTCTGCCTGAAGATGATGTAGGAATGAACCGAGACCGGACGTGCTGCGGAAAGCCCGACAGATCCTCTCGAATGGGTGTAGCGCGCCGCGATTGGGAATGCTTGATTCATACAAGAGGTTCCTCGCTTCTGAACAAGACGCAAAACGCCTTTTTTGTCATAATCGAGTATGAAAGAATCAGCGCCTAATGACAAGTTGCTCTTGTTAACCTGCAAAACGCAGGGGAGTTGCATGGGAAGGAGGTGAATCTAAGCTTCCAGGGCATCGGCGATGCACTACATCTTCGTTGTGACAAACTGCACCTTTACGCAAGCGGCTGTCCTAGCCGCAAGGAGCAAACACGGATGCATACGACAAAGCAAGGATTCACCCTTATCGAGCTTCTTGTTGTTATCGCGATCATCGGGATACTGGCGTCGATTCTGCTGCCGGCCCTCTCGCGTGCGCGAGAAGCTGCCCGGCGCGCCTCATGCGCCAACAACCTGAAACAGTGGTCGCTTATCTTCAAGATGTTCTCATCGGAGAGCAAAGAAGGATTGTTCCCATCCTGGACTAACAAGGCGCCGTACCTTGAAGGGATTGGTCCCGGGGGCGCCGTCGCACTGTTTGCGAATATGGGCGTAGATAGCGAAGAACTGTACCCGGACTATTGGACAGACCCGAACCTTATGATCTGCCCGTCGGATTCCCGGGGCGACGTGACCGGCTCGGCGATGCAACTCGATGACGACATGGCGGCGATGGTCCAGAGGTCGGCTGCCGCGTACTCGCAGACCCAGACCATGCAAGACAACTCGTGCACGCACACGTTGCTCGGTTTGGCGGCGTCCTATGTCTACAATAGGATATGCCACCGAGTCGGCGCTGCAACTCGCCGACCTGATCTATTGCAAGAGCATTCACACCGGGGACAATTACTACGGATGGGTATACCAACTGCCGAATGCCGAGGCGTGGAAGGACGAGCCGGCTCTCTACTGGGGTCTTCCCACGGAGGTCTGCAAGTTCTGGACGATTAACGCTCCGCGTACCGGCGAGATCGACCTGAACACGGTGTCGTACCAGAGCTACACCGGTTGGTATACGGCGCTGTCGATCTGGCAAACAGCCGGGTGGGCTGTTGATGAGTACGGAAACAGGTTGCCGACGTCTTACAAGCGGTTACGCGAGGGCATCGAGCGGTTTTTCATCACGGACATCAACAACCCGGCCGCCGGCGCCAGAGCGCAGAGCGTTATTCCCGCTATGTTTGACGCCTGGGGCTGCGGCATTGATTGGATGACCGGCACCGGCTGGGGCGGCGGCGCAAGCGACACAAGCGTTGCACGGTTCAATCATGTCCCCGGCGGCAGCAACGTGCTCTACATGGACGGACACGTCGAGTTCCTCAAGTACAGCCAGAAGGGCAAATTCCCGATCTCGAGTCCCGGCGGCCTGCTTCAGCTCATGATAGGGGCCGCAGGCGGCTACGGCTGACCTGTCTGGGCCTGCCGTTCTGGAAAGACGGCCAGATTACAGCATTCCACGGGCGAGGACCGCGACCCTTTTTAGGGCCGGGGCCTCGCCTTTTCTTTTTTCTTGAGAAGTTGACACGCAAGGTTTGCCTGTATCAGAGTAAGCATAAAGCGATCGAAAAGCTGTGACCAGTGGCGCGCCTATACAGGTGCAAAAAGTAAGGGGGAGTCAGAATGATGAGACTCATGCTTGTGGGCTTCTGTGCGTTGTTGTGGGCAGCGAGCGCTCACGGTCAGGAGTGGAACGTCAAGGAGTCAGGCGCCGCAGGCGACGGGCAGACGGATGACACCGCTGCTTTTCAACAGGCCTTGGATGCTGCCGCGGAAGCAGGCGGCGGCGTTGTTCATGTGCCTGCAGGCCACTACCGCATCAATGGAAACTTGCGTATCCCAGGCGCGGTAACATTGAAAGGCGTGTTCAGCACGCCGCCCACGGACCAGCGGGAGGGGCGAGCGGGATTGGACGGCTCGGTATTACTGGCCTATGCGGGCCGCGGCTCGCGCGAGGGCGAGCCCTTTATCCGCCTGGCGGGCAGCATGGCGGTGCTGCAGGGTTTTATGGTCGCCTACCCTGAATGGAGTAAAGAGGACGTCCCGCCGATCCCCTACCCGCCGACCGTGGCCTCAAGCGGCACGGCAAACACGGCCGTCGTCGATTGCTGCTTTCTGAACTCCTATGAGGCAATTGTCTATCAGGGGGCGGCCCGGTTTCTGGTCCGGAATGTTCACGGCTACCCGAGTTTCCGCGGGCTTTACGTGGACGAGTGCTACGATATTGGGCGGGTGGAAAATGTCCATTACTGGCCGTTCGGCGTCGTATACCGGCCCGATGATCCTTACTGCGAATGGGTGAATCTCAACGGCGTTGCCTTCGAATTCGCCCGTACCGACTGGCAATACGTTACAAACACGTTTTGCTTCGGCTACGGCGTGGGCTATAAGTTCTCCGCTTCGAAAGCGGGCGCCTGCAACGGCAATTTTCTCGGTATCGGGGCCGACTGCTGCCGCCGTGCGGTATTGGTCGAGGACAGCCAGCCTCCCGGCATCCTCATCACCAACGGCGAACTGGTCGGCCGCTGGGGGAGCGGCGATTCGGTCGGCGTCGAGATCGCCGAAGGTGCGGGCAAGGGCAAAGTCAGCCTCTCGAACTGCTCTTTCTGGGGTCCTATTGACCGCTGCGTCTGGCTGCGGAGCCCCGACATGCAGTTCACCTCGGTTGCGACCAACTATTGCCAATGGGATGTGGCGGGCAAAGGGTCGCCTGCCATCCAGCTCGACGCAGGCAAAGCCATCATCGACGGCAACACCTTCGCAGACTACGATCTCCATGTGGCTGTTGGACCGAAGGTCGCGTCGGCGATCCTTATAGCCAACCAGGCCGATGGCGGAATCCAAGTCCACAACGAGGCTGGCAAACGCACGCAGATGCTCGCCAACGAGTCAAACGAGCTGGATTGGCCTGAAGAGGCCAAGACCCACTACCGCATCGATGTCGGCCGATCGGGCGACTCGCGTTTCCTCCGGCGCTGGCATGGCCGCGAAGCGGCCGGCGAATGGCCTGAGGACAAAGGAACCAAACGCTGGTCGCAAGGCGAATCGTTCCTGCGCTTGCCGGTGGAGCCCGGACGCAGCTATGCCTTGCGCATGGAGGTAATGGTTCCGGATCATGCCGCGTCCCCAGACAATGGGCTCTTTCTGGGCGACGCCAGACTCGCCGCGCTCCCAGATAAAGGAATCGGCGAAGCGACAGCCGCGATTCCCCCTCAGCAAGAGGGCGAGGTGCAGCTTGTCCTGCGCGTCAAGGTGTGGACGCCCGCGAAGGTAATGCCCGACAACCAGGACTATCGTGAACTAGGCGTGGCGGTGCGCTCCGTGACTCTCGAGGCGCAAGACGCCGTAGCGCCCCTGTACGATGCCAACACAGGCACCGTGCTTGACGAGTGATCGCGTTGGTCTAAGTGGGTCTTCGCCGGAGGTCTGGGGGAGAACGCGTGAGACAGGGGCCGCCCATCAAAGACGGCGTCGCGGCGTTAGGATCCCTGGAGGAAGGGAACTCTGCACGCTTGACGCAGATCTTCTTATTTAAGATAACGTGTCGAGCGGCCCGTCGTGGAGAAGGCGCAAAGGCCTGCCGCATTCTGAAAAGAGGGGCGTGCTGCATAGCGACGGAATGACTAAGCGCTGGTGGGTATGTTTCATAGAAGAGCTCGTGTAGGCGCGAACGTCGAGTCTTCCACATCTATTGGCGTTTCTTTTTCATGCCGGGTAGAATAACGCGGGCTGAGTCAGGAGATTCTTATGGAACGGACACCGCTGCGGATTGTCTACATTGCGATGGTCATCTTGACGATCGTGTCGATGTGGACGACGTACATCAGTCTGCGCGACTCGATCTTGCCTGAACCGATCGTCAGTATTCCGTGGGATCAGACGAGGGTCGTTTCAGTGTCCATTTTCGCCCTGGGGTTGTCGATAGCCATTGGGCTCATGCTTTTTGCACTCAAGATGGCCATCATCGACGAGCAAAAACGCCTCAACATCGTCGGCGTCATCGGCTTGACGATCATCGCTTTCATCTCGATCAGCTTCAATATGGACGTGCTGTACCGGTACGCGAACGAGGACTTCTTCATCAGTTACTCGAACAGCCGAATGCGGTCGGTATACGAGGATTATCTTGCCCAAGTCCAGAATACGCTCATCGAGAAACGCAATGAGTTCAGGAAAGAGGTGGCCAAACAAGAAGGCGAACTCGAGTCGGAAATCGAAGGGCTGCGCGAAGCGCCCGCCGGCTATGGCCCCATTGCAAAGGAGGAGCGGTATCGTCTGACGCTGCTCGAGAAGACAACGCAGGTCGATCTCGAGACCATTGACGAAGCGCTGCGCGCCAAAGAAGAGGCTAACCGGCTTTTGTTGTCGTCGGAGGCGAAAACCATTCCCGAGATTCAAGAACTTCAAGATGATTTGCGGGTCATGGTGCGCGAGGCGGGCGTGGTCGGTGGTCTAGCCCTGCCAGACCCCGTCAATCTCGAGAATCCTCTGTTCGCCGTGTTCTCGAGGCTCTTCGATGTCAAGACAGTCGGGCTAATGGAGGTGTTCATCCTCTGCATCGCGTTCTTTCTTGACTTGGGCGATATCATCGGTTACAGCTTGGTGCCTGCCGCGCGGCGGGGTCGGCGCAAGCCGTCGCCATTTCAACCGTATCCTGTCGCAGAGGCGCAGCCGGATTTCGTTCCAGAGAACATCGAACCAATCGGCGACAGACTTGGCGTGATTCCTAGCGACGATAATGGCGGAACCCCTGGTGAGGACAAGAAACTCGCCAGAATACAGGAGGAACCGGGTCGCCGGCCTCGGCCGCGTCCTTTCCGGCTTCGGCGCCGGTGAGCAATACAGTGAGGGTGCTGTGATAGGTGCGACAGGCTGGAGCAGGGTCGCATGTTGCAGTCTATTGGTGTTTGCTGCCGCCGCGTGCCCTTTTGATCGTCCGGTGAAGCCGTGTCCGCGGCAGTCTCCATTCAACGCCGAACGGGCTTGGGCGGATCTCGAGACTGTGGTGGGTTTCGGCCCGCGTCCTTCGGGTTCGCCTGAACTTGCTGCGCTGCGCAGCTTCATCCAGGAACAGCTCGACGCGGCGGGTCTCGAAGTTTGGGAGCACGCCTTCGAAGCCGAGACTCCCATCGGCGTCTTGCCCATGGTGAATGTCGTGGGCGTTGTGAAAGGGAGCAAACCCGGAATCCTCGTTCTCGGGAACCACTACGAGACAAAATACTTTCCTGATATGTATTTCGTGGGCGCCAACGACGGCGGATCCACCACCGCGTGGATGATCGAGATGGCCCGCGCTCTCGGACCGCGGCGGGAAGGGCGGTCTGTGTGGCTTTGCTTCTTCGACGGCGAGGAGGCGTTCGTCAACTGGACAGCCACAGACAGCGTTTACGGGAGCCGGGCCTTTGTCGCGTTGCTCAAGGCGTCAGGGCAACTCGACGAAATCGACGCCATGATCAACATTGACATGATAGGCGATTGCTATCTCGGTATTGAGAAAGACGTCGTCGCGGCGGGATTCCTTGTCGACCCTATCTGGGCGGCCGCAGAATCACTGGGATACGGCGGACACTTCCTTGATTCGTACCAGAACGTGTCGGACGACCACATCCCGTTCCATCGGGCGGGCGTGCCCGTCATCGATCTCATCGATTTCACGTACGGACGCACGGTTCTGGACCATCTCGCCACATGGCATACCGAAGCGGATACGTTGGATAAGTGCTGCGCTTCGAGTCTGCAAGTAGTGGCCGACGTTGTCTACCACGCGCTGCCCGCGATTGAAGCGGAGCTCGATGCACGATAAGCGCAGGCAGCAGACTGGTTCACTTTGATGCAGCCTGGCCGGCGCGGACCACGGTTTCCGTGGCTGGGACCAAGTCGGCGAACCACGTGTCGTTCTTGAAATGCAGCCGGAGTTTGCGGTGACAGACGCCGCATTCGATGCGGTCGCTTTCTTTGCAGCCTTCCGGTATGCGGACGTAGGTGCTGCAGAAGGGGCACACAACACTCTTCTCGCCTTTGTTGTACTCCTGAAGGATAGGGTCGATGCGCCCTTTTTTATAAGCCGCTATAAAGGCGTCGACACATGCCGGATCGAACTGGGTGGTCTTGCCCTTCTCGATCTCTGCAACCGCAATGGCCGGATCCAAGCCTTTCCTGTAGGGGCGGTTGCTGGTCATCGCATCGAAGGTGTCGGCCACCGCTATGATGCGCCCCTCGATAGGGATGTTCTCGCCGGCCAGGCCAAAGGGATAACCCTTCCCATCGAAGCGTTCATGGTGGTATAAGGCGTAGGGCACAAGGGGGACAAGAAACTCGCTGTCCCGAAGGAGCCGCGCCCCTCGTTCGGGATGGATCTTCATCTTTTCATACTCATCCTGAGTCAAACCCGAGGGCTTGCGAAGAATCGCATCGTCAATGGCGATCTTGCCCACGTCATGGAGCAGCCCGCCGCGCTCGCAGACGTTGAGCTGCTCCTGGTCCCAGCCCAGTTCTCGGGCTATCTCGAGGGCGAAGCGCGTCACGCGCCATGTGTGCCCCACCGTGTAGTGATCGCGCATTTCCACGGTGTTTGCAATGGTCAGCAAGGTATCCTTATACGATTTCTCCAGTTTCGTGACATATTGGGCGTTCTTGATGGCGACAGCCGCCGGACCCGAGAGCGCCACGAGCATCTCGAGGTCGTTCTGTGTAAAGGCGCTTGTGGCGCCGCGGGTATCTACGTAGACGACGCCCAAGGTCTCATCCTGATGAATCAACGGAACGCACATAGCGGACGAGATATTCTCGGCGATGATGCTCTCGCCAGCTTCAAACCGCGCATCGCTGGCCGCATTGAATGTAATAACCGCCTCGCCTTTTTCAATGGTCCGTTGCACAATCGTCGAGCTGATAGACACTTCTTCCTGGGCGGCGCCCGTCTTGATAAAGGCGGTCTTGCACTTGCCGGTTTTTCCGTCCTTCAGCAAAATCACGCCGTTGTGCGCAGGCACAAGCGAGAAGATCTGCTCCATCACGCGCTCGAAAAGACGGTCTAGCTCGCGTTCGCTGGCGATGATCTCATTTGCTTCATAGACCGCCTGCAACCGCCGCTGCGCTTTACGGAGCTGTTCCGCGCTGACCGTTCCTTTGGGTTCTTGAAAGAAGGTCTGATAGACGTTCGATATGTCCGACGCCTCGACGAGGCTCGCATCCTCCTGCTCGAAATGGACCCGCTCATGTTGCGCGCCCGCCTTTTCAGACGGCCCTTCATAACGCAGTTCGAGCGGTCCGATCCGGAACACATCGCCATCGGACAGACGGTACTCGAGAACGCGGCGCTCGCCGACATAGGTCCCGTTCCCGCTGTTCAGATCGCGCAGGATGGTCCCCGTGGGCGTCCGCTGAACTACGGCATGACGGCGCGACACCTGCAAGTCATTGAGCTGGACTGCATTATCGGGGCTGCGCCCAATGGACAGACAATCCGCAATGTCGTACTCCTGGCCTTGCAAGGGCCCGGATAGGACTACAACATATTGTCTGTCCATAGCGACTGTCACCTCTTGTCAGCCCCAGCGCTGTCTCGCATGCCTGCAAATCTTATAGCATAAGGGACCTTGCCTTGCAAAGGAGCGCAGCTTGAAACAGCGCTTTGTAGCAGGGTCTGGACCTTGGCGCTTCGAGGATGCAGGCGCCCGCCCAACGGCGCGTCCAGACTGGCTGCGCGCGCGTTGAGGGAGCACCGAGGCTGGTGAGTTGACCACGGGTCCTTCAGGCTCTAACCTGTAGGTTGCAGTGCGTGGTCAAGTGAACACAGAAGGGAGACCGGCGCAATGACTGATCTAAAGCTGTTGGCAAACGCGAGGCGCATTGTGATCGCAGGCGTACTGTTTCTGACCGTTTGCAGCATGACGTATGGTCTGGCGCAGACCGAACCATCCCTGCCGCCCGATACGGGGCCGCTCCCTGACGCCGAGGCCTTCGGGCCGCTCGACAGCGATGCGCAGGCGCTTGTTGACCAGGCGCGCTCCGCAGACCCATCTGCGGCGTGGGCGGCCATCGACGCGCTGGCTGCACGGGGGCTTCCCCCGGTCGTGGCCGGCCCTATTATGCCCGAGTTCACGCAGACCGAGAGGACCCGTTATATGGCCGCCTACCTTGTAGCGGCGGGCGTGCAGCAAGGACGAGGCGACCTTGACAAAGCGGTACAATGTTACGCCGCCGTGGCGGACTTGGCAACCGACCCATCGCAGGCCTGCCAAGCGGTGGCCGGCCTCGCGGCCCTCGCACCGGAAAAGGCAATCGCTTACGCTGTGCCCTTGCTCGATAGCGAGGCGGTGTACAAGGATGTGACCCGCATTCTCACAGAACTCGAGGCGCGAAGCTCGAATGTCCAACTCTTCAATGCCTTTAGGGAAGCACCGTCGACACGGCGGGCGGCCCTGCTGCGCATTCTGGCGGCGCGAGGCGTGCCTGGCGTCGAGTATCTCCTCGACACAGCGCTCAAGGACCCGTCCCCTGAAGTACGCGTGGCTGCTGCGCAATTGGCGAACGTCATGTGTCGCCCCGCTGATCTGCTTGCTGTTGCAAAGGACGGACCCCCGTGGGACAGGGAGGAGGCCCTGCGCCACTATCTTGCCCAAGCCCACGCGGCATGGGCAGGCGGCCAGATCAGCGAGGCGCGCCAGATGTTTGAAGGGGTCGCAACGGGTCCCTTTGATCTGAAATGGCGGGAGATGGCCGTCAAGGCCCTCGAGGCAACGGGATCCTCGGCCTCGCTTCCTGTGCTCGAACGATTGTTTCGGGAAAAACCGGTCCTGGCGGTCAAAGCAGCGCGGACTTATCTGGCGATCGCGTCCGCATCCGGCGAAGACGGCGCTGTCGAAGAGGCCTTGCGCGTGTTGGCGAAAGAGACCACGGACTTCGAGACGGTCAAGGGCGTCACAGACCGCATGCAGGCCCTGGGCTTTGACGTCGCCGATATTGCACGGGCCAATGGATTCGTCACGGGGTGGCTTGTCATGGGACCCTTTCCGGATCACGAAGGCCAGGCCTTCGGCAAGTCGTTTCTACCCGAGGCGGAGGCCGGTCACATCCGGGAACTGCGTTATGATGGCGAGACCTATGGCTGGAGCCGTGTTCAGGCGGCCGGGTTCCCCGCCGAGGCGGACCTCGCACAAGCATTTCCGTCCGAGACAGAAGCTGCGGCATATGCCATGGCCCAAGTCGTCGCTTCGAAGGCCGGGCCGGCCCTACTTGCCGTCGGAAGCGACGGGGGAGCCGAGGTGTGGCTTAATGGCGATAAGATTGCGGCATTCAGCCGGCCCCATCCCTACGTGCCCGGAGAGGGCGTGACGGCATCTCTGGCAGCCGGCGCCAATCTGTTGCTCATCAAAAGTTTCCACAGCAAAAGGGACTGGCGTCTCTGCGCCCAGTTCCTCGAGCCGGACGGGACGCCAATGGACTTCTCGGGCCAAGCATTCGCCCCCCTCGGGGAGACATCTGCGGCTGAGACGCCCGAAGACCGCTCTCCCCAAACAACGCCGCCCGCGCTCTCGTTGCCGGAGACCTTCTAACTGCAGGATTCGAGTTCCGCGGCCGGCGGACAAGGCTGGAGGAGACTTCAAGACGATGGCTCCACTTCGCATCGGCTTTGTGGGATTAGGTGGAATCTGCCGAAAACGCCACGTGCCCGGGTTCCGACAGGTCCCCGATGTTGAGCTGGTTGCCGTCGCGAACCGGACCCGGGAATCCTCGGAGCGCGCCGCGGCGGATTGCGACCTGCCGGACGTGTGCGACACGTGGGAAGAGCTCGTTGCCCGCGGCGACCTGGACATTGTAGTGATCGGGACGTGGCCCTATATGCACCGGCCCGTGACCATGGCTGCCCTCGATGCGGGCAAACATGTCTTGTGCCAGGCGCGGATGGCCATGGACTATGTCGATGCCAAGGCTATGTACGATCGGGCCCGGACAAGCGACCGCGTAACGGGGCTGTGTCCGGTTCCCATCGGCCTGAAGATTGATGCGACCATTCGCCGGTTGCTGCGGGAAGGCGAGCTCGGCGATCTCCGTCTGGTGCGCGTCCAGAGTCTGTCGAGCGCCTTCGTCGACCCTCGCGCCGCAGCAACCTGGCGCAAAGACCACCGCTATTCAGGTTTGAACATGCACACCTTGGGCATGTATCTCGAAGTAATTCACCGGTGGTTCGGCTGGACAACGAGGGTGACCGCAACAACCCAGACCTTCGTTCGGGAACGGGTGACCCCAGCAAACGAGCGCATCACGATCCGGATTCCCGACCAGGTTCTCTTCAGCGCCACGGTGCAGGCGGGCATGCCGGTCCAGTACACTATTAGCACCGTAGCGCAATATGGCGGTGATCGCATCGAGATCTACGGCACAAAGATGAGCCTGCTCTACGACGTGGGCGAAGATGCGCTGTACCGCATGACCGATCGAGGGACCGCCCAACCCGTCGAGATGCGGCCGGAAGACTTCTACGATGTCAAGACATGGCGGGTCGAGCAGGATTTTGTTGACGCCATCCGCGCAGGGAAGCCCTATCATCCCAATTTCGAGGAGGGACTTCGCTACATGCAAGCCACGCAGGCGG
>CAZBQH010000286.1:0-6510 GCA_964493915.1 uncultured Nitrospiraceae bacterium
GCTCACTGGCGCGAGGCCGGCCTGGTCCCCGTTTTCCTAGCAGCCTCGCTTTTCCGCAGCACAAAGTTGGCGCCCATACCGATCTTCCAGATCTCTGAAGCCGATCTTGCGCTGATCGACCATGAGCTGGAGCAGATCACGATTGAACGCCTCGTGGAACCGCCATCTCTGACCATGTTACGATCATGTCTCCTCAAAATCCTCATCATTCTAAGCAGGGCCTGTGTCCAGCAATTGCCCGATCAGCTCAGCCTCGGATTTCGCGAAGAGGTCGAGATCGCTCTGGACCACATCGAAAACACAATCCAGCGCGCTGAACCCTTCCACGTATCAGACATTGCCGGCCGCCTCGGGATCTCCCAGGACTATTTCAGCACCCTCTTCAAGGAATCGACCGGGTGGAGCCCCATGGCGTATTTCCAACGCCGCCGCGTACAGGTTGCAGGCAGCCAACTTCTCGACCTCAGCCGGTCCATCACCGAGGTCGCCCACGCGCTCGGCTATTGCGATGCGGCGCACTTGACCCACTTGTTCAAACAGAACCAAGGCATGACGCCTACCGAATACCGCGCCTATTACACGGCCCACAGACACGCCCCTCCGGTATCTCCCAGCCTCGCCGACGAATATCCTGACGAGAGTGACATTACATCGCCCTCGTTGCAGGAGTTCGCGAGCGGAGGCCTAAGGGCGAGCTGAAACACGGCCGTCGGCGCGACGGGACGCGTGGCTCCTTGGCTCCCGATACGTCCTGTGTCTCAAAGAGGGGACGGCATGGGTCCTACTTCCTGTGAGTCTTTTCCCAAGGCATGTTGTAAGCACGCCGCGTGCAAGCAGCAAGACGAAGCGCTCGCAGCCGGGTTAAGGCATATCCTCGACAGAATGGATAGGTCACGAAACCGGATTCATACAACAAGCAAAAGGAAATGCTCAAGACAATCCGGCTGCTATTGACGAGAATCGGGAGCACGGGCGTGAGCATTGGTTGCGTTGGTTGGCGTTTTGCCGTGGCCATGGGAGCAGAAACCCAATGATGCTGGATAGATTGCGGGCGCACGATCGCGATCTGGTTGAACTCGTCGCGGGGCCGGGCGCTGTTATGGTCGCACCCAACTTACAGGGAAGAATCTTCTGCCACATCCGCGGCGAACTGATCCACCGCCTCGATATAGACCGGCTTGAGAATCCATCCCGGAACGAGTTTAACAACCTAGGGGGCAACTCGCTTTGGCCGGCGCCCGAGGGAGGCCCCTTCGCCTTTAACTATGCACCCGGTTCGGATGCCTGGTACGTCCAGACAGGGATCGCCGAAGAGAACCCAAGCATAGTCCAACAGACCGCAACAGGCGCAGAGGTAGGCAAAGACATCACCCTCCTGAACCGACGGGGAACGGAGGTGAAGGTGCGGTTCACACGCAGCGTGACAGTCGCACCTGAAATCCTTGCAGACGCCCCCTCGACCATGGCGGCCGTGGCCTACCGCACGATCGATTCGCTGGCCCCGCTTGGCGCCTATAGCCCACGCGACGTCCTTCTCGCGGCGTGGTCCCTCGAGCAGATTGCAGGCATCGAAGGGGTAACCGCCTTCGGAAGGGTCGAAGATGCGAGCAAGGCTATTAACGCGGATTACTACGGCGACCCGTCCTCCCGCTTGCATTGCTGTGACGGACTGTTTCTCTACGCCCTAGGCGGACGGGACAGGCAACAGATCGGAATCAGGACGGCAAGCCGCCCCGCATTCATCGGAGCGCTCGACACGAAACGGGAGATCCTGATCCTTCGTCACACCAAGGAGCAAGACGGGCTTTACTTCAACATAGCCGATAACGAGCAGCCTCAAGGACCCTACTCCGCAGCGGATCTTTACAGCATTTTCAACGGCGGGGAACTGGGTTTCTACGAACTCGAGACCATCGCACCGATGAAGGAAGACGAAGAACGGCTGGCCCCAAGCGAACTGGTTTCCGAGACAGTTATCCTCAAGGGCCCCGTGCCTGAATTAAAAGTATACCTGCACCAGAACAAAGGCATTGATCTAGAGGAGGTATAGCGGCCATGCAAGTGGTTCTGGGTTTTGACATGGAAACGGACGTAGGCAGTTGGACGCCTTTCTACGAGGGGTTAAGGCATGGCACTCCCATCATCTTGGACATTCTGGCTCGGCAGAACGTCACAGCCACCTTTTTCTACACAGGAGACGCCCTGAAAGAAGACCCGTCGATCGCCGAAGGGATTCTCGCCAAAGAACACGAGATCGGCGCGCACACCTTGTTTCACGAGACCATAGGCGACGCCCTCATGCCCATACCGGGCATGATGCCCATTCTCCCCGAGGAAGTGCCGAATCGCCTGCAACTCTGCACAGAGCTCATCGAATCGCTCGCCGGCGTCCGCCCCGTCTCGTTCCGGTGTCCACGGCTTTTCGGTTCAACGGCCGTACTCAATACGCTGGACGCGCTGGGCTACGTGGCCGATTCGACCTATCCCATGTTCTATTACCGCGAACGTTTGCGTCCCTATCACCCAAGCAAGGACAACTGGACGCAGGAAGGCGATCTGTCCATTGTCGAGATCCCCGTCTTTGCCGACCTTTCAATGGCGTCAAACGACCCCTTCGGACGCGACATGGACCAATGGCCTCTGTACCGTACTGAAAATGCCGAAGCCCTTCTCCGTCACATCGACGGTTTCATCAGGTACTGCGAAGAACACGGGGTGGAGCCGTTTCTATGCTTTTACATGCATCCGTGGGAGTTTCATCCCATGCCGCAAGGCCCGATTCACTATGGGGAAGGCGCGGTGCTGCCTGACCCATTCATCGTGAAAAACTGCGGCCCTTACGCGGCCGAGCAGTTGGATCTGCTAATCGGCAAGTTACTTGATCGAGGCGCCGAGTTCCTGCAAGCCAGGCAGGCGGCCCAAGCGCTTTAGCAGTCTGAACGCGTATTCTTTATGAAAGGCATCTATGCAACTCGAATGGCTTGACTGGGTGTTCATCGTCGGTTACGGCGTTCTAGCGTTCGGCATTGGCGTGTACTGCTCGAAACGGGCGAGCGCGAGCATCTCGGAGTTCTTTATCGCAGGCGGCAACCTACCCTGGTGGTTGGCCGGCACTTCCATCGTAGCGACCACGCTCGCTGCAGACACGCCCCTGGCCGTATCGGGTTTCATCCGCCAAGGCGGGATCTATAAGAACTGGTTGTGGTGGAACATCATGTTCGGCGGCCTGATGATGGTGTTCTTCTACGCCCGTTTGTGGCGGCGTGCCAACCTCCTGACGGACATGGAATTCACTGAGTTGCGTTACGGCGGCAGGCCTGCGGCCATATTGCGTGGATTCGGCGCAATTTTCGGCGGAGTCATCACCAATTGCGTCACAATGGGCTGGGTAATCCTGGCTATGACCAAGATACTCGAAGTCATGCTGGGTTGGGACAATAAGGTCATATCCATTGCCGTGCTCATGGGGGTCGCACTCGTCTACACCATTCTCTCCGGTTTCTGGGGCGTTGTCCTTACCGACCTCATCCAATTCACCATTGCGATGATCGGCTCGATTACCCTGGCCGGCGTTGTGCTCTGGAAGGTAGGCGGCCCGAGCGGCATGGTTGAGCTCATCCGGGCCGACCCGAATTTCAGCCCGGCTGTGTTCCACTTCGTCCCGCACTGGAATCTTGGGGGCCTCGCCATTGCAACCTTTGTGATCCAGGTCAGCGTATTGTGGTGGGGCGCAGGCCAGGGCGGAGGCTACATCGCGCAACGGTTGTTCGCCACCAAGAACGAAACGCACTCGGTGCTGGCTGCCCTCTGGTTCAACTTTGCCCATTATGTGCTGCGGCCTTGGCCGTGGATCATCGTAGGTCTTGTCTCGATCGTATACTTCCCATTGCAGACTCTGGACGATCCGGAACGCGCATACCCTCTCATGATTGCCCAGTTCATGCCCATAGGGCTTCGCGGCCTGATGGTCGCCTCCCTGTTGGCGGCCTTCATGAGCACCATCGACACACAGCTTAACTGGGGCGCTTCATACCTGGTCATTGACCTTTACAAACGGTTCATGGTGCGCAATGCCAGCGAGAAGCACTATGTGCTCGCCTCGCGGGTGAGCATGCTGCTCATTGTAGCGCTGGGCGCCTTCGCCGCGTGGCTCGCCGACAGCATCGCAGGGCTCTGGGTGTTCCTCTTCAAACTGGGCGCCGGCGCAGGACTCTTGGGCTTATTGCGCTGGTACTGGTGGCGGCCTAATGCATGGTCCGAGATCAGCGCTATGGCCGGTTCGCTCGTGATCGCAAACGGCATCTTTTTCCTGCGCTGGTACAACGCTGCCCTTCGACTTCTAACAAACTATGAAATCTCGCCCATGTTCATGGCCCGCATGGAATGGTTCTACGCAACCGACCAGTACGCGCTCAACATGCTCTTCATCATCGCCGTATGTACAATCATCTGGCTTGTCGTCACCTATCTGACGCAACCTGTCCCGCAAGACAAGCTAATAACGTTTTACCGCCGCGTAAGACCCGGCGGCTGGTGGGGACCCGTTGCAGCGCAATGCCCCGAGGTCGAGGTCGACCGCGCCGCTAAGGCGTGGATCGGCTGGGCCGCGTCGGTCGTCGCCCTGCTGGGCGGCCTGTTCGGCGTGGGCTACCTCTGCCTGGCACGCTACCAACTCGGACTCGTCTTCTTGGCAATCGGCGCCCTGGGAGGATGGATCACGTTGCGGGAAGTGCGCGTAGGCCGCGCCGGACTGACGGTCCCTGCCATGGCGGAAAAAGAAGCCGCGAAATGAGCCGGCCCTACTAACCTCCC
This sequence comes from uncultured Nitrospiraceae bacterium, assembly GCA_964493915.1. Lineage (GTDB taxonomy): Bacteria > Hydrogenedentota > Hydrogenedentia > Hydrogenedentales > SLHB01 > CAZBQH01. The sequence goes on from CAZBQH010000286.1 coordinate 4,813, forward strand.
CCATTTCCGGCTAAGGCGCCAACGCCGGGAGAGGAACGCTTCCCTGGGTGCTATACTGGCGTCGGGTAAGGAGAGGAGAGACGACCCATGCCGGTACCCGCCGTATTGCTTATCAATCCAAATCGTATGCGCCCGCCTGTCGGGCCGCTGGGCCTCGAGTATCTCGCTCCCGCGTTGCGCTCGAGCGGCTTCGAGCCGGTGTTGTGCGACCTCGCCTTTGCACCTGACTGGCAAGAGGCTCTCGACAACGCCATCGACGGAGTGGGTCCCATCGCTGTAGCCTTTACGATACGGAACATTGACGACGCTTATTTTGCCAGCCAGGACTTTGTTCTCAAACAGGCGGCCGAAATGGTGCGCCACGTGAAACAGAAAAAATCCACGCCGGTCATCCTTGGCGGAGTGGGTTTTTCCACTGCGCCCCGGGAAATCCTTGCCTATACGGGCGCCGATTACGGCGTGGTCGGCGACGGCGAATCCGGGATGCCCCGCCTGTTGCAGTGCGTCCGGGAAAACGGCGATCTCAGGCGAGCGCCGGGGAGTGTATTTCGGTCTGGATACACCGTGGTTACCGTGACGCCGGAACCATACGATCTCAGCGCAATGCCTCCGCCTCCACGGCGTTTCATTGACAATGTCCGCTACTTCAACGAAGGGGGCCAAGCCGGGCTCGAAACCAAACGGGGCTGTGGACGCCCCTGCATCTATTGCGTCGAACCGATTGCCAAAGGGCGCGTTAACCGGCAGCGCCTGCCGGATAGCATCGTGGCGGAGTGCCGCGATCTGCTCGACCAAGGCATCGATGTAATCCACTTGTGCGACAGCGAGTTCAACCTTCCCCCTCAACATGCCCAGGCCGTTTGCGAGGCCCTTATCAGGAGCGGCATAGCAGGCTCGTTGCGGTGGTATACCTACGCCTATCCCCAGTATTTCAATGCAGAACTCGCCAAAACCATGGCGCGCGCCGGATGTGTCGGCATCAACTTCGGCGTCGACCACGGCGCTGCGGAGATGTTGCGCCGCTTGGGCCGCAGCTACACCCCCGGCGATATCCCCGGCGTCCTCGATGCCTGCAAAGCGGCCGGGATCACCATAATGTGCGATATGCTTTTCGGAGGACCAGGCGAAACACGTACAAGCATTGCGCAGGCCCTGGACTTTATGCGGTCGCTCGACGTGGACCGAGTCGGCTTGTCGTGCGGCGTGCGCGTCTATCCCAACACGCCCCTTGCCCGTCTCGTTCGGCGGCAAGGTCCGCTCAAGAGCAACCCCAACCTTCACGGCACGCTTGAGAATAACGAAGACTTACTCGAGCCGATCTTCTATGTGAGTGCCGCTCTTGACGGCGACATCCACGCGATAGTCGCCGAACTCGTGGACGGCGACAAGCGCTTTCTCCATGCCGATCCGGCCCGGCTCGACGGCAACTACAATTACAACGACAATACCGTCCTCGAGCGGGCGATTCGCAGAGGCGAGCGCGGCGCGTACTGGGACATCCTCCGCAGGATCGAGGAACAGACCCCGCGGGACGACATGAGAGATGAAAAGGCTGCCACACAAGCAATGAGGGACGCCGAATAGAGCGAAATGCCCTTTGGACATCCTTGCTGATCACGCAGCCCGCGGTATAAAAGGCCCACCCGGCCACAATGGACAGGTGGGCCACGTGTCTAACGCCGGCGCCGGCGCTCAGCC
>CAZBQH010000287.1:0-2964 GCA_964493915.1 uncultured Nitrospiraceae bacterium
CGCCCGGGTCGGCCAGACCCTCGACAGGGCCATAGTAAACAGGGTGATCCATAGGAACGATAACGGTCCGCTCGCACCGAAACAAACGCCGCAAGCGCAGACGCTTCCCTTGCATAGACAAAACCTCTCCCTTCCCCGACAAGGGGCGCCGGCGCCAAACCAGCACCCCCTGAATGTTCTGTTCAATCGATCCGAAACGCCTCTGGTAACCGGCAGTGTCAGCCGACGCCGCCAATCAGCCTCATGGTGCCTGTCAAACCTGCCCCAGGCCAATACGGCCCGTTGCCCATGGGGGCTTTCGTCCCGTACTTCAGAAACTCGACATGCCCGTCCGCATAGAGCACGTTCGAGCCGCCCGGAACATGGTTGAAGCGCAGGATCGTCGTCTTTTGTTCGCCGTACTCCTCGGTGGCGTAGGCATCAAACATAATTGGGATCTCGCTCTGCGCAGAGGCGCCCGCGGCAGGGTTGTTGATGTCCGTGATCAGAAACCGCTCGACGCCCTCGCGCATAAAGGGATAGGTTTTCCCTTCCATGAGGCTGCCGTCGTCGTCACGATTGCCTCCGGGATAGGCGCCCAAGTGAGAGATGCAGTCCTCGGCGCGCAACCCTTTGTAAGCGCTCAGCGCCGTCCACTCGGAGGGACCATTGCGGTCCGCAGTCCATCCCTGACTCTGGTCGATATAGTAATACTCCGCGTAGCCTCCGCCGTAGTCCCAGATGTTCCACATAAGCGACCAAATCACGTCGCAGAATTGCGAGTGGGTCCGGGTCGCGTAGGGTATGTAAATGTAGGACACGGGGAAAGAAAGCACTGCGCTTTTCATGATCTTCGTCCAGACGTCCTCGGGTCCCCCTCCGGGGCCGGTGAACGTCTCGATCTGCGCAGCGATATCCTCCTCGATGCCGGTGCCCTGGGGGTAGCTCGCCCAGCCTGCAACGCTGTCGCTGGTGCTTTCCTGGGAACGCGAGTCCGACGGGCAGACCATGATCTGCGGGTCCGTCCAATAGTCCGGGTAAATCCCCCGCATGGCAGGCCATTCGATGTCCGAGATTCCCCAATAATAGGAGTGGTATTCGTCGGCCATGTTGCCCATGGCGTTGACCCCGCAATACATCACGTTGTTGTTAATATAGACTTGGGTGCCGGCCGGGAATTTGCCCTCCCGGTCCTCGGCCGCAAACATCTTGAAAATCAGCCCCCACTGTTTGAGATTGTTCGCGCACGATGCGCGACGTGCCGCTTCCCGGGCACGCGACAGCGCTGGCAGCAAGATGGACGCCAGAATGCCGATGATCGCAATGACCACGAGCAGCTCAATAAGCGTAAAGCCCTTTCGTTCCTTTCTCACGGTCCTTCTCCTTGTTGGGCGCTGTTTGCGCCTTGTTCCAGTCATAGGTCCAATCTGCACAGGGTGAGCAAAGAATGTAGCCGTTTTCACCTCCTGTTCTCTTGCGTCTTAGTGGACGCCCGTCGCATTTTGTAAAACCGATTGCATAAACCAGCATAGCAGCAACTAAAAGCCTTGTCAAGTCCTTTTTTGCTTAAAAACATGGTGCAACAGAATCCTTGCCTTCGCCCTGCCGTCCTGCTATGATTGGATCGGTTTTACAACTCTAACTGGAGAACTCGCCATGCCTGCAATACCCGCCCGCCTCAATCCGCCTCGCGTCGGCGTCCTTACAACCAGCACGGACGCCTTTGACCCGCAAACCAAAGACAACGCGGAGAAAACTGCCCGGGAGGTTTTCGAGGATCTGCGCTCGACGGGGCGTATCGCCGGTGACTCCTTGGTGCTGGGTCGCGCCCTGCAGCCCCATGAGGCCCTCGAGGCGGCCGACGCGTTCGCATCCGCCCGCGTCGATCTCGTCGCGGCAGTTAATGTGGGGTTTCCTAACGGACAAGTCTTCCTGACGCTCGCGGTGCATCCCTATCTATCGCGGATCCCCTTGGCGGTGCTTGCGGAACCTGAACCCGGGGGTGACGAGTGGGCAGCCAACGCCTGGTGCGGCGCGATGATGAACAACTATGCAGCCGTCCAGTTGGGGAGGCCTATTGCCCTCATCCCCGGTCCCTTCCAATCCCCGCATTTCGGCGAACGCCTCTCCGATCTGCTCGACGTAGCGCGAACCATCCGCGATCTGCGGCGCGATTACCTGGGCCGTTTCGGCGACGCGCCGGGCGGGTTCCACTCGGCCACGGGCGACCAGCTCGCCTTCGCGGCGACCTTCGGCACCCGGGTCGATACAGTTGATCTAACGGCTGTCATGAATGCGTACCACAGCGGAAGCGCAACGGGCTGCCTCGGCGAAGCCCGCTTCTCCGAAGACCAGGTCCGGGAGATCGAGCATGCCATCACGCAGAATCGCATTGTCCGGACTCCGCCCGAAATGATCGGGCGGGCTGCGCGGCTGTATCACGCCTACCTGGCGGTCATCCGCGCCAATGGGTTTACATCGGCCGCCTTCCGCTGCTGGCCGGAGCATAACGAGCCCTTTATTGACATAAGCCCGTGCCTTGCGATGAGCCTGCTACTCACCCGAGGCGATCTCACCGCCGCCGCCTGCGAAGGGGACTGGCCCGCAGCGGTGGTCCAGACAGCGTGCACCTTGCTATCGGGCGAGCCGGCCGTCTGCCTGGACTGGGTGGATTTCACTGGCGGCTCGCCTATCGTGCAACTGGGGCACTGCGGCATGGGTTTGGGCGGGAAGATGGCTCCGCGCGGCGCGGACGCCAAGCGGCCCGACAGCGAGGCTGTCGATGTGCATCCTGTATTGCGCCAGGCGGGCAAGACCATGGGGCCCGTGCTGACCGGCGAGTTCGAGTTCGGAATGAAGACCGGCGCTTGCCTGACACGCCGTCCCAACGGCCGGTTCGCTTTGTTGGCATTCCGCGGCGAGAGTAGCGAGACAGGCGCCGTTGGCCGGCGCTACAGCGGCGCGGGTCTTCACGTAAAGCACTTC
>CAZBQH010000288.1:0-10304 GCA_964493915.1 uncultured Nitrospiraceae bacterium
GCGCGTGGCCTACGGCTTCCGCGATCAGGACTACTTCTTCCTCAAGATAAGAGCCCACTTCGCCGGAGCCACTCCACCCTAGATTCGGAAGAACCGAAATCTTCGGGGCTTTGCCCGGTAGAAAGCGGGACGCCAGCCCGGAGGCGTTTTCATGCATGTTGTCATCGCTGTGCGCGCTGGGCGCGGCGTTGATAGGCGGACCAGCACGTCAGCCAGTGAGATTAAGGAAGGCGCCAAGCTAAGGAACGACGGCTCCCACCACAAGCAAGGCAATCAGTATAACCAAAAAGGCGCCGAGGAGACTTGCGAGTCTGTTTTTCACTTGTGCGGAGATCCTTTCCATCTTGCTCTACCAGGGAAACATATTTCATGCCATATCTCGTTTTAGCTCTAACGTATTTATCTAAAGTTACTTAAGAAGAACAGCACGCGGCTCGAGGGGAACAGGCGGCGCCCTTTCAAGGCCAACACTTATGCAAGCATGGATAACATTCACCTAAGACGAGGCCGGGGACGGCAAAAGTGTGTCAGATGTGACCAACAAAATGTTGCCCATGCAGGACTCGGGGACCTCAAATGCTACAGTACGCGGACGGGCGGAGGGACCATTCCAAGCATGTTTCCACTACCCTGTTGCAGCCTTGATTAGGGTATAATTGGCGACTTCCGGTCAGGTTGCCGCTTCACTCGGGGCCTGCATAGAAAGGGGACAAAGAGCGTGACGCCGGTTCACAAAACCGCACGGCTTCTCGCCGTCTCTTTTGCAACAACCATCGTGCTGGGCGCGTGTGTACTCTATCTACTCGGCTGCCTGGCACCGGGCGAGACGGCAAAGACAGCCGTTGAGGTGCTTTTCACCTCGACGTCCGCGGTCTGCGTAACGGGGCTCATTGTCCGGGACACAGGCTCCGAATTCGGCCTGTTCAGCCAAGCCGTCATCCTCTTGCTCATCCAGTTGGGCGGCCTGGGCATCCTTTCCTTCTCAAATCTCGTCGTGGTTTCCCAAACAGGCCGTTTGAGCGTCGAGCAACGCTTGGTTGTCGAACAGACCCACGGCGCCTTGCCGCATGTCGGCGCGACCGAGGTTCTCAAGGCAGTTTTCTTATATACCTTTGTTGTCGAGACGATAGGCGCCGTTATACTCTCCATCCGTTTTGCTCTGGATTACCCGCTGGGCTACGCCGTATGGCTCGGCGTGTTTCACGCCGTCTCGGCCTATTGCAACGCAGGTTTCAGCCTGTTCTCGACAAATCTTACGGCGTATCGTAACGATTGGGTGGTGAATCTAACTGTCATGACCCTCATCGTGACAGGGGGCATGGGCATGATTGTGCTTGTTGATCTTGTGAATTGGACGCGGAGACGGCGCCGTCGCGCGGCGCCTCGTCTCGCTTTACACACACGGGTCGTGTTGCGCACAACATTGCTCTTGATCATCGGAGGGGCAGCGCTGGTGTTCCTACTCGAGTTGACGGGCAATGCCATTCGAGGCCCATGGACCGAACGGTTGCTCGGGAGCGTCTTTCTGTCGATCACGTCTCGAACCGCCGGATTCAACACGGTTGACACCTCGAGCTTGACGAACGGCGCCCTTCTTCTTGTAATGATCCTGATGACCGTCGGCGGCGGCGCGGGCTCAACAGCCGGCGGGATAAAGACCAGCACGGCCGCCGTTCTCTACGCATTAATCCGTTCCCGCGCCCGCAACCGTCCCAAGGTTGAAATGCTGGACCGTAGCGTCCCCATGGATGTCGTGGCAAAGGCACTGACAACCACGGCGGGCTTCTTGGGAATGATCGTTTTCGCAACGCTTCTGCTCCAGGTGACGGAGCTCTACGGCGCACCACATAACCTGCACCGCGGCGCGTTTCTTGAGCACCTTTTCGAGGTTGTGTCCGCACTAGGCACCGTAGGCCTGTCCACTGGGCTCACGGCGGCCCTCTCAGACGCTGGCAAACTTGTCATCATTTTATGCATGTTCGTCGGCAGGTTGGGTCCCCTCCTCATCGCCGGTTCGCTCATTGGGCTGCAAAGGAGAATCGACTACTCCTACCCAGAAGAGCATATCATAGTGGGCTAGAGAAGGAACTGCATGATGAAAAAAGCCGTGCTCGTGGTTGGACTCGGAACCTTCGGGTCCCAGACCGCCAAGGCGCTGTTTGAAGGGGGCGCCACCGTTCTGGCCATCGACCGAGACGAGAAGGCGGTCGAAGCAATCAGCGGCCTCGTGACGCGCGCAATCTGCGTCGACGTGAGTAACGAAGAAGCGCTTCGAACTGCCGGCGCACTCGATGTAGATCTGGCGGTAGTTGCCTTGCGCCACCATTTCGCCACCTCTGTGCTCGCCGTTCACATGCTGCGCAAGGCAGACGTCAAGGAGATACTCGTTCATGTTGAGACTCAGCAGGAAGGCGACGCGATCAGGACGGTAGGCGCCACGCATGTCATCTTCCCCGAACGGGATATGGCTTGGCGTATCGCGCAACGAATTCTGGTACCCGATCTGACCGACCACATTCCCCTGGGCGACAACATAAGCATCGTCGAAGTGGCCTGCCCCAAGGCCTTCGCCGGCAAATCGCTGCAAGAACTGGATATCCGTAAACGGCATAGAATCACGGTGATCGCCATAAAGTCACCGCCAGAACAGGCCGGCGAAACAGCCAATGTCCTGGTTGCGCCCGAGCCGGAAACGCCCCTGCAGAAAGGCGACGTCCTTGTCGTCATCGGCGAAACAAACCTCCTTGGCGAGTTCAAGAAGGCCGTCGCGGGGATGGATAAGGGCTTGGAAGCGGCGCCGTGACCCGTTAGTTTACTCGCTGTCACGGCGTCACAATACCACGCCATCACAATGACAGAAGGAAGTCCGGCCTATGGACGCGAGATGAACACGTCCGCAAGCCTCAGGAAACGTATGGGCGACAGGTTCTTCCAAGAAACCGGGGAGCGATACGTCAAAGGCTGAACCCAGAAAAAGACCATGCGGCAGGGAATTCCCCGCAATCGTCTTCAGTGGTATAATCGTGCGGATAGGGTGAATCCCGACCAAACTTCCGCACAACGTACTGCAAATCAACAAGCCAGGCATAGGTGCAGTCGCAAGTCACATGGAAACACGGCTTTACTTGGAGATGACGCCCCAAGCGGACGACTTAACCTGCGGGCCCACATGTCTCCATTCAGTCTATGCCTACTATGACGACGCAATCCCCTTGAAACGCGTCGTTGCCGAAACGCCGCGGTTGCACAATGGCGGCACGCTCGCGGTATTCCTGGCGCGCCATGCTTTGGACCGGGGATACAGCGCGCTGATTTACACCTACGACCTGCAACTTTTCGACCCTACGTGGTTCGGCCTCGGTGCGAATGACCTCCCCGGCAAACTTGCCGCTCAGGCCGCTTTCAGGAAAGGCCGGCCCCTTCAGGCGGCGAGTTCGGCTTATCTCGACTATGTGCGCCGCGGGGGTCAAATCCGCTTCGAGGATCTAACGACAACCCTGATTCGGCGCTATCTCAACCGGTCGGTCCCAATACTGACCGGACTGAGTTCAACCTATCTCTACCGGAGTGCGCGCGAGTTCGGCCCGAAGGACGACTACGACGACATTCGCGGCGCCCCTTCGGGGCATTTTGTGGTACTTTGCGGGTATGACCGCGCAACCCGGACCGTGCTTGTGGCCGACCCTCTGCAGCCGAATCCCATTTCGTCCAAACCGTACTACGAGGTAAACATAGACCGGCTCGTGTGCGCTATCCTCTTGGGCGTGCTAACCTACGATGCAAACCTCCTGATTCTTCGACCAAAAGCCGGCAGATCGCGTAATGCAGACGTACATCGTAGCTAATGACCCGAAGGACTGGTCGCTCAAAATCCCCGGGGTGCAGGTCGTCGACGCGCGTTCTTACCTGATCGGCGAGGAATTTGCCAGCGGCCGGGGGACGATCATCTTCAACCTGTGCCGTTCCTATCGCTATCAAAGTACGGGGTATTATGTCTCCCTGTTGGCCGCTGCGCGGGGTCACCGGCCGCTCCCGAGTATTTCGAGCATCCAGGACATGAAGTCGCTGACAATTCTGCGCTACGCGTCGGAGGACCTCGAAGACATCATCCAACAGAGCCTGCGGCCGCTCCAGTCGAAAACCTTCACCTTGAGCGTCTATTTCGGCCGCAACATCGCCAAGCGCTACGACCGGCTCAGCCGCAACCTGTTCGACTTGTTCGACGCGCCCCTGTTGCGCGCCGTGTTTGCTCACGACGGCAAGTGGCAGCTTCAGAAGATCAGCCCCATAGGCGCCAGCGACATCCCCGACGAGCATGTGCCGTTCGTTATCGAGTCCGCCAAGGCCTACTTCTCGCGCCGGCGCTTCACCGTCCGCAAGAAACGCAACACGCGCTACGACATCGCAATGCTTTGCAACCCAAGCGAGGAGATGCCGCCCTCGAACGACCGGGCTCTCGCCAAATTCGAGAAGGCCGCCCGCACCCTCGGGCTCGAGCCTTCCCGCCTCACGAAAGAGGATTACGGACGGCTTGCCGAGTTCGACGCGCTGTTCATTCGCGAGACGACCATGGTGAATCACCATACCTACCGTTTCGCCCGCCGCGCCGTTGCCGAGGGTCTAGTCGTTATCGACGACCCAGACTCGATCCTTAAGTGCACCAACAAGGTCTACCTCGCGGAATTGCTCGAACGCCATCACATTCCGACGCCCAAAACGGTGATCGTGCACCGCGACAACGTCGACAGCGTAGCCGAGAGCATTGGTTTCCCGTGCATCCTCAAACAGCCCGACAGCTCCTTTTCGCAAGGCGTGTTCAAGATTAACGACCGGGAGGCCTTTGCTCGCGAGACGCAGCGGCTTCTCGAACGGTCTGACCTGATTATCGCGCAGCAATTCGTCCGCACCGACTTCGATTGGCGCGTCGGCGTGTTGGATCGCCACCCCCTCTATGTATGCCGCTACTACATGGCGCCCAATCACTGGCAGATCCACAAGACCGGCTCGAACGGCGAGCATCAGTACGGGAGAGTCGAGACCTTGCCGGTTCCTTTCGCCCCCAGCGTGATTGTGCGGACCGCCGTAAGAGCCGCTAACCTCATCGGGGACGGGCTGTACGGCGTAGACCTGAAGCAAGACGGCCGGCACTGCCTGGTAATGGAGATCAACGACAATCCCAACCTCGACGCGGGCGTCGAAGACGCTGCGCTCAAAGACGATCTCTACCTCGCCATCATGCAGGTCTTTCTCAAACGCATCGAGAACATTAAGATGGAGCGCATCTCCCTGTGATCTTGACGCGTCCCCTCCACCTTTTCGAGGCGTACGGCATCGAACTCGAGTACATGATCGTCCATGCCGGCACGCTCGACATCCTGCCCATCGCCGACCAGATCCTCCGCGACATCACCGGCGCATACGACTCGGACGCCGACCGGGGCGACCTGTCATGGTCCAACGAGCTCATGCTCCACGTGCTCGAGTTCAAGACCAACGGTCCGGCCCCGGCGCTCGAGGGCCTGCCGGCAAAGTTCCACGCCGCCGTTGCCGAGGCCAACAATCGGCTGGCCGCTTACAACGCGCGCCTCATGCCTTCGGCGATGCACCCCTGGATGGACCCGTTCAAGGAAGCGCGCCGCTGGCCGCACGAGCACTCGGCCATATACGACGCGTTCGACCGCATCTTCGACAGCCGCGGCCACGGCTGGGCCAACCTGCAGAGCCTTCACCTTAACCTTCCTTTCGCCGACGATGCGGAGTTTGCGCGCCTTCACGCCGCTGTCCGATTCGCGCTGCCCATTCTCCCTGCGATCGCGGCTAGTTCGCCCCTTATTGCGGGCAGACCCACAGGCTTCCAGGACTACCGGCTCGAAGCCTACCGGCGCAATGCCGAGCGCATCCCAAGCGTCACAGGGCACGTTATCCCTGAACCCATTTATACACGGCGCGATTACGAAGAACAGATCCTTGGCCGCATGTATGCCGACATCGCCCTCCATGACCCGGCGGGCATCCTGCGCCACGAGTGGCTCAACGCCCGAGGCGCCATCGCCCGTTTCGACCGCAACACCATCGAGGTCCGCGTCCTCGACATCCAGGAATGCGCATCGGCCGACCTCGCCATCGCTACAACCATTATTGCCCTGGCCAAGGCCCTTGTAAACGAACGATGGATAGGCCTTGCCGAGCTCGAGCAGTGGCCGGTCGAACCCCTCGAGACGCTGTTCCTCGCCTCGATTGCAGACGCCGACGCCGCGGTCATCCGGGATCGCGCCTACCTGCGCGCCTTCGGCTATCCGGGCCAGCCTCCATGCACCGCCCGCGAACTGTGGATGTGGCTGCGCGACGCCTTGACGCCCTATCTGGAAGTGCCAGAGAGAAGCCTACTCGGGCCCCTAGACGTTATCCTTGCCAAAGGACCTCTCTCGCGCCGCATCCTCGATGCCTTAGGCGACGATTTCTCGCGGCGCCGCCTGATGGACGTCTTCGGACAACTGTGCGATTGCCTTGCCGAGGACGGCATGTTCCATGCATAGGGAATGGAGCCTACTTGTAACGTGCGAGCACGCCGGCAACTTCATCCCTGCCCCGTACCGCCCCCTCTTCGTCGGCCACGAAGTCCTGCTCAACACGCACCGCGCCTACGATCTCGGCGCGCTCCCGATTGCAGACGCCCTGTCCGCTCGCTTCAAGGCGCCCCTTTTCGCCTCACACGTATCGCGGCTCGTTGTCGACCTCAACCGCTCACCAAGGCACCGTCACCTTTTCTCCGAGATAACCCGGGCTCTCCCCTCAACCGACAAGACCGATCTCCTGGCCCGGCATTACCATATGCACCGGAACCGCGTATCCAGGGCCGTGTCCTCAGCTATTGAGTCGGGTCAGGGCATACTTCACCTGGCAGTGCATACCTTCACGCCGGTGCTGGACGGGATAGTGCGGACAGCAGAAGTGGGCCTCCTCTACGACCCGGCGCGCCCTTTCGAGCGCAGCCTGTGCAGGGCGTGGGCGTCCTCGATCAAAAGGCGTGCGCCAGCGTTGCGCGTCCGCCGGAACTACCCGTACCGCGGCGTGGCGGACGGTCTTACGAAATGGCTGCGCACCCGTTTTCCAGATCCGGCCTACGCCGGCATCGAGCTCGAGATCAACCAGGCGATCAGCACGGATAAAACACGCTCAATCGAGCTGATAAGCTTACTGGCCGTCTCGCTCGCTGAAGTGTTGGGAACACAGGCGCAGGACGTGCAACGCTGACGCCGCGACGGGCGGGTCCCGCCACGGTTTCCTAGCAGACAGATCATAGGCCAGGCGGATGATCCCGACACAACCAGGTTGGGGCCCGCATGAAGCTGCGGAAGTAATCCAAGGCACGGCAGGCAATCACCGCACGCGAACAACCATTGAAAGGTCCGTAGCCCTGTTTTACAATGCAGCCTGTTTCTTGCGCACGGCTGGTTGCCGGGGCCGGTCTTCATCCCCGGCGGGCGCCCGACCAAGGGAGAACATAAATGACCGAGCCAAACGGCTATGTCGTGCATATGATCGGCCACGGGCACATTGATCCGACGTGGCTGTGGCGCTGGACCGAAGGCTATGAAGAGGTCCGAGCCACATTTCGCAGCGCGCTCGACCGGATGAACGAAACGCCGGGCTTGAAGTTTACAGCAAGCAGCGCCTGTTTCTACGACTGGGTCAAGGCGTGCGACCCGGAGATGTTTGAGGCGATCCGCGCGCGGGTGGCCGAGGGGCGTTGGGACATCGCCGGCGGTTGGTGGATCGAGCCGGACTGCAACATCCCTGGCGGCGAGTCCTTTGTGCGCCACGGGCTTTACGCGCAACGCTTCTTCGAGCGCGAGTTCGGCAAGCGCGTACATGTCGGGTTTAACCCCGACAGCTTCGGTCATGCAGGCACGCTGCCGCAAATCTACAAGAAGCTCGGCATCGACTTTTACGTATTCATGCGGCCAAGTCCTCCCTTCGAGATAAACTACCCGGAGGGCGCAACGTTCTGGTGGCAGGCCAATGACGGCACCCGGATCCTCGCCTGCAACATACCCGAGAGCTACAACGCGGACGTACCCGGCGTGAAGGAGCGCATCGCGCGCGTCCCGCACAATCCCTGGCTGAACCGAAGCCAGCGGCACGTCCTGGCCTTCTACGGCGTAGGCAACCACGGCGGCGGCCCGACCAAGCAGGCCATCGCCGCCATTCTGGATGCGCAACAAGATGAATCCATGCCGCACACAGTGTTTTCGCGGCTGGACGAGTACTTTGCCGGCTTCCTCGCCACCACACCTCCGGCGGCCATCCCCACGATCGCCACAGACCTTCAGCATCATGCCCGGGGGTGCTACAGCGTCCACAGCGCGGTGAAAAGGCTCAATCGCCAAGCCGAACACGCCTTGATGGCTGCGGAACGCTTTGCAAGCGTGGTCTGGCTCCTCGATGATCACCCCTATCCCAAGGAAGCCATCATAAACGCATGGAAGGACCTGCTTTACAATCAGTTCCACGATATCCTTGCCGGCAGTAGTATCGAGCTGTCCTACGAAGATATGCGGGACCAAACGGGAGCAGCCCGGCACACAGCGCATCACGTTCTCAACGAGGCGGTTCAGGTCATCGCGCGCGATGTCGACACGTCGGCGGACGGGAACACGGCCATCGTCGTGAATCCCCTGCCGTGGGCGATCCGGCAAACGGTCACGGCGCCGCCTATCGCCGCGCGGCTGCTTGAACAACCCCTCTGCTTAGTCGACGAGGACGGCCGCCCGATGCCGCATCAGACGGTCCGCGGCGAAAGGGTGGGCGATACGGCCTATGCCTTTACCGTCGACGTGCCGGCCTTGGGCTACCGGTCTTGCCGCTTCCGGCCGGGACTTCACGAGGCGCCGTCAACGCGGATGCTTGAAGCTGAGCGGGATCGCCTTGAGAACGACTGGTGGCTCATCGAGTTTGACCCTTATTCCGGCGAGATCCGCCGCCTACTCGACAAGAAAGAGCGGATCGAGACCCTGCACAGAGGCAACATCCTGGCGTGTATGATCGACCAGTCGGACACGTGGAGTCACGGTTACGACGAGTGGCGCGTCGAGGCAGGACGTTTTGGGGACGCCCGTCTCGAACTCATCGAGGCCGGCGCAGTCCGTGCGACGGTCCGCATCATCCAGCGCTATGGGGCGTCTATCGCCCAGCAGTTTGTGACGCTCCACCGCGACGTCGACACCATCGACTGCCGGTTCCGGATCAACTGGCAGGAGCGTTTCACCATGCTCAAACTCGCCTATGAGACGAATGTAGCGGAAGGCGCGGCAACCTGCGATACGGCTTACGGCTGCCAAACGCGCAACACGGCGGGATTCGAGGAACCCGGCCAGAAATGGATCGACTTGACGGGGCGCGCCGGCGGGCGTCCTTACGGTTTCGCCATTCTCAACGACAGCAAGTATGGGTTCGATGTACGCGACAACGTGATGCGCCTTACCTTGCTCCGCAGCCCTGTTTACGCCCATCACGACCGCACCCGCGTGCCGGCGTCCGAGCTTTGGCCTGCAATGGACCAAGGCTGGCACAATGTCCACATTCAGCTTTGCCCGCATCCCTCCGGGTGGCAAACGGCGGGAGTCGTACGCCGCGCCTGGGAACTCAACGAGCCAGCCTTCGTCCACATGGAATCCGCTCACAAGGGCACCCTGCCCGGGCGGACGTCCTTTCTCGAGGCCGCTGCGCCCAACGTCGTGTTGACCATTCTCAAGCAGAGCGAGGAGGGAGACGACCTGATAGTGCGAGGCTATGAAACAGCCGGCGAGGAGACGGCGTGCCGCATTGCGCTAGGGCATTGGGAGCAGAGCTTTGAGGTTACGTTCCACCCCCATGAGATTAAGACGCTCCGCATTAACCGCCACACCTGGGAATGCACCCACACGAATTTGCTTGAGGAGCCTGTCTGATATGGGCAAGCTGTGGGAGTGCGGCCCGTGAATCTTGAAGCCGCCGAGCAGCGGGCGCTCAAGTACCTTAAAGAGGCGTCAAGACCCCTCGTGCCCGTGGACCGCCTTCTGCGCCACCTTCAAGACGACCCGGCTTGCGCGGAAATCACTGAAGAAGAGTTGCTAGCCTTCCTACGTAAGCACGAACTCTTCAAGGTAATTGAACCGCTCCCGCCCGGAACGGAACCGGCCCTCCGCACGGTCGTGAAGGAAGCGGGTCTGCCCCTTGGCGTATGCGTAATGCTGTCGACACGCGTGCCCACCGGGGCGGAACTGTCGGACATGATGCAGAGCCAAGTCGACGCCCTGATTGCA
>CAZBQH010000289.1:0-3231 GCA_964493915.1 uncultured Nitrospiraceae bacterium
CTCGCCCGTCAACGGCGACTCGTCGGATTGAAGCTTCGACGCCTCGATCAGCCGCGCGTCAGCGGTGACGACGTCGCCGCCCTCGAGCAGCACGATGTCGCCCGGCGTCAGTTGTTCCGCAGGGATCTCTTGGGGCTGTCCATCGCGGAGCACATGGGTGTTCACGTCGCCCATCTTGTGCAGCGCTTCCATCGAGCGGACGGCCTTGATTTCTGTGAAAAAGCCGATGGCCGAGTTGATGGCAATGACCGCAAGAACGGCAAAACCCTCGGTGAAATCGCCCAAGATGAAAGCAAGCGCAGCCGCGGCAACCAACAGAAGCACGACCAGGCTCTTGAACTGGCTGGCCAGAATGGCCCACGCACTGCGTTTTTTGCGGGCCTTCAGACGGTTAGGACCATATTGCCTTAGCCGACGCCGCGCGTCGGACTGCGACAAGCCGTTCTCACGAGAAACGCCGAGTTCGTCGACGACCGATTCCCAAGAACGCGCATACGGTGGGGGAACCAAGGTCATCCTTGGTGATACTCCTAGTTGTTTCTGAGCTGCGGAACTGCCGGCTTTTTGGGGCGCATCACAGCCCACCCGTGCCGCATGGCAAAAAAACCCGGGACCTCCCCGCAGCCACTGTTGCCCTAGAGTACACCATCACGATATCAGATGCACATGCCCCGCTGTCGGGTGGCAGAAAAGAAGCGGACTTCAGATAGCAACGACGCGCAGCCGCAACGCATTGCCGACTACCGACACGGAACTGAAGCTCATGGCAGCCGCTGCAATGATAGGGCTGAGCAAAAGTCCAAAGACAGGATACAACGCGCCGGCGGCAATCGGAATGCCGACGCCATTGTAGATGAACGCGAAAAACAGATTCTGACGGATATTGCGCATCGTTGCGCGGCTCAGTTTTCGCGCCCGTGCGACGCTTCGCAGATCCCCCCGCACCAATGTAATGCCTGCGCTCTCCATGGCGACATCCGTGCCCGAACCCATGGCAATGCCGACATGGGCTTGAGCCAAGGCGGGCGCATCGTTGATGCCGTCCCCCGCCATCGCCACAATATGCCCCTCGCTCTGCAGCCGTTTGACGACCTCGTTCTTGCGCTCCGGCAAAACCTCCGCTTCGATTCGGTCGATTCTCAACACGCGCGCCACGGCCTCAGCGGCGACCCTGCTGTCGCCGGTAACCATGCGGATTTCGATCCCTTCCCCGCGGAGGCTGTCAAGCGCCTCCGGCGTGCTCTCTTTGATCGGGTCCGACAGGCTGAGCGTACCCACGGGCTTGCCGTCCACGGCCACAATCATTACGGTATGCCCTTCTTTACGGTGCTCCTCAACGCGCGTCTCGAGATCGCCGGGATCGATGTCCAAGGCTTCCAGCAAGTGAGCGTTGCCAACAGCCACCTTTCGGCCTTCCACTTGGCCCGCAACACCCTTGCCTGTAATCGCTTCAAAACCCTGCGCTTCGGCAAGGGTCAGGCCCTCCTCGTCAGCCCTGGCAACCACCGCAGACGCCAAGGGGTGCTCGCTGTAACGCTCGACGCTTGCCGCCAGCCGCAGGATTTCCTGTTGGCTCGTTTCGTCCAGCGCTTCGATGCGCGTGATGCGCGGCTTGCCTAGCGTCAGCGTGCCCGTCTTGTCGATCAGCAGCACGTCAACCTTCTCGAGCGTCTCGAGGGCTTCGGCATTGCGGATGAGAACACCTTCATGAGCGCCCCGTCCAGCGCCTACCATAATGGACATAGGCGTCGCGAGGCCCAAGGCGCAAGGGCAGGCAATGATCAGAACGGACACCGCATTCACCAACGCATAGACGAGCGACGGCGACGGCCCAACAAGAGCCCACACGACGAAAGCAATCGCGGCAACGGCCACAACACCTGGGACGAAAACTGCTGCCACCTTGTCCGCAACACGCTGGATGGGAGCGCGCGTCCGTTGCGCTTCGCTGACCATTTGCACAATCTGCGAGAGCAACGTGTTCTCGCCAACGCGCTCGGCTTCCATCAGCAGACTGCCATTGCCGTTGAGCGTCCCACCCGTCACGGAGTCGCCAGGCCTCTTCTCTACAGGCAGGGGCTCACCGCTGATCATAGACTCATCAACGGAGCTCGATCCCTCAACCACCGAACCGTCGACGGGGATCTTCTCACCGGGGCGCACGCGCAGCTTGTCGCCGATTTGGACACCGTCCAGCAAGACTTCCTCCTCGTCGCCGCCCTCCAAGACCCGGTGGGCTCGAGCAGGGGCAAGCTCAAGCAAACTTCGCAAGGCGCTGCTCGCACGGCGGCGGGCCTTCAGTTCAAGCATCTGGCCCAACAAGACAAGCGTGATGATCGACGCGGCCGAGTCGTAATAGACGGAGACGGCGCCATCTTCACCGCGGAACGCCTGCGGGAACATACCTGGAGCGATCGTCGCTGCCAGACTGTAGACAAAGGCGACACCCGTGCCCAATCCGATAAGGGTGAACATGTTGAGGTTCCAAGCAACAATGGAACTCCAGGCGCGCTTGAAAAACACAAAACCGCCCCATAGCACCACGGGCGCCGCCAACGCAAGCTGAATCCATGGCATGATTCGCGACGGGACCCGCAAAGCAGAGTCCATCCCAAAAAGCATGTGCCCCATGGCCAGTACCAGCAGAGGCGCGGTGAAAAGCAACGACACCCAGAATCGGCGGCTCATCGCCCGTAGGTCGCCGTCCTCTTCCTCAAGCTTGACTACCCTTGGTTCCAGATCCATGCCGCACTTCGGACACGAGCCGGGTCCTTCGGCCTCCACTTCCGGGTGCATTGGGCACGTGTAAAGGCCGCCAGGCTTTTTGCCCCTTTTGCCGTCCGTTGCGGGCTTTTCGGGCGCTGTCGCCCGCGTTCCTAGATAGCTTTCCGGATTCTTTTTGAATTGGTCGAGACATCCCTCACAACAGAAATGATACGTCGTTCCCTGGTAGTCGAGCGAAGGCTTTCCTTTCGAGAGGTCCACCGTCATTCCGCAGACAGGATCCCGCACATCTCCCTCTGATCCGTCGGCAGATAGAGTTACGTGTTTTACCGGCCCTTGACTCATCAGCCTACCTCTTCTTGGCGCCTATTGCGCCGACGCCAAAGTCACGAAAAGCCCACACGGGAACACCGATTATTCCCTTGCTCTATAAAAACCTGCCGACACGGTACGCCTATTCCGTAGTCTCTTCCTGGCATGCCGGTATCGTACATATGGAATCACTCT
>CAZBQH010000290.1:0-14369 GCA_964493915.1 uncultured Nitrospiraceae bacterium
AAACCCGCTTAGCTACCGATCCGAGCCGCCCGCTCTCCTCGCCGATGGCAAACATGCTTACAACCAGCGGAGGAAAATGCCGGGTGCGGCTCAAACTGTCGCTTATGCTGTCGCCCTCCGCAACGCGGTCGTGAATGCCCACGACCTCGTTACCGATGGTCTTGTTGCCCAAGGTTTCTCCCGTTATGCGCAGTGCCTTCAGAATCGGCACGCCGTTGTCTACGAGCGTGCCGAGGGTCCGCGAGAACTTCGCCATCTCAAACTTCTGGATTACGTTGCCCAGCACAGGGATCCTCAGAACAGACTGGTCGATTTGCTTGCGGCCTGATTCGCTGCGCCAAAACGAGACAAGCCCAGCGATACCAAACCCGAGAGCCAGGAGGACCGCCCACCAGTAACTGCTCATGAATGAGCAAATGGCCATCACAATGCGCGTCGGCAGCGGAAGGGTCACGTCGAAGTCTTCAAAGATGACAAGAAACTTCGGGAATACAAAGGACATAAGGATGAAAATCGCCAGCGTACCCATCACGAGAAGGAAAACCGGGTAGACCATCGCTGAGACTGCCTTGCCGCGCAGTTCCTCTTCTTGTTCGCCAAAGCTCACCAAACGCCATAGCACATCCTCGAGCATCCCGCCTGTCTCACCGGCACTAACGAGGCTTACCTGCACGGGCGAGAACACTTTGGGGTGGTGTTCGAGGGCCTCCGCAAAGGTTGTGCCTTTCTGGACGTCATCCCGCAATTCCGATATGACGTCTTTCATCCTCGGATTGGCAGTCTGCTGTATGAGCGTGTTTAGTGCCCGCGTGATGGGCATGCCCGCTTCGCTGAGGTTTGCCAGTTGCCGAAAAAAGATGTTCCGTTCTTTGAGCTTGATGCGGCCCCTCCCGCGCCGCGCGACCTTTTCGTCATCTGTGCCGGTGTCTTCCTCCACGGAGATGGGGAAAAAGCCCATGTCGCGCAAGCGCGCCACGGCCGCGCGTTGACTTTCCGCTTCAAGGAGACCGGTTGACACTTCACCCGGTCCCCGTTTTACCTCATACCGGAACTGGGGCATCCTGGCTCTCGCCTGCGGGTTCGCCGCTACGCGCTTTTCTCTCGGCCTCGAAGCCGACCTCGGTGTCCGCGGTTACGCGCAGCACTTCCTCAAATGTACTGAGACCTTGCTTCACACGCAGCCACCCCGACTCACGCAAGGTCCTCATCCCCATCTCACAAGCTTTCCGCTTGATCTCTGTTGAAGGCGCCCGCTGAACAGTCATCTGCTTTATGACGTCCCAGAAAGGTAGAATCTCGTAGATTGCGATCCGGCCTTTGTACCCCGTATACCGGCACATCTCACAGCCGGCGCCGCGCTTGAAATTCGCCGACTCGAGCATTTCCGGCGTGACTCGGAACTCCTCGATCATCTCCTGATCCGGTTCGTAAGGCTCTGCGCAGTTCGGGCAGATTCTTCTCACCAAACGCTGCGCAACACTTGCTATCATAGTGCTCGATATGAGGAACGGCTCAACACCCATGTCAATGAGGCGCGTTACGGCGCCCGGTGCATCGTTTGTATGCAGCGTGCTAAAGACCAGATGTCCCGTCAGACTCGATCGGATCGCCATCTCGGCTGTCTCGAAATCGCGGATCTCGCCAACCATCATGATATCCGGGTCATGGCGCAGGAAATGCCTCAAAGCTGACGCAAAATCAAAGCCGATTTGTGGAACCGTCTGGACCTGCGTAATGCCCCTCAACTGATACTCGATGGGCTCTTCAATCGTAATAATCTTGGATTCGAGGCTGTTAAGTTTCGCCAATGCCGCATAGAGCGTCGTTGTCTTGCCGCTCCCTGTCGGACCCGTCACCAAAATCATCCCGTGCGGTTTGCGCAGAAAACTGTTAAACAGCTTGAGATCCTCGGGCAGAAAACCGAGTTGCTCGAGCGTCAGGAACATCGACGATCGCGTCAATATGCGCATGTTGACCGTTTCGCCGTGAGGCGTTGGCAGAATCGACACCCGCAGGTCATACTGCTCGTCGCCCATCGAAGCCATAAACTTGCCGTCCTGTGGCAGACGCTTTTCTGCGATGTTCAGGTTGGCCATAATCTTGATACGCGAAACAATGGCCGACTGGAATCCGCGAATCGAAGGTGGTGTTGGGACGCCGTGGAGCACGCCGTCAATGCGATAGCGGACGCGAAGCTGGTTTTCGAAGGGTTCGATGTGAATGTCCGTTGCGCTGGTCCGGATCGCCTCCGCTATCAGCTCATTCACGAATTTGATGATCGATGCGTCAATGTTCTCATCGCCCAAGTCGGCGCCTGCACTGCTCGTATCCAGGCTCACAACGGCGCCCGCCCCAGCCGCGTCGCTGAGTATCCGCTCGACCGTGCCGGCACCTACCCCGTAGAGCGTTTTCATCGTCTCACCGATCTCGTCGGGCGTCGCCACTACCGGCTCGACCCGCTGCTTCATGACCAAACGGATATCATCGATCAACTGCCCGTTCAGGGGATCGCTAATCGCCACCACCAACGTGCCATTGCGTTCCTGAACAGGCACGAAATTGTAGTGCGTGGCATAGCGCGCAGGTACTTTTTCGACCACTTCTTGTTGGATGTCGAGTTTCGACGGAACGACGAAGCGCATCTCACAAAACCGGGCCAGGGCGCGATAGATCTCCTCTTGGGAGGCATAGCCCTTCTGCAGAAGGACGTCTACAAGCCCCACGCCCGTCCGTTCGGCTTCCTCGCGGGCTTCCGTCAGGCGCGCGTCGTCGACTATCTGCTCACGGGTCAGAAACTTCTCGAAGGCTCTCTCGCCAGGCACTCAGTTTGCTCCCAAAAACGTCGAAAACCATTGTGTATCAAAATGTTACCATATGGCTTGCCACCAAACAACACGACGTCCTACTGCAGCCAGACCTGTAAAACAACACTCCTTACCTCTAATCCTTACCCTTAATCCGTCAATCGGACTCGGACGCTCCCTCGCGCAACGCACTCTCCAACTGGTACAGGGCGTCTCTTGCACGTTCTCTTTGGGCAAGAACAGCATTCGTATTTGATTCCACCTCGCGAAACAGGCTGCGCGCCTTTTCCCAGTCCTCTTGCCAGTAACGCCGGGCAAGTTCGTAATTCAGCTCTGCAACCGCGACTGGGTCTTCGCACCGGTCGCGGGCTTGTTCCATGGCCCATAGCAGGCTGCGGCTGTTTTCCCCGGACTGCTGCAGTACCACCCGGGCCATTTCCTCCGCAGCCAAAGACGCCACCATCTTACCGGGATAGGCGGCAATCACCTTTTCAAGCTTTGCCAACGGATCTCGAGACCGCTGCCGCGCTGCGTCCAGGGCATTCAGAGACGCATAGCCGTCTTCCCTCGCTTCGGCCAGCAAATCGCGCCGTTCGACGACTTCCGCAAGATCCTTGAGGCGATCGCCGTACTCTCGTAGCAGCGTTTCGTAGCAGGCATCGGCTTCCCCATACCAGTGCAGGTCCTCGAAGACAAGACGCGCGAGCCGCAACTGGGCTTCGGCCGTCCATTTACCCTTCGGCGAATGCGTGACCGCCTCTTTAAGACAACGATAAGCGCCGGTGTAGTTGTGGTCGGCCGTCATGGCAGTTGCCTGAACAAGCAAACTCCGCACGGGCGAGTTGCCGTCCCCGCTGTCCGCCACAAAAGGCCGGACTTTGGATTGGTTCACGTTGGGAATAATTGCGCTGAAGGCGCCGGCCAGCAAAACTACCAGAGCAACGCCCGCTGCCGCACTGAGACCCCAGCGCCAGCGAACACGGCGCTGCTCAGGCGCCTGCGCCGTGAGTCTCGCCCGGACCCCGCTTAGCAGGTCCATGTCAAGCTGCGGCGGCGAGATCTCCTGAATGGCTTCAACAAAGCGCGCCAGGTCTTCTCGCTGTGCACGCAACTTGGGTTGCCTTTCAAGAGACGCATCCAGAATACGCTGTTCGTCTTCGCTCAGGTCGTCATAGAGCGATGCCGCCATCAGGCTTTCAAGCCTCCGACGCCTACCCATGCAGCCGTTTCTCCCTCATTTTTTTCTATAAAACCTGTCGAACTGGCTATAGCGAATCATACAAATCGTTCAAACCCGCCCGAAGCTTCTTCAGAGCCCGGAACAGGTGCACCTTCACGCTCCCCGCTGAACATCCCAGCTCTTTCGCAATGTCCGCAAGAGGCAGTCCTTCATAATGACGCAGAATGAAGACGGCGCGTTGAGCCGGGGACAGCGATTCGAGTGCTTTCTGAATGCGCAGGTTGATTTCGTCGGCTTGAGCTCTCCTATCCGTTTCTGCTGCAGGAGCCTGTATCATGCGTTCGCTTCCAGATGCATCGAGAGTCTCTTCTCTATGCCGTTTCTTGCGACGGAGCAAATCGATCGCCTGGTTTAAGGTTAACCGCAACAACCACGGCAGAAACTTGCCTGTCGGCTTCCACTTGAGTGGGTTGCTGTAAGCTTTGACGAACACATCCTGCGCCACATCCCGCGCATCTTCCCGGTTGTTCGTTACACGGAACGCAACGGCGTAAACACGGCCCTGGTGACGCCGCACCAGCATGTCGAACGCGATTTCGTCGCCCTTCTGAAACGCGAGGGCGAGCTCCTCGTCAGTTGGCTCCTCTCTTGATTTCCTTTGTCCAGCAGTCACTTGTAAAACGCACCCCGCTAACGAAAGGTTTACGGTTCCGTCAGATTACAGGGCAGCCCGAAAGCGCGGCCGTCTACGCCACAAAAAGGTAGTCCTCTAACTCTTTGTAGCCACGGCGCTCGAACCATTCCCGGATTTCCGTCCGTGCGTTCAGCGCTCCTACCGCCACAATGATGAATGTAGCGCCTGGACTGGGGAGTTCCTCCGGGGCGATTACTGGCGTTTCGTGAATCACGCGGCCTATCTTCCGGGGATTGATGTCGACAACGCCGCAGGGCGCTCGAGGGCCCCATTCCCTGAGCCACTGCTTGCCCACCTCGCCTGCCCCCCACTGGTGGAACTCCGTGCGATCGGCCAGATAGGTCGAGAACAGATAATGGCGTTTGAGATCTCGAAAAGACCGCGGACTGTAACGTGGATCACGGCGCGATAGTCTCGAAGGCGTGTCTCGCCAGCCAACCAGAGGTTCGGGTACCTTCGCGAGGCCCTTACCTGCTTGCCAAAGCCTCATGACAAGATCGTAGTCTTCCGCCCATCCCCGGTCCACGTACCCTCCCACTGCGGAAAAATGGGCCCGTCTCATAAGAAAAGTAGGGTGGGCCAGAGGACACTCCACAAAAAGGTCCCGGACAATGTCTTCCTGTGTTGTCAGGGCGTTGAGCCACCGTTCATATCGCACCCTGCCTGGACCCAGACGCTTGCCCAACGGGAAAATGCTCGTTCCGCACAATGCGACGTCTGGGCGGTCGCGCACTAACAGCACTTGTCTCGCCAAGCGTTCCGGGCAGCTCACGTCGTCAGCATCCATGCGTGCGATCAACTCGCCTTGGGCCTCCTGGCAGCAAGAACGAAGAGCCTCGACAAATCCTACATGGTGCGAACTCATCACGCGGATTCGGGCATCCTCTTGGGCTAAGCGGTTTGCGATCTCCCTCGACTCGTCCAAAGACCCATCGTCGAAGAGGAGCAACTCCCACTCGCTCAGGGTCTGACTGCGGATGGATCGAACCGCCTCATCGAGCGTCGACGCCGCGTTGTAGAACGGCAGCACGACCGACACGCAAGGACGCCTGCCCACGGTTTAGCCCAGCGACAAACTCAACGCGGCAAAAGAATGGGCAGGAAACGCCACGGTCAGCTCATTGTTCACCAGCTCGGTTTTCAGCCGCTTCGGGACAACCGTTTTCGGATGTTCGAAATCATTTACATCCCGCGGATTTGTGGAATTCAGAATCCTCCCTGTGACTGCATGTACTGTCGCGTCGCGGACATCGATGCGTGTTTCCACGTCCTGATTCACCGTTTGGTTGGCCACGGTTACGAAAACCTTGCCGCTGTTGGTCGAGGCGCTGACATCGAGGGCCGCCGTTAACATTTTGCTATGCATGCCCGCAGGGTGCGTCTCAAACTCTGGCGCCTCAAGTTCATGGGACACCAGCGTAGCCCCCATATGAGGGCGCATCATGTCGAAGACGTGATAGGTGGGCGTCAAGTACATTTTGTCCCCGCGGGTCATTGCCATACACTGAAGAACGTTGATGGTCTGGGCGATGTTGGCCATTGTGATGCGGCGGGCGTAACGGTTGAAAAGATTCAAACACGCCCCGGCGAAGACGGCGTCGCGCAGGGTGTGTCCTTGCTCGAGCCCGTTCTCCGTCACGGCCTCGGGATGCCAGACGCCCCACTCGTCCACAACCAGACCCACAAACTTGTCGGGGTAGTAGTAGCTTAAGACCTGATCCGCTGCCTGGATGTCGCGTTCCATAGCATGGAGGTCGCCAAACAGAGCCAGGTATTCCGAATCGGAAAATCCTGTACCTGCACCCCGTTTGAAGTAGCGGTGGATCGAGAGATGGTCGATCAAGTCCGCGTGCGACATCGCATCACAAAAGTCGCGATTCCAATGCTGCAAAGTCTCGTGGGGCGTGCAGCTTCCGAATCCGCAGGCAACGAGCTTAATCGATCGGTCGAAAGCCCGCATGTAACTCGCAAAGCGGACATATTCCAGCGCATAGTCCCGGGCAGTAAACCGCCCTCCGCATCCCCAGTTCTCGTTGCCCACGCCCCAGAACTTCACGCCATATGGCGCGCCCCTGCCGTTGGCGGCCCGCATCTGGCTCAAGGTCGAGTCGCCGCCGTAGTTGCAGTACTCGAGCCAGTCTCGGGCCTCAGCCGGAGCCCCTGATCCGACATTGACGCTGAGATACGGTTCGGCGCCCACGGCCCGGCAGAAACGCATGAACTCGTCTGTACCGAAGGTATTGGGCTCCGCCTGTTGCCACCAAATATTGACCGACAAGGGGCGTTCCGCCACGGGACCGATGCCATTGCGCCAATGATAATCGTCGGCAAAGCATCCGCCAGGCCATCGTACAACGGGGGCCCGGAGCTGTTTGAGAGCCGCTAGAACGTCAAGCCGCAGACCTTTCTCGTTCGGGATCGATGAGTCCGCTCCTACCCAGACGCCTTCGTAAATGCACCGGCCAAGATGCTCGGCGAAATGGCCATAGAGATTCGGACTGATAGTGGCCTGAGGCCGATCCGTCCATATCTTAAGGCGCCCCTCGCTCATGCCTTGTCCTTCTCGACGACGTCGTACTGGTTTACATACGGAAACACGTTGTCCGTAATGAAATCGCGCACCCGCTGGATATTCCCGGTTGCTTTGCTCAGATCGTCCTTCGTGATCTGCTCCTGTCCAAAGACGCCCTTCACCTCGACGAAGACCTCTTTCGGGCTTCGGTGAAAGGACTCGACTTTGACGTGCAAGGCGACTGGCGAATCCGGTGTCGCAGGCAAAAAGAACCGCAGACCGCCGACCGCGATAGGCCGGCCGAAATAAGGCAGAATCTGCCCTGCCTGCTGGCAAACATGATCCAGCAGAAATACCCGTGCGTCCATGAAGTGCGTCAATGCGAAGGTCGAACGGATTGTTGCAGTCTGTGCGACAAATGCCGGTATGCCCAGGGTACCAAGGGCCCGGCTCGCCACCTCAGTCACCTTCGCATGAAAATCAGTCAGCGATATGTCCGCCCATTCTTCAACGAGCAGCACCCTGTCGGGCAAAAACACAGCGATGGATTGGGTTTCCGTACCACGCCGCGAGTAAAAGCGGGGTTGACCGGGAACGCTGAAATCGCTGCTGTCATAGGCTGCATGTCGCATCTGGGAAAGGTCAAAATAGAGACGTTGCAGCACATGCGTGTCATGACGGCCCGGGCGGTGAACCAGTTCCGTCGACAGATGAATGACTCTATCTTCCTGCTGCATTGTGCTTCTCCAGACGCGATCTGAGACTACCCGTTAGGATAATGCCTTCCCTTGCGTCATGCAAAAGCTACCCCATCTTTATATCAAGGATCGGGACAGAAGGATGGGGACAACACCTGTCGACCCTGAACAACGCGGCAAAAGGCCGGGTCGATTGACTTTCTTTCGGCCTTTGCGGCAGAATCCCTTTGTTTATTGTCAGGCTGACGACTCAACGAGAAGAGCCCCAAAAAGCCGTTGCGGAAAGGTTTCTATTTCCCTTTAGCTAAGGGTCTTGCCGGCAAACCGGTAAAGACGGTACAGAAAAGTGCACAAATCCCCTTGTTCTGCGAAATGAAAGCGCTCGGGATTTTGTTTGTAGATGTGTCTAAATGGTGAACACATAGAATACCCGTAAAGACAAGAGCAAGAGAATGCAGCTTACCCCCAGCGAGGATACGCGAGGCAAATGACAGTGTCGTCTAAAAAACGGTGGCAAGACTTGTACGCTGAGAGCAACCCTTTTGAGCTTCCCCAAGCCGTTTCATCGAGGTTGAAAGACTGCGTGGGAAAGCACGTGATTGCCCGTCCTGCGTCCCTCAAATACGTGTGGCTCTATATGCATGAGGAGGACCTGTTCCCGAACAGAGGCGGCGCCCGCGGCAACAGAATGCTGGGCCTCGAGGAATGGCTCAATGTAGTTGACGAATCGGCTGCCTTGGGTGCAGACACGCTCGTGATAAGCGCGGGGACTTCTCGTGAGAAACGGGCTCAGCTTTGGGATATTTGTCGCTGGGCGCAGGATGTTTACGGCATGAACGTTGCCATTCACATCTATCGCCATCTCCTTGCCGACTCTGAGATACGCGCGACCCGGGAGCTCGATCAGCAAAGAACGCATCTGCTTATTGGTCCAGCTCTTTCAGACCAGACGATGCTTCTCAGAGCTTCAGGCGTCGCCTTCCATCCTATCCGCCGGCAGGAAAAACCCGCTTTGCATCCTCCTTGCACTTTGCCCAAAGTGATGACTTGTGTCGGCGCCACGGGCAGCTTGTATACGTGCGGTCTCGTGGTCGGCAATGAGAAGTACCGCTTAGGGCATGCTGGGAAGGATCGCCTCGATCATGTAATGAGCGATGAGTCGCTTCCGCACGTAATCCCCGAGGGCTCAATCAGGACCAATCGCGGATTCGACGGCTGCCCGCCTCTCGTTCTCCGTCAACTGCACAAGGCGAAGGAAACCGCTGATAAAAGCTCCTAATACGCCGGCCGCTCAGGCGTCCTGTTGAATTCTTGCGGCAGGGGCGTGAAAATCCGACAGGTCCCTTGCGCGGAGTCATCGGCCTCAAACCACACGTCGATTCTTTCCTTTGTCGCATCGCAGATGCACGTATAACGGTTGCATTTCCCGCGTTCCAGGCTGAACCGCTTTTCAAAGAAGCTGTGTTTCATCGAGTCCGCGGCAGACACGTCTCTCTGGCGCCGCACCAAGGCAAGATAGGCGGCGCGATACTCCCCTCGTTCCGCTCCTGCGGGGAGATTAGCTGAAAGCGTTACTGGAACCCAGCCGTCGAACCGGGGCATGCTCTTTTCCCCCGCCCGCCGCCAGCGCCACGGCCCTGAACCATCGCCTTGCTCGACGGCATCCTGAGACACAATGGCGCTCCCTAGCTTAAGCGATACGATAGGCGACCCTGCCTTGCTGCGTCCGTGATGATCATATATATATACGTAATAGGAGCCGGCCTGTAGGGCTATTCCTCCAATAAGATCCGCTTCGTTGCAGGGCGCGGATGACAGTTCCGCCCGCACCCAATCGGAAGGCCAGACACTGCCGCTTCCAGAACAATCACCGTGGCCAAAGGTCCAGACAGACGAGTGCGGCCACCGTTCGACAAGACGCGTCAGTTCCAGCAGATTATTGGTTGCGGCCACACGAAGCGTACCGGTTACAGGGGTCCTGCCCCTGTTCTCGATGGAAAAGCCTTGGCGTTTGGTCAGCGCGCCTGACGCCAGCTTGATGGTCTTGGCGCCGTCCAGGGGCGCTTCAAAGCGCAAAAAGACATCGCCGGGCGGTCCCCATGTCTTGTGATACG
Organism: uncultured Nitrospiraceae bacterium; assembly: GCA_964493915.1. Taxonomy (GTDB): domain Bacteria; phylum Hydrogenedentota; class Hydrogenedentia; order Hydrogenedentales; family SLHB01; genus CAZBQH01. The sequence continues at coordinate 10,003 of CAZBQH010000290.1, forward strand.
TCCGGTCAGTGCCGGCATCATAAACCAAGTCCGCCGATCCGCCGTCCGTTTTATCCTGAACCTTCAGGGAAGTCCACTTGCCCCCCACTTTCCGCTCGAAGAGAAACACTTCGATCCCGTCGAGGTGGTACATCGCCGTTTCGAAAAGATGGTCGTCCAGCCAAGCCTTGGTTGTTGCGCAAAGGCTCGTCCCCGCGGCTTCGCGCGGGCGCACCAACCAGACCCGCGAGGCATCCCGTGTGAAGACTTCGACCTCAACCGGTTCCCATGGTGGGCGGTTCTTTCCGTGCAGTCCCAGCGATCCCGCGCCCTGCTTCGGGCTCGTTCCATACGCCGCGAGTTGGACCGCCCTACATCCCTTTGCGTAGTAGGCCAAGGGACCAACAGCGCTGCGCTTATCACAGACAACCGCATCGCCGGCCCCGCAGCGCTCCGAAAGAAACCGCGCCACCTTGTCATACGGTTGATGAGATTCCTGCAGGTCTCGATCCGTTCCTGACAGGACCTTGCTGATGTCGGCCCCATGCAGCAAAAAGAGCAGCGCCGCCACGGCCCAAAGGGCGAGTTCCCGGACCCATCGTTTCGAGATCGTGTTCACGGCCAGCGCAGTCAAAACGGTCGCCGAGACGACTAACCACGCAAGGAGCCACGGATCAGACGGATGTCCTGTATAGGCCCATGCAAGCCCGCCCAGAACCGGCCCTATAAGAAGCAGAGTCAAGAGGAGGGCTTTCTTGGGGGCGGATTTGAACGCGATCCACAGACCAGACCCGGATGCAACCAACAACAAAACATGCACCAAGGACCATGCCGGCCTGCTTGTCATGTAGTCAGGCAGCGCCGCCAGACGGCCCCATGAAGTCGCATAGGCCCTTGCATAACCAGACGCCGCCGCGACTAACATGCCCGCTTGCCCCAACCGCCACGCATAGGGGGCGTACAACACAAAACCGCCTATTGTTGCGGCAAGGCAATAGGCCACGGGTCTAATGCCGGGCCGAAGCGCAACCATCCACAGCAGCAAGATACAAGCCATGTAGATGGTTTCCGGGCTTGTGTACAACGCAAGGCCGACGCTCAGACTGTATAGCGCCCAGCCGTCCCACCCCCCATGGCTCCGCACCTCGAGCAGAACGCCCGTCATAAGCACAACGGCGCACAACGAAAGCGCTCCGGGCAACACCTCGACAGCGCAGGCGGTCAATACGGGCGAGACCGCAGCGAACAGGGCCGCAACAAGCGCATAGCGACGCCCGAACAAACGCCCTGTGAGCCAGTAAACTGCGTAAACCAGCGCCGTGCCAAGCAAGACAGGCAGAAGCCGCATGGACCATGCGTTTTCCCCCATGCCGATCAGGAGCCACAGCCGGACCGCCACCATGAACAATGGATGGCGGTGAGGCAGCCAAGTCCCTTCGCCTGCCGACAGCAGTCCTTCGGCTTCGCCGGACCCATAGGGAAGGACGCCTGCCAGGCTATACCTTAATGCAAAGGCCGCCGCAATGATTGCGAACAGCAGAAGTCTGGACCGGTTGTCCGCCCATTGACGGCTGAACCATGAGCGTTGCCGAATAGAAACCCGATAGAACTTCATCGACCCTCTAAATAAAACTGGCGCTGAACCTAGCACCAATCCTGGCGCGGGTCAAGAAGCGGAGACCGGCCCCTGTCAAAGAAGTGAACGGTGAAATAGGCACTGATGAGGCAAGAAATGGCGCGCCCGACAGGATTCGAACCTGCGACACCTAGCTCCGGAGGCTAGTGCTCTATCCACTGAGCTACGAGCGCGCAAAACAGAAACGCAAATGACATTGCGCATTCTAACACATGCCCGTTATTATTTCCACGATATCCAGACACGATGCAGGTTCAGTCTCTCATGATGCAGGGAGCGGAACGATGACTTCATGGCTTGAGGATCTCGCGGAGGAGGCCGGGAAGACCGCTCTTTTTTATTTTCACCATGAAGGCTCTTTTACCGTCGACTACAAGAGCGACGGGTCGCCTGTCACCACGGCGGATCATGCAGTTCATCAGTTGCTTGCCGATCGCATTCGTTCGATCTACCCGGACGACTGCATTCTGTCGGAGGAAGAGGAAGACGACGCCAACAGGCTTTCAGCGCAACGTGCATGGTTGATTGACCCCATTGACGGCACGTCGTGGTTCATGACGGGTCAACGTGAATTCGCCACTTTGGTTGCCCTTTGGGAAGAGGGCCGCATCGTTGAAAGCGTGGTGAATTTCCCTGCTCTGCAGCTCATGGCCTACGCAAAACGTGGCGGGGGCTGTTTTCTCAATGGAAACCGCGTCTCCGTCACCCAACGCGATATGAGCCGCGCCCGCGTCTTGTGTTGGGGCCGTCCGTTCCGCCGGCTCAGCACAATCGAGGGGAACCTGCGCCAACCAAACCTTGGGATGCTCCATGTCGCGTGTGGCGACCTTGACGGCTGCGCCATCTACATTGGCCGCCGCTGGGGCGAACACGACCTCGCAGCAGCCAGTTTGGCTATAGAGGAGGCCGGCGGCGTCATCACGGACGAGGCAGGGCAAACGCTGGAATTCAACAAGCCGGAACGCACAACGCCCGAAGCCGTCGTTTGCAGCAACCGCCTTGTCCATCCGCAGCTTCTCGAAGAAGCGGCAGCCGCCTTACAGGGCTGAGGACACCTTGGCGGCACTTCGTTGCCTCACCTTCGCCATATCCAGGCCGCAACGGCCAGAACAGCCCCTGCAAACAGCGACAAGGTAGAAAGGACGAGCCCTACCCGGACGCTCAAGGGATCGTATCGGTATTCAATAATGTGCTTGCCTTTGGGCAGGATAAGACCCCGGAAAGCGTAATTGACGGGGAAAATCGGGACCTCGTCGCCGTCCACGGAGGCAGTCCATCCGGGGAAATACGCATCCGCAAGGACGAGTATTGCCGTCTGCAATGCTTCCGCCTCAACGGCGACATAGGTCGCATCGCGCTTCGTCACTACCGCTTTCCCTAAGTCCCGAGACGCATCATCCGGCAGGGGCGCCGGGAGTGGTTTTTCGATGAGCGCCTCCGTTGCCGGATCAAACGAAGCAGACCGCATGAGGTCGAACAGGACGGGCGTTTCCTCGACGACCCGCGCCTTCCCGACAAGGTAGGCGCGGGGAAAGGCTTTCAGATTCTTGTAAACCTCGATGCCTTCAAATTCGCCTACCGCCTCGAAATATCCCGGCCTGTCAGCCGGAAACATAGGGTCGGTGCGCAGGTCATGGAGATAGTATGCGATCGAACACGCCGGCTCCATAGCGTTCCAGATGTCCGGACCGAGTTCCCTCTGGAAATGGAGCATGCGGGCCGGGTAGATGCCGTCGTAGCCAGTCCATTGCTCGATGCCGTAGTGCGGCATAATGCCGGCAGGGATCGCTGACATGGCAACGCCTACACGGCAAGGCTGGGGCAATTGCTGGAGGAAACGGGTGAGCTTGGTGTCGAAAAACAGCTCGTCTCGGGGACAGGTTGTCAAGATGCCATGCACTGCGGACAGGAGGTCCGCGGCGAGCAAAAGCGTGAACAGCCCGGCTGCGATGCGGGGCTTTGGCAGCACAACGTAGGCTGAAAGAATGGCCAGGCAAAGGAAAGCGGCGCTGCCGGCCGCAGCCATATAGCCGAGAATATACGAGCGCATCCCCATTGCCCGAATCAGACCGGAATTAAACCAGTAGATGAACACCACCAGCGTCCCAGCGCAAAGTATCCACAAAGCCGGCCGTGCAAGGTCGCGGAGGTTGCGACGTCCCTCGAACCACCGATCGAGCCCGATGGCCCCAAGCATGGGAATAGCAAACACGGGAAAGGCGATGTGATAGCACTGGTATATCGTATTGAAAAGGGGCAGCCGATGGATCCAACGAATCACCGGAAAATTGAAGGTCGCCAAGATGAAAAAGCCAGTTACAAGACTCAGGCTCAGCACACGATGGCGCTCGGCGCGCGATCGACCCTTTCCAACAGAAAGCAAGGCCACGGCTGCCCAGACAGCGATGCCCATGTAGAGCATGCCCGTGAAGTTCGAGTTCCACTTGCCCCAGAAGTTCTGCTCCATTTTCGTGCCGAAAAAGCGGGGCACGAAGAACGACGCCACTCCCGTAGCGGGCATCCAAGCCGGTTCCTCCATCATGCGAACCGGTCTGTCAACAATGCTGTAGCTGTTTAGAAGATACTCGAAGAAGGGCATGATCTGAACGCTGCACACCAGCAAGGCCAGCACCCAGGCCCCGCCCGCTACAACAAGCGGCGCCAGCAGGGCGCGCCCCGTTCTGCGGTCCAGCGCTAACCGGAGCAGAAAATACAGCCCGGTGCCTAGAGCCATGATGAGAGCCGTCTCGGG
>CAZBQH010000291.1:0-8378 GCA_964493915.1 uncultured Nitrospiraceae bacterium
GCATTCCTGAACAGTGTCGTAGAGGAGTTTGAGCGCATCAACCCGAAGTTGTTCTCGGCTGACGGCGTCTTCAAGCTGTGCGACCTCTTCCTCAGCGGCCACGAAGGCTGAGTAGGGCCCTCGTGCTGCCAAAGACTCCAGCCGGCCTTCCGCCGACATCTCCTCATCTCGTGCTTCGGCGGCTGCTTCCTCCGCCGCGGCCAGTTGGCTTTCGAGCTTCTCAAGGGCGGCTGAAGGGTCATCTTCATAGGCCGCCAACTTGGCTTCGAGCTCTTCCTGACTTGTCTTCGCAGCATCCCAAGCCATGAGGAGCTTCTTGAGGTCCTTGTCGCGTTCTTCCGTCGTCTTCCCATCCTTGGTCAGCTCGGCAAGTCGCCCCTGCAGACGGCCAACCTGTTTCTCGACACCGGACAAGCGTGCCAACAGGACCTTCTCCTGTTGATTTGCCTCCGAAAGCGCAGTTTGGGCTTTTTCTCTCTCCGCGTCGGCCGCGGCTACCCTCTCGTCAAGCTCACGCCGCAGATCCGTAGCCTGGCCTTCCAAGGCCTCTGGCTGAGGAGAGTCCTTCTCCCAGTCCGGGTAGTCCTTACGTAGTTCGGCAAGGGTCGCATCCACTATGGCACGTTCCTGCCTCAATTCATCGAGTGTGTCGTCATCGAGTATTGTCTCAAGTTCCGTCTCCGCCTGGTTCACAGCAGAATCCAAGTCCTCGGCTTTTTCGAGAAGGGCTTCGAGTTTGTCGATGTCATTCGTGCCGTAAGGCTTGGAAAGTTCGCTGATACGTTCCTGTGCGCGCCGGAGTTGCTCACGGTGTTCGTCGATGTCACCTGTCGGGCCTGATGCCCGGAACCGGGCAACGCCTTTCAGTTCAGCAACCACCTCAGGGGAGCCCTTGACCAGAATCGGCTTGCCCTTCGACAGCTTTTTCGTACCTATAGCTTCGCCAGCGACTACCTCGAGGCTCCCTGCCTTCTGTGGCACGACCTCCAGCGAGATCAAAGATGCGTCGATGAGGACTTGCGCGTCATCGCGTTGCTTGACTGCTTTCCGAATAGCGGTGATGGTTTTCTTATCGGGGGCTACGAGTGCCGTCCGAGCTGCTTTGGCCTGTTTGAGTTGTTCTTCAGCCGTTTCGACCCTGGCTATTCTCTTGTCCAGTTCTTCCTTGTCACCCAATGACGACACGTATCGGCCGGCATCACGGGCCTGTTGTTCCGCCTTGTCAACCTCATCCCGTCCCTTTTGCGCATTCTCAAGGGCCGCCTTCGCCTCGGAGAGTTCCTTCTCCCGAGATTCCACTTCACGGCGTCTTGCTGGGGTATCCTCGGACAGTGTCTTCTGTTCGCTTTGGGCGTCGGAAAGCTCCTTCTGCGCGCCTTGGATCGTGTCGATGTGCTGCTTCAGCCGCCCATATTGAGCTTCCGCAATGGACGCGGCATCCCTTTTCTTCTCGGCGTCGCTTGTCAACGCGCGGTACGTTTCCGCCGCGCCACGTGATTGCTTGATGGTTTTGGTCAACTCCTCCGCGTCCAATCGCGCCTGGGCCCGGCGAGCTCGTAGGTCTTCGACCTTGCGGGATGTCTCTTCGTACTCGAGAAGGCGCTCGGAGGCTTCCTGTCGCTCCTCTCGGGCTTCCTCCAGACGTTCTTGTAAGTGAAGCAGTTCGGGTGCCGAGGAGCCGGTCTTTATTCTTCCTGTTGGAGTGAAGAATTGGAGATAGACCTCCTCGATTCGTCTTTCGATCGGCCCTGCCGATGTGTCGGACAACTGGACTCCAAGAGCATCCCGGATATCAGAGATCAAGTCTCCCGACAGGTCACTCAGCACGAGATTCCCTTGAGGAGCCCAGAGGGCCTGGGCCAATCCCCAGTTCTTGGGTTGAGACAAGCCGCGGCCGGGAGGGTTCTTCGTCAGCAATTCGCGAACCTGGTCGTCTGCAGCTCTCCCGGTTGCCAGAGGCCGGTACTTGCCGTTCTCCTTTCGCTCGAGTTCGGAATGCGCACCATCCAGGAACTGCTTGGTGATCCGATACTCGGTGCCGCTATGGGAGAACGCCACCGCGACTGCAGGGGACAGATCGCGCCCCCATGGCTGGATGGCTTTGATGTCCTGGCCGCCAACGCTGTGTCCATCGAGAAGACCACGACAGAGCGCCTCAAACAGAGTTGATTTGCCTGTGCCGTTTGGTGCGTGGATAACGTTGAGACCATCGGAAAGTGGTCCAACGGTAACTTCCTCAAGAAAGCTGCGCCAGCCGGATAGTGTGAGCGAGTGGAGAATCATCGGGTCAACTCCCCTGCGATGGCGTAGAGCTCCATAAGAGCCCGAGCAGCGGTTTGCGGGGATTCTTCACCAGCATTCTCAATCGATGCCATGTCCTGCAGCCGCGTCGCAGCTTCCCGCACGATTCCAGGGGGAAGGGCCGACACCCAGCTGTCGTCGTCAGGAGATGGCAAGAGCTCGGATGTATCGATGTGCCCGTGAAGAAACCGGGAGTCAAGAATATCTTGGATGTGCGACAATTCAGCCTGTTCTTCGGCATGCAGCAGCCCAGTCAGTGTCAGGTGTATGAGCGTGTTTTCGGGAGAATCCATCTTATCAATCTGTTGGCGTATCCGGGCCAGATCGCCCATCTCGTGCACCTCCGGGCATAAGGATTGCCAGGCAAGCCCGCCGGTACGTACAGGTGTTACCTTCGGCTTAGCGCCGGGGCCCTCGATTTCGACAATCAGCACATTGCCGCTATCGCGTTCTCCAAACTTGGACGTCTCGTGCGTACCCGAATAGGCCATCCTCGTGGCGCCATCGGTCGATGGGTAGGTCGCTGTGGAGTGCCAATGACCCAGCGCAAGATAGTCAAGGCCGGCTCTCTCTGCAGCATCACGGGGGATGGGGTAGTCGAGCTCGTCTTGTTGAATGCCTTCTACGGTGCCGTGGGCCAGACCGACATTGATGGATGTGCCCACTTCCACTCTGACCCAGGCGGTTGGGTTCTTGCCGGAGTGCTTTTCGTGGATCGGGCAGGGAAAGAGTGTGCAATTGTCCAGTTCGAGATGCTTCTCATCCGCCAGTACGACCAGATTCTCTGAAGACCTCCAAGCCGGATGGTCCCAGACCGAACCCGGCACCAGTGGGTCATGATTCCCGGGGATTATGTAGACGGGCCCCTCGAAGGTCCTGAGGATATCAGCAACCTTCTGGACCAGGCTTCGATCCACAGCGTTGTCCTCAAACAGGTCGCCGGCAACCAGAATGAAATCGACTGTATTCTCCTTGGCCGCTTCAATCGCTCTTCGACCGGCCTGCAGACGTTCATCTCGGACGCGTTGCCCCGCGGTTCCCACAGAATCCGCCTTCATGCCGATCTGCCAGTCTGCTGTATGGAGAAACTTCACGTTCATCTCCTCAAGCCATTCTCATGCCCCTGCAAGTCCAGCTTGAGACCAAAGCCCTCCGCGCCTTCATATTAAGTTCGAGGTGAAGAGTGATCGCCCGTTTAAAGCCTTCCTTTTCTTAGTTGACAACGGCGCCTATGGCTAAGGCCCAATCAAGCAAGCCCCAATTTCGATCTACTGGAGAATAGTATATTTGTTCGCAAAACGGTAAGTCAATAACCCGAATTACCTCATAACCCGAGCGTGTCTTTCAGGCGGGTTCCATGTGAAGAACATTTCCACACAAAGCCACAGAGGACACAAAGAGGCGGACCGGAAAATACCGCAATACGCATGCTTTTCCTTATGGGCTTGACCATCTGCGTTCATCTCTGTCCATCTGTGGACACTCTTCTTATCAACCTACCCCTTGTGTGCAAGAAAACCTTACTGCTGCCCGCATTTGACAAGAGAATCGCACTCGGTCCCCGAGTTTCGACGCCGAAAGGCACCACTCTGTCCTTCACCGGACGCTTACGTTACCTCCCCGGGCTAACCGGTGACGACGTTCAACACGGAAGGCAGCAATTGAATGGTTACCGGCAATTTCCCCGGTTGCTCGCCATCGAGATTCAACAGGACTTCCTGCGAGGATTCCGCCACAATGCGCGAGGCCCGAAAATAGCGTACTTTGTCGGGTTTCCGCAACAGGCGGCCGCGATACAGCTTCGGAAGATTGATGACGGCTTCGGCCTTGCCCACGTCGCCGATAACATAGACGTCAAAGGCCCGGCTGTCCAGTCGGGCGTGTGGAGCAACGTGCATTCCGCCGCCGTAATATTGGCCGTTTGCAATGATGACGTTATAGATACGCCCTTTCAGCTCGACGCCGTCAATTTCGAGCTGTATTTCGGGATTCTCATACGACACGATCGTGGACACCACCCCCCATAAAAAGCTAAGAAACCCGCCGAAAAACTTGGACGTGGCGTTCACCCGTTTCACGACATGCCCGCCGGCACCGAAATCCGCGATATTGATGAAATACCGCACCTCTTGCTCGCCTTCCGGGGTCATATAGCGCACCCGCCCGATATCCGCCCGCGTATACATACCATCCACCACGTAGGGGAGGGCATCAACGCCCCACGGAAGACGCAACGTGCGGGCAAGGTCGGAGCCGGTGCCCGCAGGCACAATCGCAAGCGATGCCTCGGGATTGATGAGCGACTCGTCTTCGAAAAAGCCGTTGACGACCTCGTTATGGGTGCCGTCTCCCCCTACGCTGATAATGCGGTCGTGGCCCTCCTGAAGGGCTTGCCGGACCAGTTGGGTGGCATGTCCGGGGGCTTCGGTCAACATCAGGGTATAGGCCCCTACGGCCTCGCGAAGAGACGAGCCCATGGTCGGCCACCGTTTGCCGGTGCGGCCGTTCCCCGAACGGGGATTGACAACGACAGCGATGCGTCCTGATCGTCGATCCTTGCCAAACGTTGCCACGCTCGCCTCCTGCTTCTAGACTCGAACGTTGGAACTCGCGCCGAGTTTGTCCTTGTGGCGCTCCAATACAGGACCAATTTCCTCGTCAAGAAATTCATCGACCTGCTGGGGTGCGCGTCCCACGAACTCGCGAATATCCAGTACCTTATCAATTTCCTGGCGGGTCATGCCGATCGCCGGGTCGGCAGCGAGCCGGTCGAGCAAATCATTGTCGGCGCCCTCGTTCTTCACTCTGGCAGCCGCGTCCTGGGCATGTTTGCGGATAAGCTCGTGCAGCTCCTGACGATCTCCACCTTTTTTCACGCACGCCATTAGAATATTCTCCGTTGCCATAAAGGGCAACTCCGCTTTCAGGTGTTTGTCGATGACCTTCGGATACACTGCCGGGTTTTCCATCACGCTCAGGTACAGATTCAGGATGCCGTCACAGGCGAGAAAGGCCTCGGGCAGACTCAAGCGCCGAATGGCGGAATCGTCGAGGGTTCGCTCAAACCATTGCACCGCCGTGGTAAAGGACCCGTGCAAGGGCGAAACCATCAGGAACCGTGCGAGGGCACAAGCCCGCTCACACCGCATCGGGTTACGCTTGTATGCCATGGCGGAACTACCGACCTGTTTCTCCCCAAAGGGTTCTTCTACCTCCTTCAGGTTCTGAAGTAACCGCATGTCAGTAGAGAACTTATGGACACTCTCCCCAATTCCTGCAAGTACTCCAAGTACTTGCGTATCTACTTTGCGGGGATAGGTCTGACCGGTTACTGGATAAGACCGTTCAAACCCAAGTTTTTTAGCCACAAGGAGATCCAACTGCCGTACCTTAGCGGAATCTTTGTCAAACAAGGTCAGAAACGACGCCTGGGTGCCTGTCGTACCCTTTACGCTTCGGCAGCGCAAGTGTCCGAGGACATGCTCGATGGCTTCGATATCCATCAGGATATCCTGCGCCCATAGACACGCCCGTTTACCCAGCGTAACTACTTGAGCGGGTTGATAATGCGTGTATCCAAGCGTGGGAAGGTCTTTCCACTTCTTCGCAAAATCCGCGAGACGCGAAAGCACGTTAACTGCTTTATTTAAAATGATTTGTAGCCCTTCGCGGATCAGAATCAGGTCTGTGTTGTCCCCCACGTAGCAGCTTGTTGCGCCTAAGTGTATGATAGGCTTAGCCTTAGGTGCCACTGAGGCATAGGCGTAGATGTGAGCCATGACGTCGTGGCGCAGTTCTTCCTCGAACTTGCGGGCGGCCTCGAAGTCGATGTCGTCGAGATGGGCCCGCATCTCCTCCAACTGCTCATCAGTGATGGGAAGCCCAAGTTCCTGCTCCGCCTCCGCCAAGGCAAGCCAGCAACGACGCCACGTCGAAAATTTCCTTTGTGGACTCCACAGCGCAATCATTTCCTTCGTAGCCACACGCTCGACGAGGGGTGACACATAGGTATCGCTCATGGCTTCTCCCGTTCCGTTTCCCGCCGGAGTTCTTCCAGGGCCGCGTTCCACCGGTCCCGCAACTTATGTCTGTTGAATATGCGCATCAACCCAAAAATGAGCTTGCTGCATTCTTTCTGGCGCGCAATCGACAACTCGCTGTTCGGCTCGATTTCCTGCGCCTGTTGATAATAAAACATAGCCTGTTCATACAACCTCAGGGCACGGAAACTATCCCCGAGGTATAGCCAGCACAGGGCCGCTCTGGGTCGGAAATGCGCCGCTTCCGCCAGGTAGCCGGCTGCCAACGCAGGCATGCCAGTATGCAAAAACGCCCAGCCCGCAAGGAAATACGGCTCCCACGGGTTGCTCGCTTCATCAATGGCCTCCTCGAAAAAACGTTGCGCTTCGAAGCGCTGTTCGCGATTAAACCGCAAGAGTATCTCGCCCATCACGGACCGAGGGTACCACGCACCGGGATCCCCTTCGAGCGCCACGCTGATGAGGGGAAAGGCCTCCTTCGTGCGGTGCTTGTGCGCGAGCACGAGCGCCCGGGCCGCATAGAATAACCGCACCTGGCGATAGTTGGCAAAGGCGTCCGCGGAAACCTGGTCGGCAAGATCAAGCTGACGGTTGCGCACCAAGGTATCGATGAGTTCGCACCATGCGCCATAGTGCTGGTCGTTCAAACCGATTGCCTTGCGGTAATAGTCGCATGCTGCCCCCAAGTGAGCCGCTTCGCGCATGTCCCGGGCTGCCTGGTAAAACGACGACGCATCATGAGGCCGAACACGGGGTTTCCTGGATGCTTTCTGCTCCTCTTGGCCGGTGTTGATCTCGAGCCAGTTGAACCGGTCACTCATCGGTCACTTTCTCGGAAAAGATTCCTAAACCCGAGGTGACGGGACGCGCCCGGTCCCGGGCCCACATACGTAACTCGTCGATCTTTTCCCGCATCGTCTGCGACAGGGGCACGGTGTCTTGTATTGCCTTGAGAATGTCACGGGTCTCGAGTTCCCGGCTATCAAAAAAGCTCTCGTGTAGGCCCGCGATGATGGCCTGCTCGATCTCGGCCCCGCTGAATCCGCTCGAGGCTTTAACGAGTTCGTGCAAATCAAATTTCATGGGCTCCCGGCCGATCTTGTGCAGGTGAATGGCGAAAATCTCCGCCCTTTCGCGGCTTCTTGGGAGATCGACAAAGAAAATTTCGTCAAGACGGCCTTTGCGTAGGAGTTCCGGGGGCAAATCGCGCACTTCGTTGGCTGTCGCGACCACGAACACGGGGGCCGTTTTTTCCTGTACCCACGTGAGAAAAGTGCCTACGACACGGGCGGTGGTGCCTGCATCGGAACTGCCCGAGCCCTCGACACCGGAGAAGGCTTTCTCGATCTCGTCTATCCACAACACCACCGGCGCGAGGCTCTCAGCCGTCTTGGTCGCATTGCGCATGTTCTGCTCGGAACTGCCGATATATCCCTGAAAAATCATGCTCATGTCCATCCGCAGAAGGGGCAACTGCCACTGTCTGGCAATGGTTTTGGCCACGAGGCATTTCCCGCAGCCCTGGACCCCCATGAGCAGAATGCCGCGCGGTTGGGGTAGGCCGTACTTCCGCGCGTCGTCGCTGAACGCGCGCACGCGTTTCTTAAGCCAGTCTTTCAGGATATCCATGCCGCCCACATCCGCCAAGTCCGCCGCCACATCATAATACTCGAGCAATCCCGATTTACGGATCACCTGCCGTTTCTCCGAGACCACGGCCGCAATGTCGTGCGCATCCAAAACATTGTCCCGCACAATAGCCTGAGCGAAGGCATTTTCAGCCTCCTTCATGGTCAGGCCCTGAGCACCCTTGATGAGCGCGTCGCGGTCCTGGGGACGCAACCGCACTTGAAACTTCCGGGCCGAACTCGGTGGGCCAATAGAGTCGTCCAGAAGCTGATTCAACTCATCGTAGGTAGGGAGAGGGAGATCCAAAATCGTTATATCCTTCTCGAGCTCGCGCGGCAGCTTGAGCACGGGCGATAGAAAAACCAGGGTCTTCTTGGTAGGCCCGAGGGCGCTCCCGAGATCGCGCAC
>CAZBQH010000292.1:0-5345 GCA_964493915.1 uncultured Nitrospiraceae bacterium
GAAGTATCATATATATCAAGGACTTACGGTAGGTGCACAATGAATTCGTACCGGTTCCCAAGCTGGATGTCGCGGGTTCGAACCCCGTATCCCGCTCCAGTTTCTATAGCCTCGTTATCTCGGTTCCAGTGCCCTGCCCCCCCTGCTATGGATTTTTTTCCCTGGGTCGCGACGTCGAAGCGGTTTTCTGTGAATCAGCCACGCTGGAATGTCTCAGTTATGGACTTTGCGGTGCAGGAAGGTTAGAATGGCGGCATGCGAGGGGGATGCTTGACATCCGGCCTAGTTTGTGCCAGAATCACGCCTGGTGAATATTTATTCAGTACCCACTAGGAGCTGTTGCTATGCCGCCGAAGATAGATGAGATGAAAACGAAGGCCCTGGATATCGCCGTATCGCAACTGGAAAAACAGTTCGGCCTCGGGACGCTGGTCCGCCTCGGCGACGACTCATTTCACCCTAAGGTCCGGGCCCTTTCGACGGGTAGTCTCTCGTTGGACATCGCCACGGGCGTCGGCGGGTTCCCGCGAGGCCGTGTAGTAGAGGTGTTCGGACCTGAGTCCTCGGGGAAAACTACCTTAGCGCTTCACGTCGTGGCGGAGGCGCAACGAACGGGCGGCATTGCATGCTATATCGATGCGGAGCATGCCTTGGACCCTGTCTTTGCTGGGAAAATCGGTGTTGATGTGGACAACCTATTAGTGTCGCAACCGGATACGGCGGAACAAGCCCTCGAGATCTGCGAGACGCTGGTCCGGAGCAACGCGGTAGATGTGGTAGTGATCGACTCGGTTGCAGCCCTGGTGCCAAAGGCTGAGGTCGAGGGCGAAATGGGCGATGCGCATGTAGGGCTGCAGGCCCGGCTCATGTCGCAAGCGCTCCGAAAGCTTACGGCGGCTATTAGTCGCTCGCGCACTCTTGTTATTTTTATCAACCAGATCCGCGAGAAGATCGGCGTGATGTTCGGAAATCCCGAGACGACGACCGGCGGCCGGGCCCTGAAATTCTATGCAAGCATGCGTATCGACGTGCGCCGCATTGGGAGCATCAAAGAGCGCGACCAGGATGTAGGCAACCGGGTCCGGGCAAAGGTGGTCAAAAACAAGTTGAGTCCTCCCTTCAAACAGGCTGAGTTCGAGATCCTCTTCAGCGAAGGGATCTCGGAGGAAGGCGACGTGCTGGACCTTGCTGTTGAGGAAAAGCTCGTACAGAAAAGTGGCGCGTGGTACTCGATGGACGGTGAGAATCTGGGCCAGGGTCGCGAGAATACGCGGCAATACCTGAAGACGCACCCGGAGATTATGGGGCAACTTCGAGACCAGGTGCTCAAGGCAAAAGGCCTGGATTGGGTGTCGGCGGGCGACAATGGGTCGGCCGAAAACGATAACGAGGCAGGGATCGGCGATACGCAGTAAAGGTGGAGAAAGCGGCCCTTACCTCTTCCACGGCCGGCGCACGCGTCTGTGGTTATTGCTCCTTCTTGTACTTGCGGGGCTGTTCGCTTTGGGCGCCCTGTTGGCGAGATACAAACTCCAATCGTTTCGCAACGCCCTCGTGCAGGTCGCTGAATCCCGAACGGGGGCCCGCTTGAGATGTGACGCGGTTCTTATCTCCGGCCTCCAGGGTTTTCAGATCGAGGGACTTCACCTCAGACACCAATCCAGGGGAGGTCCCGTCGTCGAAGTGCAGGCGCCAGTAGCCCACGTCGATCTGGATCTGACAAGCCTGTTTTCCGGTCAGATGGTTGTGAACCGGATCCGGCTTGAGGGAGCGGCAGTTTCTGTTGCACTTCCAGAAGGTGCGGCATGGTTCCACAACGACCTTGTGGACTCCGGTAGTCCCTTGGCCACATTTGCATCTTTGCCTTTCCGCCTTTGGGGCGAGAACTGCACCCTGACTTTGAACAACATGTCCGAGGAGCAACGCCTTGAATTCAGCGACTTGAGTTTCGAAGTATGGCGGCTTGCAGGTTCTCCTGAGATCGTGGGCAAGTCCGAGGGTCGTTTGAGTGGCCCGCCTCCCCATCCCGTAGATAAGGTCGAGAGATCGGTTGTGTTTTCAGGACGTTATACTGCTCCAGACGACTTCGACCTACGCATTACCGCATCAAGGCTCGATGCTAAGGATATCGAGCCTTTCCTCCCGGCAAGCGGGCACCTCGTCGGTTCTGGTGTTGTATCCCCCACTTTGCGTATTGAAGGCTGGCCGGAATCAGTGATCGAGATCTCGCTGGATGCCGACTTTCGGGATGTGACGATTCTGGGTCAGCCGGAGTTTCTAGGCGCTGCCGCAGGACATGTGGATTTGCGAGCCAGCTATGAAGAGTCCAAGCGCATGCTTATCATCTCGTCCGCCCAAGCGGATACGGAAGACATCAGCGGCAACCTGAGGGGCGAAATCCGTTTCGGTGGTCCTTTGCCGGAACTTGACCTTGAGTTCGAGGCCGATAAGCTTCCCGCGCAAGCCTACCTTAACTACGCGCTTCCGGGTCTCTTTTCACAATACGGCCAAGTCGATGTGGCGCTTGACGAGCCCTACGAGATCGTCGCGACGCTCACAGGGAATACGGAACAACCGGTTTGGGCAGCGAGAGCCCTCGCCTCTTCAGCACATTGCGCTTTTACTCCCACAGACGACCGTTTTCCCTCGGGCGGTTTAGAGATTGGCACTTTTCATGTCACGTGGGATTCGAGTTCCCGTTTTCCCCACGGATCCCTCAACGTCGTCGACGGAACGATAGACTACCCCCGCTTGGGTTTGGACGCCGCTGACGTGTCAGCGACCGTAACGCTTGCCCAAGACAAGGTCGAGGTCTCATCACTGAACGCTTCGCTGGGAGATGAGGCCCTTGTCGCCTCACTGGTGTACCATTTACCGGAGAAGCAGGCCGAGCTTCATGCGTCGGGCGCGCTGTCCAATCTAGAGCAATCCAGCTTTTTGAGAGCGACCAAGGACACGCGTCTTTCAGGTTCCGTACGCTTCGACTGCTCGGCCGTTGTCAGAGCAACCCAATACGTCATCGAAGGCGAAGTGGACGCAACCGACGCTCAGATCGGTCACAACTGGTGGTTCCTGAAGCCAGCGGGCATACCCGCTCGAGGTCATGTGTCCGCCACACTGGTGCCGGACAAACAGCTCGATGTCGTCCTGACCCAAGGAATTCTGGCCGATTCCCGGTTTGAAACCACCTCGGAGTACGCTTTTGAACAAGGCAAGTGGGCCCTTGTGAGCAGCGAGTCGTCTTCGGATCGCCTCGACGTGATTAACTTGGGCCGCTGTCTCAACATTCCTTACCGGCTCGCCGGCGGGATTGGCAGGGAGGGCCGCCACTCCTGGCGCCGAAGCAGCAAAAACGGTGAGGAGTGGACTGCAACCATGGGGTGCAGAATAGACGAGTTGCGGGTCGAGGCCGCAACCACGGAGCATCCCATGGTGTTTCATGACCTTACTGTAAGCGCGGAGCTTATTCAGGGGTTGCACTCGAAAGGCGACGTTGCTCTGAGCGCCGCCGAAGCGGAAATGCCTTCTCTGGGACAGACCTGGTTTGTACCGTTGCGAACCGACCCGCAGAGCCTCGAGAGATGGCCCCCAGTTGATCGCGACTGGACAGTTACGCTCTCGGGCGACAAGGTAAGCGTTCCGCCTTGGAAGGGCGTCGATTTTGAGGGCGTCGCTTATAATACTCCGTCGTCGTCGGGTCTGCGGTCATATTCAGCAAAGATCGATGATGGACTGCTGTCAGGTTCCTATGACAACAGCAAAACCGACAACGTCTATACGGTCTCCGCAGAATGGAAGGACATTCCCGTTTATTACCTGTTGCGTCATCTTCATCTTCCGGAAATCCTCGACGGGGTATGCACCGGAAACGTCGCGTACTCTCTTGATCGCGACGACCCCCACACCCGTAAGGGGGAAGCAGAGTTCACCGTTCGTGACGGGCAGTTCAGTGCCGATGCTATCCTGTCGCAATTCGAGGAACACCTCGCAGGCGACGTGACCGCGCTTCCTCCTTCTCTCCGTTTCTCTCTCGTCGAGTCGGACGTAGTGTTCGAGCGGGACCTGGTACAAACTCCCATGCTCCATCTCGCATCGGAGGGAATAGACATCACTGGCGCGGGGCAGTTCGTAATCGATGGAGATATGGAATATCAGTTGGACGTTTCGATATCGCCTGAGGTTGCCGAGCGCATCCCAGCGTTACGCGACAGCTTTCTCGTGGAAGGACACCGGTTGGCACAGCAAAACATTGAGATCCCTTTCAAGATAACGGGACCGATGATAAACCCTCAAGGCCAGGTGACAGGGCTGCCGCCGGTCAGTGTGACGATCATGAGCGGCGCTCTCGAGATGACCAGCGAGGCCATGCGGGTGATCCGTCTTCCTGGAAAACTGCTCGTCGATCTGCTTAAAATTGGCGGGGGTATTGTCGGAAGCTCCCGTTAAAAATGATGAATATGGTTTCGTATGGAGATTAGGATTAGCAAGATTTCGCGGCGTTGCTTTGGCTGCAACCGGCCTTTCGAGCACGAAGAAGAAGTCTGTTCGGTTGTGCGCTACGGCGAGAACGGCTTTGTACGGGAGGACTATGCTCGGGAGCATTGGTCTTCCGAGAAGGCGGAAAACGCCTTTTCAGTGTGGGTGACCCGCTATCATGACCCGAAGGTTGCCGAGCAGGAGCCCCCAGAGCACTACTCCCCCTTACGCAAGCTTTTTTACGACGCCGTCGAGTCGAACGACCGTTCCGAGTTGGCTAAGGCCTATCTTGCTGCCCAGCTTTTGCGCCGTCAGAAGGTCTTTCGACTAATCAAGCAGGCTGATTCCTCCGAGGACGAGATGCGGCTCGAATTGTTCGAGGACCGGCTTGGAAACCGTCTCATCGAGGTTCGCGATCCCCAACTAGCCTATGCAGAACTCGAGGCGGGCCGAATCGCCCTTATACAATGTCTCGCGGAGCTCGAGCATCCTCGAGAAGAATCTCAAAAGGAGGCCCCCGGTCATGTTAAGTCCGTTGAAACCTCCTAGATCGCTTATTGAGCCCGAAAAACACCGTTTCGAGCTGACCTCGTGGCAGCTTATCTCGCTCACCATTGCCCTTCTTGTTGGCGCTCTGGGTTTCTTTGCTCTTGGCATGATCATCGAACGGAAACAATCGAGTTCGCCCAGCGTCGAATCAGTTCAGAAACCGTATGCAGCCCAACAAACCGCCCGTGAAACGGCTCCAGAGGGACGCGTGCTCTCGCCTCATCAACCTGGTCAGGAAGCCGCATCCAACAAGGCCCCGGCATCACTTCGCGAAGCCCGCAGCCGTTTGGATCTGCCTGCGCCCCCATCCACTCCCCCTC
>CAZBQH010000293.1:0-3264 GCA_964493915.1 uncultured Nitrospiraceae bacterium
ATGACCGTGCGGCTTCGTTGCGGATCAAACAGGGCCTGATGGTCGAACGGATGGGCGTCGAAATCAAAATAGAACTTCGACAGAAACACCTCCGGCACCTCGGCATCGGGCACATCAGCCAGATGAACAAGCGGTTCCGACATCGCATTTCTCCTTTTTGCAAATAGCTAACAGCCACATGGTGACCGGCGACATAAACCGCGCCACACTAACGGAACTCCATCTGCCCGAAGTTTCGGCACCGGCCACAGAGTTCTCCCCTCAAATCATACGCAGTGAGCGGCAGAAATCGAGCATTTTTTTTCCGAACCGCCCGCCGTCACCGCAGCCCACGCCGCCACGAATTCCCGTTCGCAATCGCCGGGGGGCATGAAAAACAGCACGCAGAGGAGCTCCGCATCTTGACGCGCTCTTGCAGAGATGTCCTTAGTTATCTGGGCACGCCCGAGCTATCGGGCTATATAGCCTGTGCTAATAGATTGGACAAAAATGGAGCAATTTAAGAAAAAATATCCAGCCCGTTAAACATGCTTATCTCATTTCATAACAAGAACATGGGATAAGTCACGATGCCCGATCTATGTGCGCTGTTCTTGGTTGTTCCGCTTTTAGGTTTGACAGAGGGCTGGAATGTGATATGATTACCGTGTCGGAACAGCGCGGAACAGCGCAGGTGGCCAATTACGGACGGAAAGGAGCTGGCAATGAGCAAGCGAGGCAGCAAGGCGTCATTGAGCAAAGGGCGGGCGGGGTGGTGTGCAATTTTCTACCATCCGGTTGCGCGTACGGATACCGGAAAGCCCAGGCGAGTTCGTCGCGGGTTAGGTACCACCGACGAAACTAGCGCCCAAGCATTGGTTGATCAACTGAACCTGCTTATCGATGATCCAGCCATGCATACCCCTGTAAGCCGGGAACGCGCGGCAGTGAGCTTTGATCCTGTCGTCGTATCGGCCTTTTTTGACTCCCTCCAGCCAGACTCGCATGATGGGTGGACAATACGAGACGAAGCGATGCCGCTGCCCGGCGGTAAAGATGCCAATGATGGCTATGCGCGAGTCCAGTTCATCGGGACAACGGGCGCGGGCAAGACGACAGTGGTTCGTCAGGTCATCGGCACCGACCCCAAATCAGAGCGCTTTCCGTCGGTCTCTGCCGCGAAAACGACCATCTGCGACATCGAAGCCATTCTCCGTCCGGGAGATTTCGAAGCTGTGGTCACGTTCATACCTCGGGACCGCGTCCGCCAAGACATCGCTGAGTGCGTCCTTGCTGCCGTTGCTAGCGAACTTGAAGGTGCTGGTGAAAGGGACGTGATTCGTAGATTACTTGAACACAACGATATGCGTTTCAGGTTGAGCTACATCCTCGGCAATCCACTGACGCTTCGGTCATCTGCCGATCAGGATGCCTTCGACGACGAGGAGGAGGAGGACGACGATTCGGACGAAACCGGAGAAGCGGGAATTTCTGAGGGGGAGAAAGCAAGGCTGCTCCAGTCCTTGAACGGCTACCTGGAATGCATCAGCAAACTTGCAAAGGATGCGCGGATCTGTCTCGACCGATTCGCAACCGAGCTTGGCATCAAGGTTACAGAAGCCTCAAAACAGGATCGTGAGGTCCTTCAGGAGCTCGTCGAGGACCACCTCGTTGAGGAGGACACCTTTCACTCGCTTGTGGACGCGATACTCGAGGACGTAGAGAGTCGATTTGATCTCCTCGAAGTTGGCCAGATCACACCCGGTAAGGACAACTGGCCCATCAAGTGGACAGTTAGCATCAAGGACCGTACCCAATTCCTGAAGGTGGTCAATCAGTTCTCCAGCAACTACGCCCCACACTTCGGGCGGCTTCTGACCCCGCTGGTTGACGGCATCCGCGTTGCTGGCCCATTCCGGCCAGCGTGGCATGAAGACGGCTGCCCCAAGCTCGTTCTGATGGACGGCCAGGGCATCGGTCATACGGCGGACAGCACGTCAAGCCTCTCGACCTCTGTAACTCGTCGGTTCCGGCTCGCAGACGCGATTATCCTCGTTGACAACGCGGCTCAGCCCATGCAGGCAGCACCGTGTGCAGTGCTTCGTTCCGTGGTGTCGAGCGGCCATGAATCGAAGCTCATCCTGGCGTTCACGCACTTCGACGAGGTTAAGGGTGACAACCTTGCGGGTCGTGTGGCCAGAAAAGACCACGTGCTTAGCTCGTTTGAGAACGCGGTACACGCCGTGGGTAAGGAATTAGGGCGCGAGGCAGAGGTCGCCCTTCGGCGACTGGTGTCTGAGAGAATTGTGTTCCTGGCTGGCGTGCAGGATCGCCTGGACCCAACCGGGCGCGGCGATGTTAAATTCACCGTGGGTGAGTTGCAGCGACTACTCAGAGTGGTTGAGAATATGAGCACACCCGCTGGTCCAGTCACGTACAAACCGTTCTACCATGTGGCGAATTTGGTTCTTTCGGTGCAGCGGGCAACGGAAGCCTTCCAAGAGCGCGAAGAGATGATCGTCCGGCCCGAGCATTGGACCCGGATCAAGGCGCTTACACGCCGCCTTGGAATGTTTCCTGATCAGGACGAGTACGACACGCTGAAGCCGGTCGCAGACCTGATCTCAGGCCTTCAGACGGAACTCTACAAATTCCTGTCTGAACCTGTGGCCTGGCAGCCAAGGACACCGGGAGAGGATGATGAGGCGAGGGCAACGGTGATCGCGCGAATTCGTCAGGAGATCAACACGCGCCTGCATGATCTGGCACGCAAGAGGGTGAAGGACGAGCGTGTTGCGGATTGGATCCGGGCGTTCTCGCGTCGCGGGCCGGGTTCCGGGAATGCCCGAAAAGATGACGTTTTATCTCAGTATGGTGTGGCGGCCCCCACCCCCAGCAACGAAGTATGGGCAATTGTCTTGCGAAAAGCAGACGGTGAGCCGTCGCGTACAGTGACCACTCCTGACGACGCGAAGTTCCTCATGGAGATGTGTAGCCTCATCGCTGAGGCTGTACGTGCAGGAGGTGGCGAACTTCGCGAATGGACATCATCTTCTGATGGAACAAAGGTCGAGTAAAACTCAAACGAAAGGAGTACCAATGAATTCATCATGGAAAGGACAGCTTTTTGTTATTCCACAAGGGGACGAGACCTGCTTGATTGGGTTGGCATTGCCAGAAGGAGTTCACGCTGAGGGAAGTTTTCTTTTGTTCGATGGCGAGGGTCCGATGCCGCCAACAGGGTTTCCCGCCATGCAGAAGGTGCCTAATCTCAAACAATGGATG
>CAZBQH010000294.1:0-7673 GCA_964493915.1 uncultured Nitrospiraceae bacterium
CATCTTGAAGATCAGCCCCCACTGTTTGAGGTTGTTGGCGCAGGAAGCCCTGCGCGCCGCTTCCCGGGCTCGCGACAAGGCGGGAAGCAGAATGCTGGCCAGGATGCCGATGATGGCTATCACGACCAACAATTCAATGAGCGTGAAACCTTTATACCGTGCAAACATAACCCCGTTCCTTTCCTTTACCCTTGCGGTCAGGTTGGTTGACTCAATCCCACAAAGTCCTTTCTTTAAGACGTGCCGCGCCGTCATTCTACGCCATATAGGCCCGTTTCTGGCCATGGCGTGCATCTTTTAGGTGCCTGGGTTTATGATTCGGTTGTCACGGATCTGTCCCTCCTATTGTTGCTCCTCTCGATGGTCTATCAGCTTCTATCCGAGGTGCAGACGACTGGGTCGGGACCGTGTCCCTGAGAAAGGCGCCGGCATCCGGCGAACCGCCACAGGATTTGCGGACGATGAGTTCCGGCGCGATGACCCGGCGCCGTTCGCGCACGTTCTTGCCTTCAATCACTTCCCGGAGCAGGTCAAGACCCTCGCTGAAAACAAGCGCCGTAGGTTGTCCGAGCACCGTAATGGGGGGGTCGCAGATCTGGCACTCGATCCGGTCGCCCAAGCAGATAACAGAGACATCCTCGGGCACGGCGACGCCGGCACGCTTGAGATCCTCGATGATGTTCTTGGCTGTCAGCGTGAATCCGATGATCAGCCCGTCAACACCGCCCCCATCGTCCTGAAGAGCCCGAAGCGCATAGCTCAACGGATTCTGATGGTAATCGCTGAAGCCGAATAGCAAGGGGATCAAAGGCTCGAGCCCGGCATCGGCCATAGCCTGCTCATAGCCCCGGACGTGCTCGCGCGTGATGGGGTTCTCGAGCCGGCTGGGATTCACGAAACGGATGCGGCGCCGTCCTATGCGGTAAAGGTACTGGACTGCTTTGTATGCCGTGTCGTAGTTGTCGCCGCCCACGCAGTAAAACTCGGGATGGTCCGGCAGCAGCGTATCAAGCACTAGTGGAAATCCCGTCTGGTGAATGCGCTCAAAGGCCACGCTTTCCCCGATGTTGGGCGAGGCATAGAAAATGCCGTCGACCAGGTCCATTTTGTAGTCCTTTGGCGTAAAGGGACGGTCGGGCTGTCTGAAGCTGAACAGGACGTTCATGTCGCGGTGACGCTTTTCGAGCGACGCGAGCAGGATCATGCTGTAGCCGCCGATGTAGCTCAGCACAGGCTGGAAGTCGTAAACGTGATGCAGCCACTCCTGGTCCCACATGCCTGCACAGGGTATCGAGAACGTAACCAATCCCGACCAGCCGGACCGCAGCACCTGCGGCAGCCGCGAGGGGATGTATTTCAGCTCTTTTGCCGCTTTCAGCACCCGCTCGCGCACGTGTGGGCTCACGACAGCGTCGCTTACCGCCGGGGAAAAGACTCGCGAGACCGTAGCCGTGCTGACGCCCGCCGCGTCGGCTACGGTGCGCACCGTAACGCGTTTCTTGGATGCTCGAGACTTCATCGGCACTTATTCGTCTCCTGGCGTTTGCTCAAAACACTTCAGCAGTTCCTCAGCGTAGAGCGCATGTCCCCGGTCTCCAGGGTGGTTGTATTGATTTCGAAGGAGCGTCATGAAAGGAAGCCCCTCGCGTCGGAGATGTTCCCATCGGCCCGCCACGTCCGCGTAAGCGACCCGATGCTTCTCTGCAAAAACTTGGAGAAACCGGATCAACGGCACATAAGGGAGCGACTCGGCATCCTCGAGCGTAGCCGTTCCCATCAAGGACGGATGACAGAATCCAGGCGCAATCAAGAGCAATTCGGCCCCTGCATCCCTCACACGCGCCAGAATCTCGCCATAGAGCTTCGGCAGG
This sequence comes from uncultured Nitrospiraceae bacterium, assembly GCA_964493915.1. GTDB lineage: Bacteria > Hydrogenedentota > Hydrogenedentia > Hydrogenedentales > SLHB01 > CAZBQH01. Next base: position 1,872 of record CAZBQH010000294.1, read on the forward strand.
TCGCGGGGCGGGAGGGTCATGTCGTTCAGGAATTCGACCGTTACCAGATCCGGTCTCTCAGCGACAACGCGACCAAAGGTGCACTGGTCGGATGGACGCGCCTTTGTGCCGGGGTACTGCCCGTCATAAAGCCACTGGGCGGAACGGGTCCCGCCCATGCTCACATTAACTACGCGGGTATCCGCAAGGGGAAAGCGCCTGCGGAGTCCCGCAGCAAACTGCGCGACGTAGGCCCTGTCCGGGCTCGACGCATCCCCGCCGGCCGTGATTGAATCGCCGAGACAGACGATCGTCACGGCCAGACCTTGGTCGAGTTTGTGCAACGTCTTTGGGATGCGTCCCCGAGTCGTAGCTGTAATGGCATCCCTTCCGCTTGCCAACACCGGGTATAAGTGTTCCGGCTTGACCTCGCCGGCGCCATAGGGCCGATACACATTGGCAAGGCGGATCTCGGCGGCGCCTACCTCCGGTGCAAGGGGCTCTGCAACAGACGGCGCGCCCTCGACAAGCCGCAATCGGCCGTCGCCGTCGCACAGGATAGCGTCTATCCGCTGCATGTAATAGCGATAGCGTACCCGCACCAAGGCGTCAGCCGGCAGGCTCGGGTCAACGCCAAGTCCAAGCAAAGCGAAGGGTGCAGATACCCGGTAATCCTTACGCTTCTCGAGAACACGGCCGGTTTCCGCGTCCGTCACGACAAGAGACTCCTCGATAAACGAACCGGGGGCGTTGATGCCCACGGTCCGCGGCCCGGCGAGCATGGCGCCGTTCCAGTAACCGCTCGGCTCGACGTCCGGGAGCTGAATCGTCTCATCCTCGACAATGCCCACATCTGCCGGCCGGATGTCCAGCATCGCGTTCTCAGCAATGTGAACCACTCCCCGAGCAACGGTGTAGTCTCCGGCCGCGACACGAACGAAGCTCCCGTCCACGCTGAAAGCCCGGTCCACGGGCGGAACAGCTTGGTCCGCCCCCCATAATGGGGCCAGGATCATCGCCGCAAGCGCAAACGCCTTATCCACCCGTATGCTCCCGGTCCTTAAGACGCCGTTTGGTTGTACCAGGCCAACACGCGGGCATAGAGCTCATCCGCCAGTGCCCGGTTGGCTGGATCATGGATCAGATTGGTCTCTTCAGCCGGGTCCGACACCACGTCGCACAAATTCGGGTCGGCTTCCGCAGCGGATACCGTTTTTCCATGCGCCATGACCGTGCAATCGAACCGGTGTCTCTTTGTCCGGATTCCCACCCGGCGGTACGGCCCGACATCGATGGCGCCAAAGAGCGCATCCGGTTCTTGGCTGTGGAAGAGATCCCGGCCCTGCATGCCCTCTGCCAAACCGATCCCGGCCATCGCGCACAGCGTGGGGCCAAAATCCATCAGTTCCATCAGATCGTGCCGGGTCTCCCCTTTGGGTATGCCGGGGCCTGCCAGGATAAACGGCGCACGCCACACTTCGCGGTCATAGGTGCCCTTCTGGGTCAAGCCAAGCTCACCGTTGCTCCGCCCGTGATCAGAGTTGAAGGCAATAATCGTGTTGTCCATCAACCCCAGCTCCTCGAGCGCATGGATCAAACGCCCCGCCTCGTGGTCTACATAGGCGCATAGCGCATAGTAATCTCTGACAATCCGGCGCCACTGATCCATGGTCAGGTCGAATCCCGTTTGCTCATCGGCGAACCAGCGGTCGAATGCGGCCCGGCCTTCGTACATGGCCCGGTTCAACGCATGGCAGGGCACATCGTCAAGCTCGAACAGCTTGTCCCATGGCTCGGGAACCAGGACCGGCGTGTGCGGCCACGTATGCGAGATGCGCAACAGCCAGGGCTGGTCGCCTCGGCCGTTCTCCTGCAACCAGCGGATGCCCCAGTCAGTCACGTGACTGGAGGGCGTCACGCCCCAATCGTGGTACGGATAACGTCCCGCCAGCAAGATCTTCCAGCCCGGACTCTGAATAACGTCGTAGTCCTCCTCCTTATAGGGCGGCGTCATGCCGTAGTAACCGGTGACCTTGCCGAAGATATGGAACAGCTCATACTGTTGCCAGGTGGGGTGATTCGGCGTGTGCCACTTGCCATAACTGGCCGTCCGGTAACCGGCATCCGCAAACAAGTTCACCCAGGTCTTCTTTTCCGGGTCCAGGAAGCCGTCCTTGAAGGCCGGCGAGTTCTCGTAAATCCCGGTCAACATCGGCGGCTGACAGAACAGCATCGAGGTCCGGCTTGGCACGCAAACGGGGCTCTGGACATGACATTCGTCAAATCGTGTACCCATCGCGGCCAGCCTGTCCAGATTCGGCGAGTGCGCCCAGTCCGAACCATAACAGCCCAAGGAATCGGGCCGCTGTTCATCCGTCTGAATCCATAGGATGTTGGGTCTACGAGGCGATTTCGTTTCTTCCGTTTCGGCAGCCATTGCTTGCGTTCTCCCTGCTCCCGTCGCTGACGCCAGCGCCGCCGCTGACGAAGTGGCAATGCCCTGCTTGATAAAAGCTCGCCGGGTTGTTTCGGCCATCTTCCAACTCCTTTCAGCGCTCGAGTTGCATCGCCTTATCCGAACGACGACGCCAGCCGGTCCTCGTTCGGCGCTATGCCCTTCTTCTTGTCCTTAGGCAAATCCGTGCGGATGATCTGCAGCGAAAAAGCGAAATCGTCAGTCTGGCGCAAGCATTTCACAACGAGGCGGTTCGGACCCTCCCGCAATGCCGCGGCACACGCGAAATCCGAGGGCGCCCAAGGCTGAACGCCGTCATGGCGTCCCACCTCTTCACCGTTCAACCAGCCTGCAAAGGAACCCGTTGCTCCGACCTGGAAATAGACGCTCATGTCGCAGGGTGCGTGAAGCGTGCGCGTAAGGTAATAGCACGCCTCGCCCACAAACCCGCCCAGGTCCTCGTGCGTGACCACATCCTCCCCAACCTCGACCTGAACGGGGTCCTCTTCAGGCAACGGACGGCTCAACAGGCGATCCTCGTCCAAGTAGGGCCGGTCGAGCCGCACATACTGGTGGTACGCCGCGTAAAGACACCCCGCCCGCGCGGGATTCATAACAGTCGTGTTGTTCCGGAAAGGGCACTCGGCATGCCGGGACGTATCATAGATGTCCCAATAGGGCCCGTAAACCGTCCAAGGACGAGACCCTGCTAGACCAACGACGCGTTCGCACCCATAATCCGCCTCCTCCCAGACGATACGGATCAGGTTCTTGTCGGGTATCGGCGCGCCGGGCAGAGACGCCTTATGAAAAAGGACGTCCATCTGATGCGAAGCGCCAGCCCGAAGCGTCAGTTCCACCTCGCTAAGCGGGGCGGCCACAGCTCCCGGCAGACGCAGCAACAGGCGGCCCCCGAGGGTCTGGCGAGTGTTGTTTGTTACCGTGAACCGTATCGGGGTCGCCGCATCGTCCCATAAGACAGGCGCAGCCAGGTAAGCCGCGTCTAATGTGATTCGGGGCGGCGCATCATAGCGGACCGGCGTCTCAGGCGCGTCGAGAATCCGAACACGATGGTTCCGCGTCTGCGTCATCTCGACCCCGATCTGCGCCGTTTGCTCGGCAAAGTCTGATAGAAGCGCGTTGCGATTCTCGACCGCCAAAGCGCAGTTCAACCGGTCCCCCAACTGCGCTTTCCACTCTTCCGGGATGCATGAGACCCCTCGAGCGATACCCAACAGGGCGAGCGCGGAAGCCATCGTGCAGTCCGTATCCCAGCCGCTGTTCAACGCAATCATCGCCGTCGTGACGAAGTCGCCTTGTCCTAGGAGAAGCGCCATATACGTAAGGGCCTGGTTCACCAGCGCCCGGCTGCTGTCGCGATGGCCCCAGCGCCGCACAATCGCCCGGCGCACCTTGCGCCAATCTTCCGTCTCAGCGCACAGCGACTCGACGGCCCGGTATGTCGCGGCGAGAATGGACCCCGCCGGGATCTGCGCTACGCCGGTGCGGAGGCACTCGCCCATGTCGTCGCAGAAGAAAGCGTGAGCGGCTGCCGCTGCCAGGACCTCTTCGGCGTGCACGGATTCATCGGCATGATCAAGTTCACCGTCCATCCGGGCATATTCAGCGGCCAGTTCAGGATTCCCTGCACAGACAAGGCCCCAAATCTCTGAACGGATCGGACATCCCATCGAAGTCCGGAAGAAGCGGTTGTTGAAGCGGCCGGACCAGGGAGGGGCAATACCACGCTGCCAGTTATAGAGGAACGCGCCGTATTCGCAGAAGTTGTACCAGCACCGGTCCTGCCAGTATTGCGCCAATACGTCGCTGTCAATGAACGGTCCGCGTTCCTTCAAGGCCTCCAACCAGACCACCTGGATGTCCAGGTCGTCGTTGGGCAGCTTCTCCCGAGGCCAGCAAGTCTCAGGCGTATAGTCCATCTCGAGCTTGTGGCACTCGACAGGTCCGCCGATTGTGCCTCCGATGGACTTCCCGATCCAGCCGCCCAAGATGCGGTCGACATAGTCCCGGTAGGGGATTTCGAGGCAGCGCGCTGGGTCCATGACGAGGGGCATGGCCGAACCTCCTGGGAAGCAAGCGGTCTGTTGTAATGCGTTACAAACCTTATGTAACGCATTACACAAGAGACTAAACCAAACCTCCCCAAATGTCAACCCTTATTTTACACGCCCCCGACCGTCCCTCGACACCTTCGCAAACCCACAGACAAGAAAGGCACCCTGCAACCACCAGCCCCTCTGCGCCGTTTAGAGCCTGGAACTCAAACGGACGGATTTCTACCCCGGCCCTTGGCCGCGGTCAACCTACGGAGGCTTCTGACGCTTGTCTTGTAAGGGCGTCCCATGTTGCGAAAACCTGACGCACGTTCTCAGGCTTCGCGCCCGCCCCAAACTCGCACTGAGCGATGCACCCCCCGTCCTTCCAGAGCTTGCTGTGCACCTCGCGGACCGCTCGGTCCACGGTGTCTAACGTCCCCTCAGGCAAGATGTGCTGTCGATCCACTTCGCCCCAGAACGTGATCTTGCCGGCAAAAGGCTCGAGGTTGTCGATGCCCATGCAGAAAAGTTGCGAGTTCACCGCGTCCAGACCCAGCTCGACGAGGTCCGGGAAGATCGCCAGAATGTGGCCGTCTGAATGCATGAAGCACTTCTTTCCAGCGCTATGGGCGATCTCGATGTAGTCGCGATAAAGCGGCTTGAAATAGGTCCGCCACTGTTCCGGATCGATGAGCAGGTTTTGTTGGGACCCCCAGTCATCACTGAAAACAAAGGCGTCCACGTCCGTCGCCGCCCAGCGTTCAAGCACTTCGCAGTAGAACGCCTGCATTTCCTTTATGAAAGCCAACATGCCCTCGGGCTGGTCAAGCAGGTCGATGTAGAGGTTGACCGTGCCCCGTAGAAACTGTAGCCGTTCGAAGGGATTCGGGCCAAATCCCGCCAGAAGAAATCGGTCCGACTCCGCGCAGAAGGCATTGATCTTATCGGGCTGAATTGTGAACCATTCGCGCGGCACATGGATCTTCGCGTGGTCCGTGTTCCAGTCTTCAACAAGGTTGTCCTTCACTTCGCCAATAACGCCTTCTTGCAGGTTGGCAAAGGTGCAGCCCCATTCATCCGTGAACTCGCCCACCGCCGTAGGGTCGCCTTTTGTCCGAGGCGCTTCCACAGGGTAGCCTGGAGCAAACCCGATATCCGCCGGAAACTCTTGCTGAATGCGTTTGAGTTCCTCAGGGTAGCGCTTGCTGGCCCAGGGAAGCAGCCATAGGTCGCGCGGCGCACGTGCAGGGCCTTCGAAGTTGAGCGTCTGCAAAACCAGTTCCCGCGAGGTAACACTCATGCCATATCCTC
>CAZBQH010000295.1:0-4330 GCA_964493915.1 uncultured Nitrospiraceae bacterium
GTGCGATACTTCGCTGGATAGAAGTTGCTATAGTTCCGCACAAGTGATGTCACTTTGTGACACAAAATGTGCGGCGTTTTTGTGGCAAAACGCAGGATAGCGCGCACAAGGTTATACGGTTTGCAGCAATCTGTCAGTTAGTGACAGGTCGGCGCACGGCAACCCTGCTTTTCTTTCGCGGCGCGTTACAAAGAAGGGGTTGTTTGTATAACGGAAAAGCTAGTTGGTATTCCCGAGCGGGGATAAACGCCGGGAAAGCGGCCGGATTATACCCGAAGGGGATGGAGTTAGGGTCGATCTGCGGGAACTATTCGATGCTACCGAATAGTTGCCCGGCGCATACTTTTTGCTGAGTTGTTATTCTCGCTTGCCCTTTAGTCGCAAAAACTATTGCGCAAAAAGTATGCGTTTGGCGCCTACTGAATCTTCGCCGCCTCGGCCCTGGTGGCCTCCAAGTAGTCCCACAATTCAACCAGCGCATTGAGCTGGCCGTTAGCGTGGGCGAGGAGGCCGGCGTCTTTGGCGGTGGCCATGTTGCTGGCCAAGGATACGCCGTCCGCGATGCGGTCTTGCAGGGCGACCATGACAGCCCGCCAGCAGGGCGGGGACTGCTCGCGGGTGAAGGCGAGGGCGCCTTTGAAGTCGAACTCTTCGTCTTCAGAAACGGGGTAGCGGTCGAGGGGGATGGTTTTGGTTTTCGTGAATAGCATAATTTTTAAGCTGTTTGTGTTCGGTGTTTGCGAATGGCGAATGCAGTCGATTGACTTGCTTAACTCGTCATTTGTGATGTTTTACGCAAGTCAACCGGGTAAATGTGTGATGCCTCATATCCAGAAGGGATACATGGCCCTGTTGGCCACGATGACGTGCGGGCCGCACTCGCGGCAGATGGGGCCGAGTTGTTCGTCAACTCCGTGGATGTCGTCAATACGAAGCTGCTTGGAACACACACCGCAGCGCGGCGGTTCCTTGCTGCGGCCTCGCCATGGGCGCACGCGCGGGGGTGGGGGAACTGTGCTGCTGGGGGCCATTAGTAACTCCCCCCTCCACGCGGGCGCAGGATGTCGCCTTCGACGTTGTTGCAGCCGGAAAGCACAAGCATGCGGACGAGATCAGGGAAGTCCTTGCTGCTGCCCTTGTTGCCGTCCGCCCCTGTCCATTCCTTCATACACCAGATTAGGTTCTGGCAGTTCTCGCTAATGTAGAGCTTGGGTTGGTTGAGTGCGTCAATCGGCTTCTGCGTGTTGTAGTGCAGCCAGTCGTTGATAAGCCCGACACCTTCATCAATCGTGTCGCCGGGGGCGGCAGAGAAGTCCATGCCGAGATCGCTCATCTCCTCGATCAGCGTGGTCGGCCGTTCCTTGGCCAAGGTCTGCGCATTGCCGTAACGCGAATCCATCCATCTCTCGAAAATCCTTTCGCCCTTTTCGACGCTCTTGATTTCCTCGATGTATCTCTCCAGCCCGAAGCCGAAGTCCTTTTGCGCGGGGCCTTGGCGTCCGTCTGCCTTTTTGCCGTCCGGCTCGGCCCACATGCCTGGATAGCCGACTCCTTCAACATACTCGTTCGGGCAGGGCCATTCCCGGTAGATGAAGCAACGGTTGGCACTATCGAACAGCGCCCAGATCATCGCCCAGTTGCGCGCGGAGCAGGGGTCTATGAATTGGTAGCGGGTGCCTTCCTTGGGAATCCATTCGTGTTTGATGACGTGAACCTTGTCGTTGAACAGCGGGAAGCGGTTGTTGATCGAACGGGTCGGGACGCCATAGGCGCGGCAGAGGATCTTTTCCCGCGTCTCGTTGCGTAGCTCCTGCTGCATGCGCTCCCAGCCGGCCCATGGATTGCCCTTGGTCTGAAAGTAAATGATCGGCCGGCCCTTGCGTCCGGTCTGGACGATGGGCACCTTCTCGTAGCCGACGATGACTTTCTCGCCTTTGTTGTCCTCAAACTTGGGCAGCAGCTCGGCATCGCTCTCTTCCACGTTGCGGGCGCCGGTGAGGTAGTCTTTGACCGTGGGGGAGTAACCCTCGATGGGCGTGAACGTGACGATGAGCACGCCGTTGCGGTCGAGTAGGCGGAAGCGGATGGTCTCCAACACGTCGAGCGGGACCAGCTCGTCGCACCATGCTATGTCAATCTCACCGCCTTCAATCGTGCTGATGTCCTGCGCGTAATTGCGGAAGATACACTGGCTGCCGTTGGGGGCGACGAACTTTGATTCGGTGAAGCCGCCTTTGACCGAATACGTTATGTTTGTCACCGTGCCCTTGCGCGCCTGTCGCCAGTCGGCCGGAAGATACTTGAAGACGCGCGGCTGCTGCATCTCGATGCTGTTGGGGGCGGTCGTTTGGAAGCACCAGGCCACGGCCTGCTTCTTGTGGTAAAGCCGGTGGATGACTTCACGCGCGGCCCACTCCGTTTTGCCCGACCTGTTGCCGCCCATGACGAGCAGTTCGCGGTTGTCTTCCAAGAGCTGGCTGGCCTTACTCCAGATCGGCGGGCGGTAGCCGTATCTATAAGGATCTACTTTTTCCTTTAAGATTAGTTCTTCCCGCTTGAGCAGCAGATCCCAGCCCTTCTCCGGGCCGATGGCCAAGAGCACGTCCTTGGGCGGGAGCTTCATCACCGGATGCGGTGTCGGTGTGAAGCGGGAGCGGGGGGTGGATTTCTTTTCGCTCATCGTAAAGAAGTGGTGGCAGCACCCCCCAGTGCCGCCACCGCGCGAAGGGTTTCCAGACGACCGGCGCAAACCCCTAGACGAGAGGCAGAAAGCTCTGGTCCTTTGTTGTTTGATCGTCCTTTCATCCTTTGCGCAAAGTCATCGTTCGTCCGGCCACTCGCCTTCGATGAGCGTGTGGTCGAGCTTGAGATCGGAAAGCGGCTCGCGGTCGCACATCTCTTTGACAAAATCCCAAGTGCGCGATTCCGGCCGCACCAAAACAGACCAACCCTTGCTTGTTTTGCGCGCCTTGCACTCCATCGCCGCATGCGGCTCGGACTTGTGGATGATCCAGAAGGTTCCACCCGCCGTGCTCCGTGGTTTCTTTGCGGGGCGGGCCTTCACGCGAATGCCTCCTGCGGCTCACAGAACCGCACGTGCTGCTTGGGCACCGTATAGTTGCGGCACTTGCGGCCTTGCTTGGGGTCGTAGACTTCCTCGACCTGCCAGTGCTTGCGGGTCCAGCCATAGACGACGGCGGCCACGGTGCGGGTGGCGTTCTCGATGACGTAGGCCAAGACCGGCGTGTCGGCTTTGGCATCGACCTTGTAAGCCTCGTCCACGATGACGGTGGGGTAGGGGTAATCGTCTCGGCTGGTGAAATGCAGGTTGGTGCGGACCTTGTGCTCGACGCGGCCTTGCACCATCAAGTCGCCGTTGTCGGCGTATTGCTCGCGCACGGTCGCATCGGGGCGGGTGCGCTGCGGCGGCAGCCAGACTTGCATGCCGGTCTGACGCAGCTTGTCGGCAAAGTCGTTGACCGCCCGCCGGCTGGCGCTCAAGTCGCCGAGGAATTGCTGGTCGGATTTCATGCGGGTGTGTGCGGTTGTGTGCTGTTTAGGCGGGAGAATCCTCGGCAATGTCCAAAGTCGGATTCGGCGCAAAAGCCAGTTGGTCGATGCGGGCGGTGAGCGGGCGGCCGTTGTCCTCGCGGATGACGGTGAGGTAGTCGTTCTCGCCGCCGCCGTTTTTGCAGTAGACGTAGGTGCGGCAAGGGCAGGGGATGCCGTCAACGTAGACGCGGTCGCGGTCTGGGCAGAAGGCGATCATGGAAAGAGAGACAGGGCCACCGGCATTTCAGTGCCCAGGCGCACATTGGAGCCGGTGATGGTTAGCGTTCCCTGTCTGTGGCCTCCTACACCGGCGACTAAAGCCGGTTCAGAGACATTGTTTTGCCGGGGACGGTGCGGCCGCACCTTTTCAGCGCCCTGGTTCCCAAGGTTACGGCTCCAGTGGGACGCAGATTGTAGCTCTGCGCTGGCGGGATAAACCATGGATGCCTCCAGACCTCGATGAGCACCATACGGTGCCATCCGGCTGCTGCGCTGCCCGGACAAAGTAACGTCCGCATTCCCATAGCGTCCTATGGGCGAAACCTGTTGATTCAGGTCCATGTTGCGCATGCAAGCAGAGGCGTTGGCGGGCAAAGTGAAGCTACGGCTCAGGTCGCTATCCCCGAGAATTCCCAGAGACCCCTCAATGACCGCAGCTAGGCACGGCTGTGCTACGCCATAACCGTCCACCCGCGTTGGCGGGAGAAGCGGCACCGTGCCAAAGAATGTGCAGGCGCCCCACTCGTCTCGCTCGGTGGAGCTGGGCATCCCGGAGATG
>CAZBQH010000296.1:0-2561 GCA_964493915.1 uncultured Nitrospiraceae bacterium
TGCCGCCGCGGTTTGCGACGGCATCGGCCAGTCGGAGCAAGGCGTCACTGACTTCAAAGCGTGTCCTGGGACTCGCATGGGCCCGAATCTCCCCAATGACCGCAAGCAGCCCCGGATCCCCGGTCCAACATAAAGCACGGGCGGCGGAGGCCCGAACACGCTCGTCGGCGTCCTGCGTGTATTTGAAGACAGCGGCCAGACTTTCTTCGTCCTGCATTTCCCCGAGAGAGGTCAGCAGAGAGCACGTAAAGGCCGCCCCGTGCTGGTTGAGTTCGCTGCGCAAAGCGGCCGCAGCCTGCGGCGTGCCGATGCGCTCGAGGGCAACGCGCGCATTCTCCCGGAGCTGCCCATCTTCGAGCAAGGCCGCTATGGGCGCAACGTTGCACTCTGCCGGTACAACGAGCGCGGCAAGCCGAAGCCCCTTGTCCTTGACGTCCAAAGGTTGATTGGGGGCGAGCAGCGTCATAACGGCAGCCGCCGCCTTCAAACGATCTTCTCCGAACCCTGGTTGGCCGGCCATATGGCACAGGTCAGATGCCACCAGATAGGCGGCCTTAGCAATGGCAGGGCTCTCGCTCGACAGGAGCGGCAACACGCCGTCCAAGGCCTCGAGGCCGCGATAGGGCAAGAGCTGGCGGGCCCGCACTCTGGCCTGGTCGTCGATGCTGCCCAAGCCGGCGATGAGCTGTTTGGTTGTCACGTCTGCGCCAGCGGCCCAAGGCCAGAGCCACGCCATGGCGACAAGCAGCGTTATAACGCAACGGACTTGCCGGCTTCTGCCTTGATGTTCAACCACGTGGGAACTCCTTTTTACAGATGCCACGGTGCGCGGTACGGCCGGAAGAGATGGCGGTTGGCCTGTTCATCGCGGACTACGCGTTCTGAATCGCCGTCCCAGACAAGTTTGCGCCTGCAATCCAAGGCGATACCGCCTAGAAGACAGACGGCGGTCGCGCGATGCCCGAGCTCGATGTCCGAATTGGGTCTGTTTCTTGTCCGGATGCAGTCAAAGAAATTCGAATGGTGCGATTGGACGTCGATCCAGGGATCGCCGGTCTCGAAGGTCTCCTCGATACCGAGTGAGTCGGGCTCAACCACGAAACTTGCCCGGTCCATGAACATGCGGCCGTCCGTGCCCAGGAATTTCATCCCGTAACTCTTGTTGGCGTGGGTGTGATTGTGCCGTTGTTCCCACGTTACAGTGCAACCTTCAAATTCATAGAGGAGGTCAACATTCTCGTAATCGTCCGAGCCTGAAACGGCCCGGTAACTGCCCCCAATACTCTCAACCATCAACGGCCGGTCTTGCTTAATGCCCCAAAGCACGACATCGAGCAGGTGGACGCCCCAGTTGGTCAGTTCGCCGTTGGCGTAATCGTGAAAGGCGCGGAATCCATAGTGCCGTTGCGGGCTGTAGGGAACCCACGGCGCCGGGCCAAGCCACATGTCCCAGTCCAGACCCTCTGGGATTGGCTCATGGGTTTCCATAGGCGCGATGGGGTTCACGCCGATCCAGGCGCCTGCCGAGGTCACTGTGCCAAGGGTTCCGCTGTGGACGATATCTACGGCTTTCTTAAACAAGTCCAGCGATCGCTGCTGCGTCCCGACCTGGACAACCCGGTCATACCGCCGGGCTGCATCCACCATGGCCCGGCCTTCGACAATGGTGGTCGACACCGGTTTCTCGACGTAGACATCCTTGCCGGCCTGGCAGGCGTTTACCTCGATGAGCGCATGCCAGTGGTCTGGTGTGGCACACAGAACAGCGTCTACATCATTTCGGTCAAGGACCCGCCGGTAGTCCTGATAGCCTTTGCAGTCCCCTCCAACCTTTGCCTGTGCCGCCTCGTATCGCGGCTTAAAGACGTCGCACACAGCCGCGACTCTGCAGTCATCCCGTTGCACGAGGCTTTCGAGATGCCTAGTGCCCATGCCGCCGCAGCCAATCAGCCCAAGGCTAATCCTGTTGTTCGCGGCCGTACTGGCCGCAACGCGACGAGCCCTTAACGCCGCAGAAGCCGCGACCGCGCCGGCCGCTGCCTTGGTTACGGCGCCCATGAAGCCTCGGCGCGTTAAGCCTTTCCCGTTGCTTCCGAGGCAGGGCGCTTCCGGTCTCCTGCTTTTCTCGTGAGACATCAGATTTCCTCCAGCCGACCGTGGAAATGGCCGCACAGCGGGCCAAATAAGCCCGCGCCGCAGCAAGGCTCATCTTGAAACATGGCGGGGTGGTTTTTCAATAAGGCAAGGTTGATCGAACTCGGTTTTTCAACACGATAGACGTTGCGGCCGCTCTCTTTGAAGGGATACACACGCTTGCGCGGGGACAGAACTCAAACAACTAGGTCGTCAGGATCAACAATCGGCACGCCTTTCCTGCATAGGGGACACTCCTCAGGCCGCCAAGTCTGCATGACGTAACGGGCGAGCGGCTCGTAGCGATAGTCGAAGGAACCCTTGCCGCCGCTCCGGTCTATGAGGACGGATACGCCCACAATCTCCGCACCGCGTCCGGCAAGGTGGCCGATGGACTTCTGCACGGACCCGCCGGTCGTGATCACGTC
>CAZBQH010000297.1:0-2693 GCA_964493915.1 uncultured Nitrospiraceae bacterium
CCCTGTCCCCTTGTTCTCCGACGACGGCGGTCACGCGATGCTCTTCCGCACTTTTGAGGGCAAGCTGATGCTGACGCTTCACCGTCCCAACAAATGGGGCGCGGAACGCGTGACTATCTTCCCTGTCAGCGAGAAAGACGGCGCTCTGACCCTGGGCGAGCCCTGAACGCCGTGTCCCTCAAGGAGGGCGCCGGCGTGCGGCGTTGTGCCGTATATGCGCAGCTAGGCCGTGCGTTCGCCTTTGATGAAAACCGCCTGGATTTGCGCCTTCCATCGCGGCTGCGTCTTATCGATGTCAAATACGATAAAGTCCGCTTTTCTTCTGGGTCTTGGCTGCATGGACCGGTTCCGAAGGCCAAGCAGCCGCGAAGGGACCGTCGTGGCACAAGCAAAGGCCTGCTCGAGGGTGAGATCCGTGGCGTAGGCGGCGTAGACTACGCCTTGAAGCAACGCGAGACCGCTTCCCGCCAGCAGCTCCGTTCCTTCGAGGCAGATCCTGCCTGAAGGCTTTACCTCGACCGGTGAACCCGCAAAGCCATAATGGCCGGGTTCGACGCCCGCGAGATGAACGCAGTCTGAAGTAAACACGACCCGCTCTGGACCCTTTGCACGGACAAATGCCTTGAGAACAGGCGCCGGTAAATGTTCGAGGTCGGGAATAAGCGAGGCTGTTAGCCGATCTTCGGCTAATTGCGCCCAGATCGGGTTCGCATGCCGGGGGATATACGGCGCCAGGCCGTTGCCGAGGTGCGTCGAGAGCCGTGCGCCTGCATCAACCGCGCGTGCAATGACATCGGCGCTTGCGGCATGGTGGCCCAGCCCTACGACAACGCGCCGCTCAATCACGTCCCGGATGAAATGGATCGCCCCTCGAATTTCCGGCGCCACGGTTGTGTAAAGGATTTTGCCGCCTGCCGCTGTCAGGCACCGGTCGAACGCCTCGATGTCGGGCCGGCGCACATATTCTTTTGGGTGCGCGCCTCTTGGGCCGTCCTCCGGTGAGATGTAAGGCCCCTCAAGGTGAATGCCGGGGACGGCGTCGGCGAGACGGCGGTCCAGGAGCGCTTGCCCTATGATACGGCAGCCATACTCGAGGCGCTCCTGCGGCCCGGTGACCAACGTGGGCACCCAGCGGGATACCCCAAGCGCATTCAGTCTCGCGTTGAGCTCGAATAGGTCCTCGACGGACAGCGTATCGCTTTGCAGGTCTACCCCGCCGTAACCGTTCACCTGAATATCAAACAAGGTGGGTCCGATGTAGGAGTTGCTCGACCCGATGTCCGGTCTGCAGCGTCCCGCAGGCGAAACGTCCGTCACCACGCCCCGCTCGACATGGATGTCGGCGGATCGGGCATGACCGACAATCCTTCCCCGTATGACTAGCGCCTTGCTGGTCCGCGGCATCGCTCGCCGTTCCTAAGTTTCGACTTGCACCTTAGGCCTGCCAATCCAGCCTATATCTCAATCGGATGACCCTCTTCCTGTATCCTGATGTTTCGACATCCCTCGTTTTTGAGTCCATCTTCCAGCGATTGCAGGGCGGGGGGCTCGCCGTGGACCAGCAACACGTTCTCAGCCCGATCCTTGAAACGCGCGCCGAACGCGATGAGTTCGGTGCGTCCCGCATGAGCGCTCAATGCGTTTAGCGTTTTGACCTCGGCAAGCAAATCATGCTTGATGCCGAATATCTTGCCCTGCCGCTCCCGCTCGACAATGCGCCGGCCCAAAGTGTTGGCAGCCTGGTAACCAATAATCAGGATCGTGTTGCGCTCGTCGGAGATGTTGTTGCGCAGGTGATGTAAGATACGGCCGTATTCGCACATCCCCGATGCGGAAATGATGATTGCCGGATGCTGCAACCCGTTCAGCCGTTTTGACGCCTCGACGTTTCGAATGTACTCGATGTGGCTTAGCTGAAACGGATCGCCCGAGTTGATCATACTCTCCCGGACTTCTTCGTCAAAAAGGTCTGCGTGGAGCCGGAACACCTCGGTAACATTCACGGTTAGCGGACTATCCACATACACCGGCAGTTTCGGAATGGTCCCTTTCGTCTCGAGCCGTTTCAGGGCGTAAATGAACTCCTGGGCCCGCTCGAGAGCGAAGCTGGGCACGATGACCTTCCCGCCGCGCTCGCTGGTGCGGTTGACGACATCGGCAAGTTTTCTATCCATGGTCTCGATCGGATCGTGGTCGCGGTCGCCATAGGTGCTCTCCATAACCACGAGATCCGCGTCGCTGGGTTCCCAGGGATCATTAAGAATCGGGCGGTCCTTCTGTCCGATATCCCCGCTGAAGATGAACTTACGCGTGGTCCCGTTCTCGCGGCATTCGAAGTAGAGCATCGCCGAGCCCAGCACATGGCCGGCATCCTTAAACGTCACTTGCACGCCTTGCGCAACCTCAAAAGGAACGTCGTAAGGGATGCTGATGAAGTGGCGCATAGCCTCGCGCACGTCCTCGTCGTGGTATAGAGGCGGAACGAAGGACTGGTTGCGTTTCGACAGCCACCGGGCGTCGCGCTCCTGGATATGGGCGCTGTCCAGGAGCATGATGGCGCAGAGGTCGCGTGTTGCCGGCGTGCTGTAGATCCGACCCTGGTAACCATGGCGCGTCAGCACCGGCAGGGTGCCGCTGTGGTCGATGTGCGCGTGGCTCAGCACGACTGCGTGGATGCTGTTGACGTCGAAAGG
>CAZBQH010000298.1:0-6259 GCA_964493915.1 uncultured Nitrospiraceae bacterium
CACATTGATGCGGAGATCGTCCCGCCCCAGCGGCAGAAGCCCAAGGCAATCGTGATTCGCCTGAGGCATCCAGACGACAAGATGCTCAGCGATGCAGAGGTAGCGGGGGCGTCAAACGTCGAGATCGATGCGAGCAGCGCGACGATCCGGATGACGCCGGGTGAAGGCCCCATCAGCGTGCGCGCAATATACGCTGACTAAACGTTGACAAGAAGATTGAGTATGAGTGTCACCCGACAGGCAGAGCAATTGGCGATCCAAGGCGGCCCTCGGGCTGTCCCGGAGCTGGTGCGCATCGGCCGAGAATCGGTGCGGAAGAGCTCTGGGAGATGCTCGACATGTGGAGCTTTAGCGGAGACCGCAAGGGCCGCATCAAAGAGGTGATACTCCGAGATCAGGCCATCCAGGGCCGCACGTCTTCCGCTACTATAATCTGAAACCGAGCCGGGACGGGGGCGGGAGAACGCAGAAGAGAGTTAGGAGGCGTTATTATGAGAGCTAATCTGGTGATCTTAGTGGCGGTGCTGGCCGCGATGGTTGCGGCCGGGAATCCCGCAAGTGCACAAACGGGACAAAGGGAGGCGGCAGAAGCTATGAAGCCGTTGATGGATTGCATGGTCTATCACACGCAGGGCTGGGGTCAATTGGGACGGGGCACGGCCGCGCACGCCCCCGGCGTAGAGCCGCAGCCGTTGCGCATCGGCGAAACGACCTATGAAAAAGGCATCGGGACACACGCGTCGTCCGAGACCGTGTTTATGCTCGATGGGCAGTACCTGACCTTCGAGGCGGACTGCGGCGTACAACGCCAGCAATTCGCCGAGGGCACGGTGATCTTCAAGGTCTTTGTCGACGGCCAAGAGGTGTTTGACAGCGGCGTGATGCGCCAAAGCACCCCTGCCAAACACGTGCGCGTGTCCGTCGAGGGGGCGTCGGAATTGCGGCTTGTGACCGAGGACGCTGGCGATGGGATATCCTGCGACATGGCGAACTGGGTCGAGCCCGAGCTGACGCCGAATCCCGCTGCGCGCGCGACTGCTGAGACATCCGGGCTCAACGTGGCGCCTTTTGCCTGCGTGGCGTCATGGGATCCTGCCCGCGTCGAGGGGACCAAGGCGAGCCGCCTCGAGCCCATCTCGGAAGAAGACCTTTTCATGCGCACCGAGCTTGCCCCGGATGCGGAGGGTGTGTACGAGGCCAAGGTTTACGCAGACGGCCGGGGCTGCATTGGTCTCGAGTGGCTGGAACGGCGCCGCATCCGGCGCCTTGTGCTCACGTTTGTGGATCCGCCCGCCAGCGTCGAGGGCGGCGAAGTGCAGTACTGGTCGATGACGCAACGGGGTGGATCGCCCGGCGGATCACGGTGGCAAGGCAACTGGAAACCCCTTGCAGGGATGCAGACCCTCGAGGGCAAGGAGTGGACTGCTGAGCCCGATTGGAGCGGCACGCGTGAAGCGCAGACCGGCACGCTCAAAGTGCGCTGGGTGCTTCCAGCGGGCGCTCCTGTGCGGGTCCAGGCGCTTGAGGCCTACACGGCGTCTCGTTGGCACGAGAAAGACATCGTGATCGAGACGCGAGGCGGGCAAGGGCGGCGGGGCAGCCTCGAGATGTACAACGGCGAACTGGCAGGCAAGGATGACCCGCACCGCATCGAGTTTGCCCTCGGGGAGGCGTTGCCCCTTACGGTTCGCTGTTCCACGGCGCGGCGCTGGGAGCTGGCCGACCGCACGGTCATGCGCTTCACCTTGCCCGACGGCGCGTTTGGCGTGGCGGTCGACGACGTGCTTGGCAACGGGGCCGTGTATGTCGAACACGCGGGCCTGCTCGTGTGCGATGCCGCAGCGCCCCAGACCATCGAGGCCTATGCAGCCTCGATTGCAGACAAGCGCACCATTCTTCAGCGTGTCCGGGAGATGCCCGACCAGACGGCCGCGCAGGCGATGCGTCACGTACACCGTCTTGACGGCGACCTTGGCCCGACGATGCTTTCTCTGGCCTGCGACAACCGCAAGTTTGTCGTTGAACGCGAGGGGGCTGTCCAGTTCGACGACCGGCCCGAGGTCTACAACCATATCCAGAGCATGTACGGCAAGCCTTATGCCTGCCGCATGGCGCCTGCATTTGGATCGGGCGAACCGGACAGCTTGAGCCGCCAGTACCAGCGCGCGTGGATGCCGATTCCCGTGTTGACGGTCAAAGAAGGGAAGCTTACCTACCGGCAGCGGACGTTTGTCGCGCCGTTCGGCAAAGACCAGGCGCCCGCCGAGGCGCCGTGGTACCTGTCGTACCGCCCCCTGGGCGTGGCTGAGTTCACCGTGACCAATCGGGGCGCCGAACCGAACGAAGGGTCGTTTGCCCTCAGCATAACGGCTGATATCGAAGCCGGGATGCCCGCAGACTTGCGCATCGAGGGCGATACGGCCTGGGTCGAGAAAAACGGCAAGCTACTGGCCTTGGTGCGGCTCCACGACGTGGAAGGACTCGATCTGCACGCGGAGCAAGGCGCGCTGCGGGTGACCGGCATGGTCCCCGGCAAGGAGCAACGCGGCTTTACCGTCTACTTCCCCCGTTGGGAAGGGGCGCAGCCTGCGGACCTGGACAGCGCGCCGGGCGGAGACCTGCTCGCGGCGGGCACGGAGTCCTATTGGACCCGCATTATGGACGAGGCTATGAAGCTCGACGTGCCTGACGCCCTTTTCGACAAGCTTATCCCTGCTTCGCAGATGCATTGCATGCTCGCAGCGCGCAATGAGGACCGCGTGCGTATTGCGCCGTGGATTGCCTCGTGGTCCTATGGGCCGCTCGAGAGCGAGGGGCACTCGATTATCCGGGGCATGATGGCGACCGGCCACCTCGACTTCGCGCGACGGGCCCTCGAATACTACATTGCCCGCTACAACGAGGAGGGTTATCTCACTACCGGCTACACCGTGATGGGCACCGGCTGGCATCTATGGACCCTTGGCGAGTACTACCGGCTGGCCCATGACCCCGAGTGGATGCGACAGCAGGCCCCGAAAGTTGAGAAGGTCTGCCGGTGGATCATGAGCGAACGGCGCAAGACCATGCACACGGACGCCCAGGGCAACAAAGTGCCCGAGTATGGCTTGATGCCCCCTGGAGTCGGCGCCGATTGGGAGGTCTATGCCTATTACTTCTACCTGAACGGCTACTACTGCGCAGGGTTGCGGTCGGCGGGCGAGGCCTTGTTAGACGCCGGCTGGCCGGGCGCTGAGGAAATGGTCGAGGATGCTGCTGCCTACGAGGAGGATATCCGCCGGGCCTTTGCGTGGGTGCAGGGCAAGGCGCCGGTCTTCCCGCTTCGAGACGGGACCTGGGCGCCCGAGTACCCGACGCACGTCTATGCACCGTGTCCTATCGGGAACCTCTACCCTGGAGAGGATGTGGGCAGGAGCTGGTGCTACGACGTCGAATTGGGCGCGCACCATCTCGTTCCCTTCAGAATCCTTGAGCCAGACAGCCCGGAAGTGGATTGGATGATGAACCATATGGAGGACGTCCAGTTCCTGCACGCGGGTTGGTTCTACTATGAAGACGTCAAAGCCAACGAGGCGGACTGGTTCAACCTGGGCGGCTTTGCCAAGGTCCAGCCCTACTATGCGCGCACCGGCGAGGTCCATGCCTTGCGCGACGACGTGAAGCCGTTCATTCGCACCTACTTCAACAGCGTCATGTCGCTGCTCAACCGCGAAGACCTGTCCCTGTGGGAACACTTTATGAATGGCGCGTACAACAAGACCCATGAGACGGGCTACTACGTACATCAGTCGCGCTTGCTATTTGTGCAGGAGCGGGGAGACGAGCTCTGGCTGGCCCCCTTCGTGACGAACAACTGGCTGCGCGACAAGATGCGCGTGGCCGTAGACCATGCCCCGACTTTCTTTGGGCCGGTGTCGTACACGATTGCCTCTTGCGTGGCTGATGGCCACATTGATGCGGAGATCGTCCCGCCCCAGCGCCAGAAGCCCAAGGCAATTGTGATTCGCCTGAGGCATCCCGAGGGCAAGGCGCTCAGGAATGCAGAGGCAACCGGGGCGTCAAACGTCGAAATCGACGCGAGCACTGCGACGATCCGGATGACGCCGGCTGAAGGCCCCATCAGCGTGCGCGCAACATACGCTGATTAGACGGAGACAAGGAGATTGATCATGAGCGTCACCCGACAGGCAGAGCAACTGGCAATAAAAGGCGGTCCTCGAGCGGTCCCGGAGCTGGTCCCGCATCGCACCAAGATAGGTGCGGAAGAGCTCTGGGAGATCGTCGATATGTGGGACTTCAGCGGAGACCGCAAGGACCGGCTCAAGGAGTTGATTCTCGGAGACAAGGCGATCCAAGGCCCTCACCTCTTTCGCTACTACAATCCGAAACCGAGCCGTGTTGAGGCGGCCGAACAGGCTATGCGAGAGTTGATTGGCGCCAAGTATTGCCTCGCGACGAACTCGTGCACCTCGGCGCTGATGGCTTCCTACCGCGCCCTCGGGATTGGCGCCGGCGACGAGGTCATCGTGCCGGCTTACACCTTCTTTGCAACAGCGGCTACTGTGGCCGCCTGCAACGCCATCCCTGTGATCGTCGAGATCGATGAGACGTTGTGCATCGACCCGTCTGCCGTCGAGGCGGCTATTACAAAGCGCACCAAGGCCATTGCGACGGTCCATATGCGGGGAGCCCCTGCACAAATCGACGCGATTATGGACGTAGCCGGCAAGCACGGCATCCCTGTTGTCGAGGATGTGGCCCAGTCAGGAGGCGGATCATTCAAGGGCCGGCGTCTCGGGAGCATCGGCACGCTTGGCTGTTTCAGCTTTGACTACTATAAGGTGATCGTCAGCGGCGAGGGCGGCTTCGTCACGACAGACGACGAATGGCTTTACACCCGCGCTCAGAGTTGGCACGACTGCGCCGCATGTTGGCGCCCCAACCGCTTTGCCATGGAGCGAAGGGAGGGGGAGCTTTTTTGCGGCGAGAACTACCGGATGAGCGAGCTTGAGGGGGCTGTAGCCTTGGCGCAAATCCGGCGCGCGGGCGAGATCCTTGGAGGCCATCGCCGCGCCAAGAAGGCCATCAAGGACCGCATCGAGGATTTCCCCGGTCTCGAATACCGGCGCGTGCCTGACCCGGAGGGAGACACGGGCGTATGTCTCGTCATGTTCTTGCCAACCGCCGAAGTGACGCAGAAGGCTCTCGAGGCGCTTCAGGCTGAAGGCGTGCCTGTCGGCGGCATCTACGACAAGAAGGTGCGCGACTGGCACGTCTACCGGTTCTGGGACCACATCATCGAGAAGAAGGCCGTCGCCCCCGACAATCTGCCCTGGAGCGGCGTACCACAGGATGCGTTGCCCCCCTATTCGCGCGAAATGTGCCCGCGCACCCTGGATCTCTTAGCGCGCGCATTGCTGATGGATATCGACTATACCCTTACAGAAGACGAGTGTGCTGCCATCGCCCATGGCGTCAATAAGGTGTTCCGGGCGCTTCTGCGCTGACCGCTGGAAGGAAAAGAACTATGATGACGTTGGACGTTTGCGTCGAGCCACTGTTTACGAACCTGTCTACGGAGGAGCGCATCGCGCGCATCGCCGGCTGCGGCTACAAGTCCGTCGAATTCTGGCTGCACGACGCCGAGTTTGACGGCAAGGACTTCGACTTCGGCAAGCCCCGCGATCCGAAGGCGATCCGTCGGGCCTGTCAAGCTGCCGGCGTGACGCTCAACAATATCGTGGTGAATCCCCCGGACGACGGCTCGATTGGGGGGGCGCCCATTCTGCGCGACAGTCTTGCAAAATACCTCGAGCGCGTCGAGGCGGCTATCGCGTTTGCCCAAGCGGCAGGCTGCAACCGGGCCATCACCTGCGCGGGAGACGCGCAGGCCGGCATGACGCGCGAGGCTATGCGCACCAACGTCGAGAAGGCCTTGGGCGAAGCGGCGCGCATTGCCGAAAGAAACAGTTTTGTGCTTTTGCTCGAGCCGTTGAACACGTACGTGGACCACGCGGGCTATTACCTCGACACTTCCGTTGAGGGCGCAGAGATTGTCCGCGACATCAACAGCCCCCATCTTCGCCTGCTGTTCGACGTGTACCACATGCAGATCATGGAGGGAAACATTATCTCGAACATTCGGCAGGAGCACGATGTCATAGGCCACTACCACTCGGCGGCGCCGCCGGGCCGATGCGAGCACGATACGGGGGAGCTCGATTACCCGAACATCCTGCGCGCCATCGCAAACACCGGG
>CAZBQH010000299.1:0-3681 GCA_964493915.1 uncultured Nitrospiraceae bacterium
TGGATGAATACCGCAATC
This sequence comes from uncultured Nitrospiraceae bacterium, assembly GCA_964493915.1. Classification (GTDB taxonomy): domain Bacteria; phylum Hydrogenedentota; class Hydrogenedentia; order Hydrogenedentales; family SLHB01; genus CAZBQH01. Next base: position 19 of record CAZBQH010000299.1, read on the forward strand.
TTCGAAGAGAACGTCTCAAAGGAGAAACGAAACACAAGCAGGCCTCGGCCGAACTCCTGGTTTGCGGTCTCCAGCAGCGACTCCTCTCCTCTATCGAGGCGTTTTCACGCACTCTGCGGGTCCATCGGCGGACCGTCATGCGCCAATGGCAGGAATCAGGAAACGAACAAGACAAACAACAGAGCGGGCAATCCAGACTCGACCTTGTTTCCGGCAGCGTCGGCAGCGACGACGACCGAGCCTCCCTCTCCGAAGAAGAACTGCAAGCCGAGGAGGACACGCAATTTGAAGCCGCCTCGCGCGCGACCGCAGGCCCGTTCAGCGGAACGGAAGCGGAAAGGCTATTCGCCCGGGAACAGCGACTCCTCGAAGAGATGTCCGAGATCGCCGAATCGTCTCGCGCCCTTCCCGACGCCCGCGTGACACGCCTTGTGGACTGGATTCGCGAGAACATGTGTCCGGGGCTTCCGCCGCTGGACGGACCCCCAGACGGCGAAAAGGCGCCCGAGTGGAACGATACGCGCCTGATCATCTTTACCGAATACGACGACACAAAGCGTTATCTCGTCGAGCAACTCCGTGCCGCCATTGCCGGCACGACGCATGCCCAGCAGCGCATTGCCGTCTACCACGGCCCTACGCCGCCCCCCCAACGCGAGGAGCTCAAGCGCGCCTTCAACAAGGATCCGCAGAAGGAGCCCCTTCGCATCCTGATCGCCACGGACGCCGCCCGCGAGGGTCTCAATCTGCAAAGCTACTGCTGCAATCTGTTCCACTTCGACGTGCCGTGGAACCCGAGCCGCATGGAACAGCGCAACGGCCGCATCGACCGCAAGCTCCAACCGAGTCCCGAGGTCTACTGCCACTACTTCGTCTACAAGCAGCGCATCGAAGACCGCATCCTGCAGGCATTGGTCCGAAAAACGGAGACCATTAAGCAGGAGCTCGGGAGTCTCTCGAAGGTTGTCGAAGCGCACCTGGCCGACACCCTCAAGTCAGGCATTAGTCATGACGCCGTCGACCGTCTCGAGCGGGAAATCGAGGGCGCCGACCTCGATAAAAACTACAAGCGGACCGTCGAAGAGGAACTCGAAGAGAACCGCGAACGGCAGGAGGAGCTCCAGGGCCAAATCGATGTACTGCGAAACCGTGTGGAAGACTCGAAGAAATGGATCGGGCTTGACGAAGACCATTTCCGCGCGGCCATCTCATGCAGTCTGGAACTGATGTCGGCGGCCCCCCTCCGAGCCAAAGGCAACGGCGACGACTGGGACAAACCGATCGACCGATATGACTTCCCCGACCTGGCGCAGCGCGTAGGCGCAGACCCGACATGGGCAGACACGATGGACGCCCTCCGCGCGCCAAGACAGCCCAACCAGAAGCCGTGGGAATGGCGGCGCGACTCCCCTATTCGCCCGGTCGTCTTCGAAGACCCGGGCACGATGGATGACGACGTCGTCCACTTGCACCTGGAACACCGCCTTGTCCGGCGGCTCCTGGGACGTTTCACGGCCCAGGGATTCGTTCATCACGACCTTTCCCGAGCTTGCTTGGCTCAAACCTCCGACGCGATTCCCCGCGTGATATTGCTCGGGCGGCTCTGTCTGTACGGTCCGGGCGCCGCAAGGCTGCACGAGGAGCTTGTCCCCATCACGGCCCGGTGGCGGGAACCCTCGCAGCGAATCGAGGCCCTCAAGCCGTACGCAATCGAAGCGGAATCGAAGACCATGGACCTGCTCGAGAACGCCCTGCTCCCCTCGAAGATCCGAACCGTATCGGACATCGTCTCACAAAAGCTGCAGAAGTCCGGTCCCCGGGACGTGGCCGAACTCCTCCCCCACCTGGAAGCACGGGGCGCCCAGTTGGCTCAGGCCGCCGCCTCCAGACTCGACGAGCGCGGCGATAGAGAGGCCCAGGCCATGGTCGATATCCTGACGTCCCAGAAAAACCGCGTCCAAGAGACGGCCGACAAGTACAAAGGACGCGACGTGCAGACGGAGTTCCAATTCGACGCCGCCGAAGCGCGTCAGTTGGAGGCCAACCAGCGGCACTGGACGAAGCGTCTCGCCGCGATAGACCGTGAACTCGAAACGGAACCGAACCGGATTCGCGAGTTGTACCAGGTCAAGGCCCAGCGCATCGAGCCTATCGGCCTGGTCTATCTCTGGCCGATCACAGGGTGACCGGGATGGCAAAAGACCCAGAACTGCGCGCACATCAGGAATGGTTGGGATACCTCCAGCCCGTCGGATTGGTGGTCTCGCCGCCGGCCCTCGTGGCTGCCCAGGCGCACGTCAACAAAAACATCGTTCCCGAACACACGCGCTTTTTGGACTGGGTCGAGGAAGTCCGGCTCGCGGACGGCGAGGATCCCGTGCAGGCCGTCACTGATCTGCCCGGTTTGCTCCAGAATGTTTTCAATTGGGAGGCCCAGGACCTGGTGGGTCACGACGGCGCAAGCCCCCTTCCCGACGACCTCGAGCTGGTGCTTCCCGAATACAACGAAACGCTCCGCCCGACTTACGCCGTCGAAGAGCCGGAACGCAAGGACGAGTCCGCCAGCCGATGGCAGTTGTTGATCAAGGCGCTCGACACGGGGGTGGCCTTTGACGACGTGGCCGAAAAGGACGAACGGCGCTGGCAGGCAAGTCCCCATGCGCGCTTCGAGCGGCTCCTGCGGGAGAAGGAAATCCCCATCGGGCTGCTGGCCAACGGCACGCACCTGCGTCTCCTGTACGCCCCTCGGGGCGAGACCTCGGGCTACCTGACCTTTCCCGTGCAGGCCATGTCTGAAGTGGGCGGCCGCCCCATCTTTGCCGCCCTGCACATGCTCCTCTCGGCGGACCGGTTGTTCTCCTTGCCCACCAAGCAGCGGCTTCCCGCCCTGCTCGAGGAGAGCCGCAAGTATCAGAACGAAGTCTCGACGAAACTGGCCGGCCAGGTCCTCGAGGCCTTGTGGGAACTCCTCCGTGGATTCCAGGCCGCGGATGACGCTCAGAACGGCGACCTGCTCCGCGAAGTCCTCAGCAAGGACCCCGACCACGTCTATGCGGGCCTGCTCAACGTCCTGCTCCGGCTGGTCTTCGTGCTCTACGCCGAGGACCGGGGCCTTACGCCCGGCCATTCCACCTACGCCAACTACTACGCCGTCACCGGGCTCTTCGAGCGCCTGAGGTCGGATGCCAGCCATTATGCCGACACCATGGACCAACGCTACGGCGCCTGGGCGCAACTGCTGGCCCTGTTCCGCCTCATCTTCGACGGGGGCCGTCACGGCGCCCTCCGGCTGCCGCCACGCCAGGGCCATCTCTTTGACCCCGACCGTTACCCGTTCCTCGAGGGCCGTCCCTACCAGTCCGTCCGCGAGCCGGGCGCGACCATCGAACCGCCCCTGGTGTCCGACGGCGTCGTATTTCGGGTGCTCCAGGGCCTGCTGATCCTCGATGGCGAACGCCTCTCGTACCGCACGCTCGATGTCGAGCAGATTGGCTCGGTGTACGAAACGATCATGGGCTTCACCCTCGAAGTCGCCCAAGGCCGGTCCATTGCAATACGCCCCGCCAAGGCCCACGGCGCTCCGGTCAGCATCAACCTCGACGCCTTGCTCGAAACGTATCCGGGCAACCGGGCCAAGTGGATCCAGGACCACACGGACCAGAA
>CAZBQH010000300.1:0-7968 GCA_964493915.1 uncultured Nitrospiraceae bacterium
GGAAAAGGAAGGACAAGAAAACCCGCAGGACCTTAATGGTCTGCTCCATTTGCTGAGCACGTCGCGTCATCTGGAGCGCATTGCAGATCTGGCCACCAACATCGCCGAGGACGTGATTTATATGGCAAAAGGCGAGATTATCCGCCACCGTAGCGAGGATTACACTGTGGCGCCGTAAGGCGCCAGAGACTGTGTGTTTGACCCAGGTCGTTCGAGCCGGCCGGTTTCAGGCGGCTTGACTCAGTCACAAACCTTCACTGTATTCGCCCCTTTGTGATAGGATGCAAGTATTCCACAAAGGGAAAGCCTTTTACCGCAAGGGGAAATCGGATCCCCTAGGAGGGACTGAATCATGGCACGCCGGATCGGTTGGTGTTTCTTGCTTCTGTTGGCGGGTTGTGCCGCTTTTAACTATGACCATATAGCCCGTCAGACTATTCAGACACGTCCTGAGGATGTGCTCGCGCAGGCGGTGGTGGGTCCGCGAGACGACGGTACTTATGTTGTGCCAACCACCCAGATGGTCTCTCCGGCGGGCGAGACCTGCACCTTTCCAGGGAGGCCCAACGACCTTGCAGTCAGCCCTGACGGCGCATGGCTTGCCGTTGCGAACGCCCTGCGCCCGGGGAATGCGCGGGGCGAAGTGCATTTCCTTGACCTGACCTCGAACGTGATCGCCCAAACACTTACCTCTCCCAACGACGGCTTCAGTTTCTGCGGCATCATTTGGAACAGCGACGGAGATACGCTGTATGTGAGCGATGTCCGGGACGAGGTGCATGAAGCGCGACGGGGGCCGGATGGAACGTTTGCTTGGGTGGGTGCGATCCCATTGCCGGGTCCGGGCAAGAAGGGCCATCCCGCACCGGGCGGACTCGCGCTGGACGAGGCGCAGGGTCGGCTCTACGTCGCCCTGAGCCGCAACAACACAATCGGGGTTGTTGACTTGACGTCTCGCGAGGTTGTGAACGAGATACCGGTCGGCGTGGCGCCCTATACGGTGTTGCTGGCGGGCGCGAAGGCTTACGTTACAAACTGGGGCGGCCGCCACCCGCGCGAGGGGGACAAGACGGCGCTCACCTCGGGTTCGCCTGCTGTTGTAGACGAGAAAACCGGCATCATATCTACCGGAACCGTCAGTGTCATCGACTTGGAGACGGGACAGGTTGTGAAAGAGGTCGCCGTGGGGTTGCATCCCTGCGGCATGGCGCTTTCGCCTGACGGGGCGCGCCTTTACGTAGCGAACGCGAACAGCGACACGGTATCTGTTGTTGACACGGCCACCGGCGAGGTCGCAGCGACGTTCCAGACTCGGCCGATGCCCCGATTGCCTTTCGGAAGCGCCCCCAACGCCTTGGCCTTGTCCCAAGATGGTTCGACGCTCTTCGTGGCCAATGGGGGCAACAACGTCCTGGCGGTCATGGATGCATCGACAGGGGCGATGCGCGGCCTGATACCTACGGGGTGGTATCCCGGGAGCGTGGCTGTAACACGGGATGGTGGGCGGCTCTGCGTGGCGAATACGAAGGGGGTGGGCAGCCGTTACGTGGCGCCCAAGGAGGCAGCCAAAAACGACGCAGTGCACGGTTACAACACTCACCACCATATGGGATCCGTGAGCATTATCCCGATTCCGTCAAGAGCAGCGTTGAAAAAGCATACGCTTCGGGCAGCGGAGAACATGCGCTTGCCGATGATGCAGGAAGTGCTTGACATGGCTGCCGGCGCACCGCACGTTGTGCCCGTACCGGTCCGTCCCGGCGAGACTTCCGTGTTCAAACATGTTTTATACATTATCAAGGAAAACCGGACCTATGATCAGGTTTTCGGCGACATGCCCCAAGGCGATGGAGAGCCTTCCCTATGCATGTTCGGCCGAGAAGTGACGCCGAACCACCATGCCCTTGCCGAGGAGTTTGTCTTGTTCGACAATTTCTACTGCAACGGCATTCTCAGCGCAGACGGCCATCAATGGACCGACGAGGGGTATGTCACAGACTATATCGAGAAGAGCTTCGGCGGTTGGCCGCGGAGTTATCCGTATGACGGCGACGACCCGATGGCGTATGCATCGTCGGGCTTTATTTGGGACAAAGTACTGGAGAAGGGCTTGACCTTTCGCGACTACGGTGAGTTCGTGAAGGCGAAGATCGAACCGGCGGGCGCGACGTGGCGGGATATCTATAACGACTACTTGAACGGAACGCGCAACGTGACGATACGGGCCACAACGCGGCTGCACACCCTCGAGCCCTACTTGTGCCCTACGTTCGTCGGTTTTCCCGGCAGCGTCCAGGACGTGTACCGGGCCCAGGAGTTCATCCGGGAGTTGGAGGCGTTCGAGGCGCAGGGCGTCCTGCCTGATTTTATCATCATGTTGCTTCCCAATGACCATACCGTGGGTACGACGCCGGGTTATCCGACCCCGGAGGCGGCAGTAGCCGACAACGATTTGGCCTTGGGCCGTATTGTCGAGGCGGTGAGCCGCAGCAAGTTCTGGCCCGAAACGGTTATTCTCGTTGTCGAGGACGATCCCCAGGCGGGGCTCGATCATGTCGATGCCCATCGTACGGTGGCGCTGTGCATCAGTCCGTATACGCGGCGGGGTGTTGTGGACAGCACCCACTACAATCAATCCAGCATTCTGAGGACCATCGAGCTGATCTTCGGCCTTGCCCCGATGAACCAGATGACCATGGCCGCCAATCCCATCGAGGGCTGCTTCATGCAGACGCCGGACTTCACGCCTTACAGCGCACGGCCCAACAATATCCCGCTGGACACGATGAATCCCGACGTTGCGGAGCTCAAGGGCAAGCAGAAAACCTTGGCAAAGCTGTCGTTGCGGATGCCCCTCGATGATATTGACCAAGCCGATGAGTACACCTTCAATCGGATTCTATGGCACGCCGTCAAGGGGTACGACGTGCCCTATCCGAAGCGCGAGCGTTGAGACCGCCTCGGGTATGGCACAGACCTGGAGGCGCCCTTCCGCCATCGTATGCTTAAGGCCATGGAATACTAGCCGTTTCCCTTGAGCGGCCGTTTCATGGCACAATTATCGGTTAAGTTTTGTTTAGAAGCTGCATCCCTATAAGGACAAGATACGGAGAGCTGTTGGAGCATAAGCAACATGGGCAAGATTGAGATTAGACTTCCCGATGGATCTCAGAAAGAGCTCGAGGAAGGCGCTTCAGCGCTGGATCTCGCTGAATCGATTGGTCCGCGTCTGGCCAAAGCCGCCACGGGCGCCCGCATCAATGGCGAGGCGGTCAGCCTGCCGACGACGCTTCATGACGGCGACGCTGTCGAAATTCTGACGTTCACTACGCAGGACGGGGCGGACGTCTTCCGGCACAGCGCGTCTCATCTCATGGCTTCGGCCATTATGCGTCTGCGTCCTGAAACGAAATTGGCTATCGGGCCGGCCATCGAGGATGGCTTTTACTATGACATTGATTGTGATCCCCCGTTGACTGAGCAGGATTTCCCTGCCATCGAGGCGGAAATGGCCCGAATCGTGAAAGAGGATCTGCCATTCATGCGCGAGGAGGTCTCAAAAGACGATGCGCTGCAATTCTGGCGCAAAAAGGACAATCCGTATAAGGTAGAGCTCATCGAACAACTCGAGGACGGCCGCATCACTTTTTATCGGCACGGGGATTTTGTGGACCTATGCCGCGGCCCCCATCTCCCGTCGACGGGACGAATCAAGGCGTTCAAGCTTCTGAACGTGGCAGGCGCCTACTGGCGCGGCGATGAACGCCGCCCCATGCTTCAGCGTATCTATGGCACCGCCTTCCCCAGCAAAAAGGACTTGGACGATCATCTGGAACGGCTGGCGGAGGCCGAGAAGCGCGACCACCGCAAGCTCGGGAAACAGCTCGACCTGTTCAGTTTTCACAAGGAAGGTCCGGGCTTCCCCTTCTTTCATGCCAAAGGCACGGTGATTCTTAATGCATTGATGGAGTTCTGGCGGGAGGAGCACCGTAAGCGCGGTTACGGGGAGGTGCGGACCCCGATGATCCTGGATCGGGTCCTGTGGGAGCAGTCCGGCCATTGGGATCACTACAAAGAAAACATGTACTTCACCGAGATCGATGGGCGTGATTTCGCAGTCAAACCGATGAACTGTCCTGGCGGCATGTTGATTTACAAGACCAGCTTGCGAAGTTACCGGGACCTGCCGCTTCGCCTCGCAGAGGAGGGCGTCGTCCACCGGCACGAAAAGTCCGGCGTGCTCCATGGCCTGTCGCGGGTCCGAATGTTTACCCAGGACGATGCGCACGTCTTTGCGACCCCTGAGCAGATTGAGGGCGAGGTAGTCGGCATCATCGACTTTGTGGAATCGGTTTATCGGGTCTTTGGACTCGACTACGGCCTTGAACTGAGCACCCGGCCCGAGAAATCGATCGGCACAGATGAGATGTGGGAACAGGCGACTCTTGCATTGCGCAACGCCCTCGAAGCGAAGGGTGTGACCTACAAAGTTAATGAGGGGGAGGGGGCGTTCTACGGTCCCAAGATCGATTTCCATGTACGGGACTGCCTGAAACGGTCGTGGCAATGTGCGACTATCCAAGTCGACTTCGCTATGCCGGACAAGTTTGACCTCGAATACACAGGGGCTGACGGCGAACGCCATCGCCCTGTGGTGATTCACCGCGTGGTGTACGGCGCTATCGAGCGTTTTCTCGGCATTCTCATCGAGCACTTTGCGGGCGCGTTTCCCACATGGCTGGCCCCGGTCCAGGTTCGCGTCATCCCTGTCAGCGATGCATATGCCGACTATGCAAAGAAGGTTGAAGCAAAGCTCTTCGATGCCGGTTTGCGCGTCGAGACGGATCTGAGCGACGACACGCTGAAGTACAAAATCCGCGCCGCTCAGACCCAGCAAGTGCCCTATATGGTGGTCGTGGGAGAACGCGAGTGGAAGGAAGAACTCGTGTCGGTGCGGCATCGGCGGCAGGGCGGCCTTGGCAACATGCCCCTTGGGGCGTTTATCAAACGGATAGTCAAGGAGATCAGGACAAAGGCCCTCGACGATCAACTGGAACCGGCACAACGCAGTGGAGGATAGGAAATGGCTGGCGTTGCGGACTCGAGCTGTGCAAACCACCCCGGCGTCCCGGCGACGGTTCGGTGCAAGCAATGCAACAAACCCCTTTGCAACGCGTGCAGGATAGCGAGTCCCTATGGCTGGTTTTGCAGCGAGGAATGCCGGGAGAAATACGAGCATTTCGCTAAGAAAGCCGAGGAACTCGACAAGCGCGAACGGGCGCGCCCCGTCGTCCGGTGGTACAGAATACGGCAGTATGTCGTGAAAGTGGTTCTTCTCGCGGTGGCCGTCCTATTCCTGACCTACGTTGCCGGCCTTATGGGGTATCATATCCCGTTCCTCTCCGATCTGCTTCTGGAGCTGAGGGACCGCATCGGCCTGTAGGGGAACCGGCATGGACCTAAGCCGTTTGAGCTGTATGGAAAGGATTACGGCCGCAGCCTATACAGGCTTTCCGAGTGCGCAGAAAGACGCAAGGACTATCCCTCCTCCGCGGCGATTGCCCAAGAGTCTATTGCGGCTCAGGCGCGTGCGACGGGTCGGCGGGCGCCGGCCGACGACCAACTGAAAAGGATCGGTCACAAGTGCACGGAGGTTCCTGAGCTTCCTAGAGGCCGATGAGCAAACCGGAACGTATCGTTGGACGCATTCCCGTGCTCGAGTGCCTGCGTGTCCGCAAGCGCAGGCCGCGCCGGCTGTATTGTCAGGCGCAGGCGCGGGGACTCGGAAGACTGCTTGACGCGGCAACAGGTCTTCCGATCGAGACGCGTTCTGCTGCGGAATTGGACCAGCTCGCCGGCGGCGTTGTTCACCAAGGCGTTGTGCTCGACGCGGACCCTCTGCCTTTGTATCGCCCTGAAGACTGGTCCCAAGGCAGTCTGCCTGCTGATGCTGTTGTTGTCTTGTTGGACGGTGTCGAGGATCCCCATAATTTCGGCGCCATTGTGCGAAGCGCCGCAGCTTGGGGCGCTTTGGCGGTCGTGTTCGGCAAAGATCGTGCCGCGCCTATCTCGCCGGCGAGCTTGAAAAGCGCCGCGGGCGCCATGGAGCACATTGACCTCCTTCAAGCGACGAATCTTGTCCGGGGCATCGAGGTCTTCAAAAAGGCCGGTTTTTGGGTGTCCGCCCTTGATGACAGCGCCCCGCAAGACATCTGGGCTGCGGATTTGCGAGGACGGGTGGTCCTTGTCGTCGGAAGCGAAGGCGAAGGAATCCGCCGCGTGGTGCGCGAGCACTGCGATTTTCACTTGCGCATTCCTTTGTCGGGTCCGGTCAAAACGCTCAACGCCTCCGTGAGCGCTGCAATTGCTTTGGCTGAATGTATGCGGCAGCGCAGGGGTCCTGGGTAGGTGGCGTCTTTTGCGCCGCAGGGGCTAATGTCCAAGTCAGCGGGGGCGGGATTCGAATCCGCGACCTTTACGTGATTCCGGGCATGGGTTCAGCCTTCCAGAATCGTCGTAGTCGTGTTTTTCTCTTTGCCGCAAGGTCGAAATTGTAGGGTGCAGTCTAGGGTACGGATTTTCGAGTGTGGGTCGCGACAATACGGTCTTGGACAGGACCTTCGTTCCGCAGATCGAAGGGCCCGTCCGATGTAGAAGCGAACTCGGTGGCATCCTGAAATCCCATTACCGCGAAGCTGCCGATTCCTTCCGCTTGATTCGAGACCCGGTCCTTGGTTAACTCATCAAGAGTCATCCTCAAGATGATGAGACTCGCGCTGCGGACATACTTCCGCACCCCCCAGGCGCAAACTTTAGCATCTTCTTGGCAACGAAACTGGAGCAAGTGGGCCATGACTTGTCGAGATCGTCCAGTACCCAGGTCGAGTAGTTTCCTGCGGTGCCCTGTGTCCTGACGACTGCATCAGCCAGGGTGCGAGCCTTCGCTAAGTGGACCGGGTTCTTAGTAATCCTATATGCCTTTACATAAGCCTCGATGGCATAGCCCCAGTAGTAGTTGACGGGAAAATAGCACTCGTATTGCTCACGAATGGTCTGGGTCTCCCAATCGATGAACTGGTCCTCGCAAAAACGAAGGAGTTCCTCCGCCAGCCCAAGATAGTCCGGATTCTCCCTAACATGGTCAAGGAGATACACGCTCGTTCCATACGCGTGCCAGCATGAGTTATTTGAATAGGGCTTAACCTCGATCGCGACATCATTCATCTGGGACTGCCAATCGTATGTTGCAATGGGATGCTCCATCAGCCACTGCAAGGCCCCTTTCCGTGTCTTCGCCGTAGGGTGGTCGTAATCCCGCTCCAACCGGTCAAGAAACAGTAGAATCTCCGCCGTGAACACGTACTGGTCCGCCTCGATCGGCGTGCCGTCACGTTTCACGGAGACGGGCCAGCTGCCGTTGCTCAACTGTGTCTTGGCAAACGTAGCGGCCACGCGCTTGGCAGCGTCAAGGTACTTCGTGCTTCCGCTGGCATCGAAGACGGTGAGGTAGGAGTCTGCCAGCCATGCAACCTGGTGCATTCGGTTGCACCCCTTCAGCGAGTCTTTATCCAACACGGGAATGTATTCGTAGGGATGCCCCGCGGGGTTACTTAAGTCATCGATAAGATGGTCAGCGCACCGAGTTGCCATGGCCAGCGCTTCGGCGCGCTCCGTTGCGTCGTCGGTGTGCGACGCAAGCAATCCCATCGCTTCGATCACCCCATGCATGAAGTGGGGCAGATAGGGGAATTCGAACAGAGAGCCCATATCGTCGCGCAGGTCGTGGCTGGCAGCACGATGAGTCATGCTGTCCCTCTTCCAGCGGCGGAAATACTCATGCTCGCGAAACAGAAAACGCAGGGCCCGCATCGCGCTTTCGTGGTAGTCAAGGCGAGCCGCCTCATACGGCCCGCTATACCGCACCGGGCACAGAAAGGTGCGGACGCCCGCCACGCCCAAGGCCCGCCC
>CAZBQH010000301.1:0-2381 GCA_964493915.1 uncultured Nitrospiraceae bacterium
GCGGATACACGGCCACGTACGCCTACCGCTACGGGTCGAAGCTCTACAGCGTGAGCTCGAGCTTCCCGAGCGAAGGCAACGTGACGTACAACTACGGCGGGGATCAGAAGCGGAGGATGCGCACGGCAGGTGGCAGCACGACGAGGTACAATTGGGACCTGGGCTGGACCGTGCTGAACGAGGAGGATGGGAACGGCACGCTGATGCGGACCTTTGTTGGGCGGTCGTTGGCGGATGTTTCCGGCAGCAACCCGGTCACGGGCACGTGGCGGTACTACTTCCACGACAACCTCGGCTCGACGCGCCGCCTGCGGGAGCCCAACAAGTCCAGCCGCGGGCAATACGAATACACGCCCTACGGCCTGGTCTACGGGGAGACAGGCGCCTCCGAAATCTCGCGCAAATACACCGGCCACGACCCCGACTTCACCAGCATGCTGTACTTCGCCCCCTTCCGGTACTACAATCCGGTCGTGGCGAGGTGGATGACAAGGGATCCGCTGGGGATGGTGGACGGGGTGAACGTGTATGCGTATGTTCAGGCAGATCCTATTGCAAAGTTTGATCGCATGGGCATGTCCTTCCTTCCAATTCCAGTCCCAGTCGGTGCTGCACTAGGCTGCGCGGCTAGTCTTGTTTTCGCAAGTGATAGGATGAATGCCTTATGCCATTGTGCACTCGAGGTAGGGGGCGAAGTTGTCGGAGGACTTATGGGCCCTCTTACTGGTGCCTTAGGGGGAGCCATCGGTGGGTTCCTCGCCTGCACCATATGCGACGGCGGAACACCTATGTGCTGCCTTTTAGATACAGCTGTCGGCCCGGCAGTAGGCGCGGTTGTCGGCCTTATCGTGGAGGGTTTTCCCCTCCACGACGAGATAGTTGCAGGAATTGCCATCCCGGAAGGGCTTGCAGAGGGTCTTGTCGGGTTTGATGCCGCACTCGTTAGCGAGAATACTTCAAACTATTTGAAATGCATGCAGGACTGCACGTAGAATGGGGTCAATAAAAAAGCAGGAAGCAATGAATCTCTGGCGTATGGAGGCCCGGGGGAAAGCCCGTATGTATGCCCATACGCTGGTGCTGTGTATATTGTCTCTTGTGGCCTATGCAGTGATGGCGCTTGCAATGTATCTGCTAGCTTGGTCGTTAAGTCTGCTCGGAGTCTGTGTCTTTGTTCGAGTGCTTATCCTGGACGTCGGTATCCATTTCTCTGTTTTCGCGGCCCCTGTGTTGGTCGCAATACTTTGCATCCGTTACCGTGTGAGTGAATGCGCACACTTGTGTACGGGGTTTTTCATATACCTGTTCTATGTTTTGTGGCTTGAAACCGTACTATCGACGTGCCTGGGCGGCCTTTTCGGGACGTCTGGCGCTTAATGAAGCCCGACGCTATGTGGAATCGCCTTTGGCGGAAAACAGTCCGAGTTCCGTCTCAGGTCATAAAGTTGAGGGAGCTCGCCGGACCATCTCGGAGAAGGATACTGTATATTGCGAAGCGCGAGGCAAATCTGAACAAGGATCGGGCGACAACTCATCTTTTGGCTCGGTCCATAGCCTTTGATCTTGTCTGCATAGGTGCGGTGTATGTGTCGTTAGCTGTTCCCTTTACGTTGGGCTCCATACTGCTGCCCTCCTTAACACGGTTTGAGGGATGGGTTGGGGTGCTGGTCTTTTCGGTCGTGACGATTGGGTATATCATAACAGCGGAACTGCAGGTGTGGTATAAAACCTTGCCCGTGGTTGGGTTCCGCAAGGGTGATGGACGCATCGTCCTCTATACAGGACAGGGCGAGTTAGAAGTAGAGCTTGCCGCAATAAGGGCTTTCAAGAAAGCCCTGGGTCGGACATTGGACTATGGCACGACTTTGTGTATCTACCGTCTTGAGTACGTGGCTGATGCCGAGAACTCTGATGTCCGGGGCAATAGCTGTCAGTTGCTTAATCTCACGCCCTTATCTCGTTCAGAACGAAAAGACCTCTGTTCCATTCTGGGAGAACACCAAAGCGCGACAGAGGGTTAGGGCAGTCTGAGTAATGACCGCGACGCTATGGGCCGTGATAAGATGGACGGCTCAAAGCTCAGATACATAGAGTCGGGGCTGCGGTCCGAGGCAGTAGCACTCAACGCATCGACCGCCCTGCTGACGAAGGTCCGCTACACCTCTGGGGAGAACACGTACGACGCCGACTATTTCTATGACGACGACGGCCGCTTGTCTGAAATCGAGGGCTGGCTGACAAGCAACGGCAACGGCCTGCGCTACGCGTATGACGATGCGGGCAGGTTGACGCGGCTCACGGATTACGACAACAGCACGCTCGACTACACGTATGACGGCTCGGGCAACGTGCTGACCCTGAACGATTATCACGGGAACAGC
>CAZBQH010000302.1:0-11785 GCA_964493915.1 uncultured Nitrospiraceae bacterium
ATCTCTGCCTACAAACCAAACGACGGCCTCGAAGATCGCTTCAAATTGACGGCCGGAACCGAGGACGGTGTGTGGGATTTCGTTCGAACGCATTTAAAACAGCTTCCGGTCTTTCTTGCCAAGGATGCTGAAGCCAAAATAGTTGCGGAACGCCAAAACTATCTCCTCTTTGACCGCATGGTGGCCTTTCATGTCCAACGGGGGGTAACGGTTCCTCTTTCGGCGGCGGAATTCTATGGCGGACTCGTTCAACGGTTCGCGGAACGGGACGGCATGTATTTTCTCTCGGAGCAGGTGGCGGAGTACGACAAGAAGCGGATGAGCTCAAAGGACCTTGTCCAGCTCGAACTTTTCGTCCAAGACGAGGCCACAGCAATCCAGTGGCTGAAACGCGAGCTTTCACAAAAACCACAAACCTTCCAAGAGATCCACCCCCAATTCATGCGGGAAATCGGTGGCTGGCAGAAGTTTGAAAAGCCGCTCGAGCTTCGGGAAATGTTGGAGCAGAATTTCCTTTGTTACGAGGGAACGGGTGACGTGCCCGGGCCGGTCCACAGCTACCTGTCGTCCAATTTCAAGGAGTTGCGGAACCTCGATAAAGACAATCCCGCCCTGCAGGCTAAGGCCAAGAATCGGTGGTACGTCCCGGACCCCAACCGCGCTGCGGACCTCGAGAAGCTCCGAGAACGGGCCCTGCTCCGCGAGTTCTGGGAATACCTTCCGCCCGGCTATAAACCCGCGGCGAAACAAGACGACGCCGGCTACATCCCGGGTCTGGAACCCAAGGCGCCCCCGATCCCCAAGGGCAAAAGGATCAAGATCATTCGCCTGGAGGCTGTTCGCGTCGGCTTCAAACACTGCTGGCAACGCCAAGACTACCGCACGATCATCGCCGTCGCCCAACGCATCCCCGAAAACGTCCTTCAAGAAGACCCCAAGCTCCTCATGTGGTACGATCAAGCCATCACAAGAACGGAGGGATAGGGCATGGTTGATCGTCCCCCTGAGGTGGAACCCATTTACACGACAGATAAGCCTAACGCCCCCGTCAGCCTATCATGCGAGGATGTAGAACTTGTCTTAACTGATGGCTCTTCGTTCAGTGCGAAAGCTGACATCTGCTTCAAGTTTCTACCGAAACCCGAACTGCACATTGAGATGGATGACAGTGGAATTCCCTTCCAGAAGCTCCTTTCAGATGAGCCGCATCAAGCCATATTCCCCTCCCGTGGTTGTTCAGCCACAGTCATGCTCAAACGTCTCGACGGTACGACACTGACCGTTATCCCTGACAACGACCCGATGAAGGTTTTGGACAGAGGAACATCGGCCCTTAGCCACGTCGTTTTCCATGTCGTTAACTTCCACGAGTTCTATAGCAAGTCGCCGGATGTTGCGGTTGAGCCGTCCGGGCGGCAAACCAGGATAGACAAGGTGAGTCTACCGGCCGATGGTTGGCGAGTCGTGATCTCGCTCGTGAAGAATACACGCAGCAATATCAGGTCCTTCCACCATGATCTTGGTTACGCAATTACGCATGTGGGGAAGATCGAGCGTGACAACGGTGACCCTTTCTCTCTCCACGATGCCGAGAAGATGCTTCATGGAATCCACTATTTCCTCTCGTTCGCGAGGGGCATGTGGGTGGCGCCAATCCTACCAGTTGGTTTCGACGCTTCGGGGGCACGGGTCTGGGAGATGTGGGGGCGGCGAAACGTTGATTCATGGGAGACGGTACGCTCCTGGTTCGACGGTATGCGATCAGATGTTCTGTCGAGTGCCTTCCCGGGGTTTTGGCAAAGGTGGTGCGACTCGCGATGGCATGACGCCATTCGCGGGGGCATCTACTGGTACATCCTCGGGAACAAGTCCTCTCGTGGCCTAGATACTGGGATGGTCCTCACGCAAGCAGCTCTGGAGTTACTGTCATACGTCTACGTTGTCGAAGAGAAGGCTATGAAGACCAAGAAGGAATTCAAGAGCCTGCGAGCCTGTGACAAGCTCTTGCTGGCTCTGAATGACATGGGCATCCCTGCAGCGATTCCCGCTCAACTCACCGAAATCACAAGACTTGCAGGCAAGAAGTCGGTGCAATGGACGGATGGCGCGCAGGCATTTACCGAAATCCGTAATGACATTGTCCATGCCAAAAGGCGGTTCAAAGGCGAACCACCTGACATTCTGTGGGAAGGATGGAATCTCGGTCTGTGGTACCTGGAACTTACTCTCTTGAAACTGTGTCAACACGATGGGGTGTATGCTAACCGGCTTAAAATGAATCGTAGCGCAGGCGAGGTTGAGACCGTGCCTTGGGCTCCATAGGAACGATTCCCGCATAATGGGTGCGCCGAATCGCGACTTACAGATGATCCAGAGAGTTTCTCCACCAGGAGGGAAGCCATGAGCAAACAATCGGTGATCGAATGGCTCACAGACCAGAACACGTGCTATCTCTTGGGTGCGGGGTGCAGCCTATGTGCCGACAAGCCCAATATTGATCTGTTGACCGAAAAGGTACGCGAAAGCCTGTCTAAGCCTGTCGTGGACCTTTTGAACGATCTGAAAGGCACTGGGAACCGCAAGGCCAATGTGGAGGACCTAATAAACTACCTGCTCAGGATGCGGCAGCTAGCGGAGTCCAGAAACACGCCCTTCGAAAAGGAGGACTGGAAGCCTGAGTCAATAGATGCTGAGCTTGCGAAGATACAGAAAGCAGTCGTGGATGCAGTTGGCACTGACTGGAGCCCCTGCAAATACCATGAGCAGTTTCTTGTTCGTCTGGCGTCTTCCAGTACTCGGAAGCCAATCGACATCTTCTCCTTGAATTACGACACTGTCTTGGAGGCGAGCTTGGAAAGCCAGGTCCTCCGCCACACCGATGGCTTTGTGGGAAGTGAGAATTCCTATTTCGAGCCGACTGCGTTCGAGCACGTTCCTGAGGGAATGCCGTTCTTCCGCCTTTACAAGCTTCACGGATCCGTTAACTGGGTTAGAGACGAGGATGAGCGGGTTCGCAGGAGGCCGGGGGCGTCCTTGGGCGACGCACCGCGAGCCGTTGTCTATCCTGCCGAGCAGAAGTACCTTCAGACGCAGTATGGTGTGTACGAAACGCTAATGGCCCGGTTCCGTGACAGACTGAGGGCTCCTGAGAAGAACAACAAGCTTGTCATCTTCGGCTACAGCTTCGGAGACGAGCATGTGAATGTGGCGATAGAAGACAGCATTCGGAGTCCTGGGAGCAACCTAACTGTCCACGCCTTCGTCGGACCCGAGGACGATATCGACGCGCAGAGAGATAGGCTTGGAGCTATCGCCCGTCGCTGCGACCACCGTTTCAATGCCGTGATCGGAGACAAATACACCTTAGGGCCGGCCCTTGACGAGGTAGGTTGGGAAGAGATCGCGCCTCTTAACCTATGGAAGTTCGAGAACACGGTTGGCTTACTTGTGGGGACGAGAGATGAATAGCGACATTCTCCAGATCGGACGCGTGATAGAGGTGGATGGTTCAAGGACCATCGGGGAGCTGGAAGCGAGCGTCAGTGACCTCTATAGACAGTATCGCAGCCGAAAATATGCAGTAGGACAGGTCGGCTCCATAGTCAAGATTGAATCAGGCGACATTCTGATCTTCGGCATTGTCACAAGCCTTCGGATGGTTGAGGTTGAGGAACGCAAGCCGGGTGGTCGTGTCCGCGTCGAAGCCACGAACGCCAAATGGATTGAGATCGAACTCTTTGGTCAAGGAATCAAGACGGGGATAAAAGAGGCCGACTTTGTTTTCGAGCGCGGCATATCGACATACCCTCTTCCCGGCCAGCAGATATACCTCGCGACTATCGATGAACTCAAGAGGGTCTACGCGAAGCCGGACAAGGCAACAGTCAGAGTCGGAAGCGTATGTCAAGCCCGGGGGCTTCCAGTCCACCTCCTCTTGGACGAACTCGTAGGAAAGCACTTCGCCGTTCTCGGAACCACTGGCGCCGGCAAATCCTGTGCGGTGAGTCTGCTCCTCCAGGGCGTCCTTGAGCAATATCCACACGCTCACATCGTCCTCCTCGATCCGCACAATGAGTATCCGCCAGCTTTCGGCGACAAGGCTGAACTCGTGGACCCGACGACCATGGAGATCCCTCATTGGCTCCTGAATTTCGAAGAGGCCATAGAGCTTTTCATCGGTCGCACGGAGCATGCGGCTACTTCGCAAACCAACATTCTCAAAGATGCGCTCCTGCATGCCAGGAGGGCGTATTCTCCCTTACCGATAAGTAAGGACCTCATAAGCGTCGACACGCCAACTCCGTACAGACTTGGGGACCTCGTTGCCCACATAGAGTCTGAAAAGAGCAAACTCACCGCGTCTAAGCAGGACTCGCACAACAAGATCCTCAACAAGATAGAGACTCTGCGCAATGATCGTCGGTTCGCTTTTCTCTTCAAGGATGATGCAGACACGCAAGACTCCCTGGCCGACATGCTCGCACAGTATCTCCGGATTCCAACGAAAGGGAAGCCGCTGTCGATCATTGACCTGTCCGGTGTGCCGTCAGATGTTGTTGATGTTGTCGTTTCATTGCTCTGCCGCACGTTTTTTGATGCCGCTCTCTGGAACCCACAGCGTAGGGAAATGCCGCTTCTCGTCGTCTGTGAGGAAGCCCATAGGTACGCACCTCGCGGGGACGAAGCGGCTTTCCAACCGACAAGACGTGCATTGGCTAGGATTGCGAAGGAAGGTCGCAAGTACGGTGTCGGCCTGGCGCTTGTAACGCAGCGGCCTTCGGAACTGTCTGAGAGCATTCTGTCGCAGTGCAATACCGTGATTGCGCTGAGAATGAGTAACGAACAGGACCAGCGCTTCGTCCAGAGGGCTCTGCCTGACAGCGTCAAGAGCTTGGTGGATGCGTTGCCTACGTTGAGAACTCGAGAGGCACTTGCTGTTGGGGAGGGGACTTCTGTACCCGTAAGGATGTTGTTTGATGAGATTCCGGAGCCTCTTCGCCCGCACAGCTCCGATGTCCCGTTCGCGCAAGCCTGGTCAAGCGAGATTGCTGACGATAAGGTGGTTGAAGAAATAGTCAGACGCTGGCGGGAACAGCGGAGAGACAAGGAGTAGGCTTTCGTGGTGATACCATTGGGCCGCTCAACATGATCAAAGATCGCGTGTCACACGATGTTTCTTCCTGAACCCAATACTTGGTGCTACAGCACTGAACACAACCAGAGTTGCCGGGTAATCGAGGCAAGCACGCTCTGGGGTGAATCCCTGTGCCGTATCTGGCTTCCCGGGAGCGATGCGGTCGTTCGCGTGCCTGCGTCCTCCCTGCGCCCCCTTTCTCAAGACTTCGCGGTCGGCTCTGACCAGATTGCTTATATCGCGGCCGCGGCCAAAGTAGCCGACGCCCTGACGCAGGACGTCCTGCTGGCGCCCATCGAGTCCTCGGTTATTCCTCTTCCCCACCAGCTCAGGGCCCTGTCGCGGGCTACAAGCCATGACCGCGTGCGCTATCTCCTTGCGGATGAAGTTGGCCTGGGTAAGACCATCGAAGCGGGCCTTATCGTGCGTGAATTGAAGCTGCGCGGGTTGGCCCAGCGGATTCTGGTGCTTGCGCCCAGGGGACTGGTTACCCAATGGGTCGCCGAAATGCACACCCATTTCAATGAAGAATTTCATCTGCTCTCCCCTGGCGATTTTGGAGCATTCCGGCGTTTCATGGGGGATGGGAACCTCTGGCGCACGTATGACCAGGTGGTGTGTCCGATGGACTCGGTGAAGCCATTGGAAAAGCGGCGCGGCTGGTCGAAGGAGAAGGTTGCCGAGTACAACCGGGAGCGGTTCGACGATATTGTTTCCGCCGGCTGGGATATCATCATTGTGGATGAAGCGCATCGGTTGGGGGGAAGCACGGAACAAGTCGCCCGGCACAAGCTTGGTCAGGCGCTGGCCGAGGCCGCGCCCTATCTGCTACTGCTTTCTGCCACCCCGCACCAGGGCAAGACGGATTCCTTCGCCCGGTTGATGGCCTTGTTGGACAATCAGGCATTCCCAGACGCCGCCAGTGTCTCTCGTGACCGCGTGCAGCCCTATGTCATTCGAACGGAGAAACGGCGCGCTATCGATGCGGACGGCAATCCGCTCTTCAAGCCGCGTCACACTCGGCTCATGCCTGTGGTCTGGGAGGAACGCCACAACCAGCAGCGCCGACTGTATGAAGCCGTCACGGAATACGTCCGCCACGGATACAACCAGGCCCTGCGGGAGAAGAAGAATTACATCGGCTTCCTGATGATCCTGATGCAGCGCATGGTGACATCCTCGACACGGGCAATACGGGTCGCCCTGGAGAAACGGCTTGAGGTACTCACGGAGCCACAGGAACAACTGTCACTGTTCCCCTCCGTGACGGAAGAGGAATGGGAAGACATGGACGGTGAGGAGCAATTCAACGCCCTATTCACCGCGCGCCTTGAGGCGCAGAAGAACGAACGTCAGGAGGTCGAGCTGCTACTGGACGCTGCGCGACACACCGAGTCATCCGGGCCGGACCCCAAGGCGGAGCTTCTGCTGGACACGATATACAAGCTGCAACAGGAGGAGAGCGACCCCGACTTGAAGGTGCTTGTCTTCACGGAGTTCGTCCCTACTCAGGACATGCTCCGGCAGTACCTGAGTGACCGAGGCATCTCTGTCGTGACGTTGAACGGTTCCATGGACATGGACGAACGGCAACGGGCCCAGGAACGATTCGCTACGAAGGCGCGAATCATGATTTCCACGGATGCCGGCGGCGAAGGCCTTAATCTTCAGTTCTGCCATGTGGTGATCAACTTCGACATCCCATGGAACCCCATGAAGCTCGAACAACGCATCGGCCGGGTAGACCGAATTGGTCAACCCCTTGCTGTCCTGGCGATCAATTTTGTTCTGTCGGACACGGTCGAATTCCGGGTCAGGGAAGTCCTTGAGGAAAAGTTGAAGATCATTCTCAGAGAGTTTGGAGTAGACAAGACGGAAGACGTCCTGGATTCAGCCGAAGCTGGGGTCCTATTCGACAAACTCTTTGCGGGCGCTATTGTCAACCCGGACGAACTCGAAGCCCAGGTCGAGAAAGCCTTGAGAGAAGTAGGCGAAAGAGCTCAGGCCACGACGGAGGCTGCATCTATTCTCGGCGCCCAGGAGTCCCTCACGTCAGACGATGCAAGGAAGGTTCTCGATAGTCCCTTGCCGTTCTGGGTAGAACGCATGACGGTCAGTTACCTGAAGTCAAGTGGCGGCGAGGCCGTCAAGAAGGCAAAGACTTGGAAGCTCCGATGGCCGTCGGGAGACGAAGTCGAACGAGGCGTCTTCTCTGTCAAGGAGTACTTGGCCACCTCCAGCGCCATCCACTTAACGCTCGATCATGCCCGAATCCGTGGCTTGGCGATGCGACTGCCAAGGCATGGCGAGGGTCAGCCCATTCCATGTGTCGCCGTAGACGGCCTGCCTGCTGACCTATCAGGTTACTGGTCGCTGTGGCGTATTGAGCTTCATTCCGTGAACTGGAACCGCCAACGGGTCCTGCCCCTCTTCCTGAGTGATGACGGCCGAACTCTCGGACCAACCGCTAGACACATCTGGGATAAGCTTCTCTCCATTTGTCCTGAACCATCCGGATACGTAGACGGTCAGGACGCCGTCGATGCATACCGCAACTTGTGGAAGGAAACGGAAGAGCAGGGCCGAGAGACGTATGAGCAATTGTTGCATGCTCACAGGATCAGCGTAGCAAGGGACAAAGAAAGACGCGATTACGCTTTTTCCGCAAGAAGGAAAGCCATCGAACATGTAGGACTGCCCGAAGTACGTGAGCATCGTCTCGGAGCGCTGCAGAAGGAGGAGGAGGATTGGCGCGAGGAGCTTGCGCGACTGGACGAGACCGTCCCGGAGGTGGTTCCGCTCATCATTCTGCGAATCGATGGAAGGCGTTCCGATGTCTAGCTGGCGCGATAGCATTCTCAAGGAGTTTGTGCCGGAGATATCCCGACTCACGCTGGTTGCCGACCCCGATGGACTGTTGACGGAAGAGGGAGTCCTGGCTGGAATCAAGGAACGTGGGTTTGAGTTGATTCCATATGATGACCATGTGGCCTTTCGCTTTGCGTATGAGTCGAAGTACAGGTCGAAATGGGACCGTGGGGAGAAGACGGATCTGGTGGTTGTGCTCCGGGCGGAGGCGGCCGACCTTTCAAAGCTGCCCTATGACCTCCTTCAAGCCGGACGGCAACTGAGCTTCAATCTGGGCGACATCTTTCCGAATCTGAGCTATCCCATTGTCGAGCAGCTGGACCGTGCCGATCTTGACGCCCTCTACAACGCACACCTCGAGCATGCACCCGGCCGCCTGGGAGACAATGCAACCAAGGACTTCATTCTGAGGCATGTTTTCGAGATAGAACCTGCGCTTATCAAGAAGCCTTCTGATCTCCTGAGAACCCTCTTGCGCCGCCACTACCGCAAGCAAGACCTCCCCGGGGTTTTCGATGGCCGCTTGATAGAGATCCTGGAAAAGGCGCCTGAGCTTTGCGACTGGCCCTTGCGAGACATCGTACCCCGTAGAGAAGCATTCTTCGCCTTCCTTCAAGAACGCTGGCCTGCATATATCGACCATCTTGCTTCCTCTGGAGAGGCGAGAGAATCTGCAGAAGGATATAGTCTCAAATACCCCGGTCCCCTGGACATACCTTTTGGACACGATGACGTACGGGTGTACGTGGACAATCTATTCCTCGAGGGCCTGCTGCAGCCTGTAACGCATCCAATGACGGAAGCGCTGACCGACAAATGGGTTCGCTCCGGCATCATTACAGGCAGAGGTGATGATGGGCTCAAACGCCTTGAAGCCCTTCTAGATGCTACGCGCAAGAGTCTGCCTTCTGCAGGCGCCCGGCATCGGGAATGGCTGCAGTTTGCCCTGAAGTGGGGCCAAACACTGGCAACGCGGCATGCCTGCGCTGGCGAAATTGAAGACGAACTCGAAAGTGCAATCTCAGACTTCGAGACAGAGACTGAAGACGCTTTCCGCGGCTGGTTGGTCGGGCGATACGCAAGTCTTCATAATCTGCCTTCGAACAAACCCGCTATGGTTCACCATGTGCCACACTATCTGGCCCGATTCGCCGCAGAGTCCAAAGTGTACAAGCTGGCTCTGGTCGTTATCGACGGTCTCGCTATCGATCAATGGTGTGCTGTCCGCGAAGAGCTCCAATCTCCCGACTCCGCTCTAGAGCTCCGCGAAAGCGCCGTCTTCGCCTGGGCTCCAACGCTTACGTCGGTATCAAGGCAAGCCATCTTTTCAGGCAATGTGCCAGTGTACTTTCCGGAATCCATAGACACGACGGGAAAAGAGCCGACGCAATGGGCTCGCTTCTGGGTGGACAGGGGATTTCAACAGTCCTCGGTCGCATATTCAAAAGGTCTCGGCGAGAACAGTTCATTGGAGAAACTTAATGCAATCATCGACAAACCGGCTGTCAGGCTGCTCGGTATCGTCATAGACAAAGTTGACAAGATTATGCATGGCATGGAGCTTGGCGCTGCGGGTATGCACAACCAGGTACGCCAATGGATTCGGGAAGGCTTTCTTCCAGAACTCTTGAAACTGCTACAAGAAAATGGCTTCGCCGTTGTATTGACATCCGACCACGGCAATATCGAAGCTTCCGGATGCGGTATCCCAAGCGAAGGTGTGTTGGCAGACACACGGGGTGAGCGTGTGCGGGTATACGGTAGCGAGTCTCTTCGGAATTCATGTCTTGCTGAATTCCCCGAGGCAGTACCTTGGCCGAGTGTAGGTTTGCCGGAGAACTACTTGCCCGTCATGGCGCCGGAGGGAAAGGCCTTTGTGACAAAGGGCAAGCGCACGGTGGCCCATGGCGGCGCATCCTTAAGGGAGATCATAGTACCATTCGTTACCGTCGGGCTGCCCCAAGCATGACAGCGAGGAATGAGATAGGCTTCAGCCAGCGCGTCCGCGTCGAATGGCTCGAATATGCCGCTGAACTTGTGATGAACGGCAAGAACCCCAACGAAGTACAGGGCACCCTTCAGGAAATGCTCAGAGACCAGCTGTCGGTAGGGGGCTCAGCGCAACGGGGTAACCGCGAGAAGGCTATTACGATCATCATGAAGACATGGTCCTCCGTGTCCAAAGACCTCAAACCCCTTCGCGACGAGGCGCTAGGTCTACTGAAAGTGCTTCCACGGCAAGAACACCTAGTACTTCACTGGGGGATGTGCTCGGCGGCGTATCCGTTCTGGGCTGCAGTTGCGGACGTGACAGGTAGACTCTTGAGGCTACAACATGAAGCGGCAGCATCGCAAATCCAACGGCGCATCAGGGAGCAGTACGGGGAAAGAGAGACGGTAGCCAGGGCTGCCAGAAGAGTCATACGCGCATTTGGGGACTGGGGAGTTCTGGCCGAAAGCGATAGGAAAGGCGTGTACTTGCCCGGAAGAACGATTTCCAGCAAAAACGCAGCTCTAGCGCTTTGGATGCTAGAGGCCCTACTTCATGCAACTCCATCTCGGAGTGTGACACTGGAATCGGTCGGTCAGCTTCCATCAATTTTCCCATTTGAACTGAAATGGCCGAGGGTGACTGCGATTGCCGCGTCGCCTCGCCTTCAGGTGTGGCGGCAGGGCATGGCGGATGACATTGTTGAGCTGCGGATGCCTGGCGTACCGCCCTTCAGCATCTAGCAAGGCTTTACCATGCAAAGTAGCCTGACACATTCACTCACTCATCCTTCGATTTCGGCGAGCTGACGGAACCGACGTAGTTGCGGCAAATGTGTTTGCAGATAAGCCAATGAGCGCAGGCGTCGTTCGGAACATCTGCAAACCGACGTCGTGTCCTTCAACCCAACTGGGTGCTCCTGGGTCTCTGGCACGAGGCCGAGCAGGTTCGTGACCTGGGTGACCCAGGCGCGGCATCGGGAAGCATGGGTGACCGATCTATGAGCAGACATGGAGGAAGACTTCAATGAGTCTACGAGACGGAAACATCAGAGTCCGAATTGTCCCGCACGATGGGCGTCCGAATCCGAACAATCCCTACGACAAGTTATCACCCGAAGACCGGCGGGCGCGCCTGCGGCAAATCCTTGCCAAGATCGCACTCAGGAACGCCGACAAGTACCGTGCCCAGAATGAAGACGGAAGCCAGCAGGTCGAAGACGCTGGACCTGGCAGGGAATAGAGCTTTTCAGCCGTGCCGAAGAAGCATGGGCGGTACCCCGAGGTTACCGTTCTTGCTCTTCTCAGTTATCCCGCGCAGAGTGTCCATGAAACGGTCTACCTTCCCTCTGTCGCTTCTAGTTTTGAAGTGAATCTAAACGCACCATTTTCAGAGGAGTGCCGCCCGTCATGGCAACGCGAGTTACCGGGGTCTTGTTGAGTCTTTTGACAGACATCGCCGATTACCGGATCATTTTGCTATCCCAGATTGGCTATCTCCATTTCTCCGGCAAGCGTTCGGCTCGTCGGAGGATGCAGCAGTTGGAGAGGGACGGGCTCGTTGTGGTGTTGCCGGGGCCGACGGCGCGGGGCGGTGGGCGCCCTGAGAAGGTGTATGATGTTTCACGGAGGGGGCTTGATCTGATCAATTCCGAACGACCGAACAGCCCTCAGTTGGGCTTTGACCAGGTCTGCGGAGAGAAGCTGGGTCATCAGACCGGCCATCAGCTCCTTCTGAACTGGTGTCGCGTGCATTTGATTCACCTGACCAGGCAGCTCCCGCGCGTGGAGCAC
>CAZBQH010000303.1:0-5930 GCA_964493915.1 uncultured Nitrospiraceae bacterium
TTGACGCGCTCTCCGCGGCTGCTGCGAATCGCCTTGACGCCCTCGAGAGGCTTCTCGAGCGCCTCATCGCAATCGCCAACAAGGAGCTCACCGGCGAACCGCTCGCCGAGGAAGACCTCTGGTTTATCGACAGTTTCGCTGGTCAGCTCGAATACGTCGTTCTCGGCGTGTCTGAAGAGGGCGTCAAGACCACGCTCGTAGCCGATGTCCACACGCATGGCTACGAGGGGCTTGCCGTAGAGGAAGGCGTAGGCGATGTAGACCTTATCGTGGTTGCATGCCCGACGACAGCAGGCGACGTTTTTCTGGCAGCGGGGCCGGTCCTGTCGTATTACGAATTCAAGCACCCGATGAGCGACCGCTTGACGGACGAGGCCTGGCGAGACTTGCTGGCGTCTGAGGCGGTGCCGGCCCGTCCCCCGTGGACCCAGAGCTTCATGCCCTGAGATCAAGCGCGGCGTGAAGGGCCGGAGACGCCCTTTCTTGTGCAAGAGAGGGCGTCTCGATCCCTGGAACGGGCATGGACGCGATCCCGCTCGTTACCCGACGCCAAGCTCCTTCCACACGAGAACGTCCATGACCCTAAACGACGGAAGCCAGATCATGCCTTCTGGAAGCTGGTCGACCAAGGCAGGAACCTGGTAGATGCTCGGAACGCCGGTGGATGTCTGGAAATAGCCGGAAACCATGGCGCCGGAAACGCTTGAGTTGTCCTCGAACGTCGTGGTGTTTTGCGCGTAGAACGCCCCCATAACCTCCAATGGTTCTCCCTGCCCGCCGATGGTGATGCTGTCCTCGGCCATGATGCCCAGGACGTTTTGCGGGAAGGGAAGGTCTTCGTAGTCAATGGATATCTCGATTTCGCCGGGCGGCATATCGGGCGGGAACAGGCTAACCACGATGACCAGGTCCTGGAAGTCCGCCGCCGGGCTGTCCAGGTCGGTCGTGCCCAGCTCGAACAAGAAGATGGCCTGATTCGGCAGCAGCGCGATCTGCTGGGTCTCCGAGTCGATATAGTCCTGCACGAACGTCGCGGCCGCCTCCTGGTCCAGATAAGGCTCGATGTCCGGCACGGGGTCGCCGTCCCTAAGCACGATGACCTGGTCGGAGCCGGTCCAGGAGTTCACCGACATGTACGAGCGCCAGCCGCCGTACCTCTGGTACCAGGACTGTGCCTGTATGCCGATGCTCGTGCCCGCCGAATAGGGGTCGGGGAATGCGTGCGGATGCACCTCTCCGTCGTTCAGGTTGCCGTCCGTGGCGCTGCTGTACGGCCCGTACGGCTCGGACCATACGCCGCCAATGCTCACGCGCGCCGTCACGGGCATGTCGTAGGCGCCGCCGTAGCTGATTGCCGCGCCCATTACGCTGACGTCGGCCGTGTAATTATCCTCGGGGCGTACCGTATCCCCGTCAATCGTGAACGGGACCTCCGTACTGGCGACTTCGGCGTCGCCGGTGAGGAGGCTGCAGCGGATCGTCGCGTCGCCGCGGACAAGCAGCGCTTGACGCCCCTTGTAGTAGACGGTGTCCGCCTCCAATGCGCCCTCATACTCCTCTTCGTCGGGCGAGCCGGGCTCGATCGTGAAGTTCCCGTTCACTTCGAGTTGGCCGTTCACCTCGAGCAAGTTCGTTGCTGCCGTGAACAGAATGTAGTCGTCACCCGGTTGGAGGTTACCCGGGTCCGGGTCGTCCGGACGCGTGGCATTGAAATAGAAGTCTTGGTTTGTTGTGATGACCAGGTCGCCCGGATAGGCCTGGCCTGTCAGGGCGTCGCTGAAATAGTCTTGATGCGAGGCCGGTTTGCCCGTGCTCGGGTCTTCGTATGTTTGTCCTGTGCCGACCTCGTGGTAGTCATCATCGAGCATCGGGAAATCCAATCGGTTGCCCAAGTCGTACGACTTGCCCGTGCCGTTGTCGCTGAACACCGTCGTGGGGGTCCCGCGGTCTCCGTCGTCCTGGACCAACGAACCGATCCAGCCATCTTTGACATACGTCGCGTCAAGCGTTTTCTTAAGGCCCTCGCCAGAGGTCGTCTCCCTGCCCAACGCCGAGTCGCCGTCGAGCTGCACGAGGCCGTTCTTCACGCGCAGCGCGGCCTCCAAGGTAGCCAGACTCTCGCCGGCTATAATCCGCGTTTCCAGCGTGGGAACGCGATCATCAAACACGCCCGGGATGCCCTCGTACGTGTTCGATATCGTAGTGGCTAAGCCGCCCAAGGCCACAGCGCCCTCGGGCAGGTCCGTGCCCAAGGCGAACACGCTGCCGTGCGCATCGACGTCGCCCGCGATGACGCCATCCGGGCGGCCAGGGCCGCCGAACAGGGCGTGGTCCCAAACGTTCACGTTGTTTGCCTTGGCGGTAACTTCGACCTGCCGGTTGACGCCTCTGTTGCGCGCCAGGGACGTAATCGTGTAGTAGGTGTCTTCCTCGGCGTTGTCCACGATTCCATCCCCGTTGTTGTCGATATTGTCCGACTGCCACGATTGCGCCGTCGCGATAAACTCGACTTCGGGCAGGGTCGCGCTCGATTGCGGGTCGATGCCCTCGTCGTCCCACGCCGGGACGGCCGCGTCGTCCTCGCCCGACCAGCCTTCGAGGCCGATCCGCCCGGCGCCGCCGCGCTCGATATCGACCGCGCTGGCCAGCACGCCGGCCTCGAGTCCTGTATAGCAGTCTACAAACGCCAGGTTACGGTCGACATGCTGAGTCCGTTGAATGACCCGCTGTCCGAAGGCGGCTACGATCAACAGGGCCACAACCGCAACGATGACAGCATACAGCAAGGCTGCTCCACACTCTCTGGTACATCTCGTCGTTTTGTTCATAGGTTAGTTCCTCGGCGTTATGATTTGACTCAGGGCGGACCTTATGCGCGGCGTTCTCGACGATGAGACGTTTTCGGTTGAAAGCGTGGCAGCGATTGAGCGGCCTACGCGTTCAAACAAAACGCCCCGGTCAAGCGCGCCGTTGTCGTTAAGATCCTCTCCCGGGTCCAATCTTCCGTTGTTGTTGAGGTCTTCATCCCTGCACAAGCCATTGGCCAATACGCGCATGCCCGATTCGTCGAAGACGATTAGCTGACTCGCGGTGAGGCCGTCTCCGTTAAGGTCCTGGAAATCCCGGGAGATTGTCCGCACCGGGCCCAATTCGGGAAACATGTCCTGGTCCAGCGGCGTCCCATTTCCGTCAATGTCCGCGGGGATCTGGTATTGGATAGACGTGCCGCTGTCTCCGCCGAACACGACGCTGCTCCACGCGGCGTTGCGGAGCTCGCGCGTGATGGCGAGCATAGCGCGCTGCACATTGTCGTCGGTGGTCATCTTGGCGTCCTGCACGAGGACAAACAAATTGAGCGTCGTGAACAGCGCCATCAACGTCCCGAGCGCCAAGGCCAAGATACTGAGGCTCACCATCAGCTCGATCAGCGTGAAGCCGTGTTTGTGCATGGATTATTCTTTCACCATGATCGAGGTCCGATGGTTCATCTCGCGCCCGCGCACATCACTCCAACGGACTCGGATTTGCACTTCGAGTGGATTCGGAAGCGAGTCGGGCGGCTCGCCCTCCTCCAAGGGGAGCGGGACGAATTGGCCCTCCGAGTCCAGGTAACCGACCTCAACCTGTTCATTCCCGCCCAGCCCCGTGAACGCAGGGAGGGAATAGGCGAATAAATCCACCCAGTCCAAAGCCTTGACTTCCTCGATGATGGTGTCCATGTGGACCGCACTCGTCGTGCGCTGCCCTGAAAGGTCTCGTAAGTCAGACATGCCGACGAGCGAGGTCAGCATCATCACGATGGTCACGGCGATTACGCCCAACGCGAACAGGATCTCGATGAGCGTCATCCCTTCGCAGCCTCGGCGATGCGGCCTATGTCGTACCGAATTCAACATGGTCTTGCCCTCCATTGCCCAATTCCGTGGATTAAGGTGAGAAATGCCAGCCCCCATGCCCCCTGCCGTCTACCCCTAGTCTATAACCCAACTATTATACCGTTGCAGGCGCTGCACATGGCAATTCCTGGGGGGCATGGGCCGTCGTATCTCTTTGACACCATTGGAGATACAGAGTGCGTTGCGTACTGTTGAGGAGGACAGGCGTGAGCGCCAGACGCCATTCCCGAAGGGCACGGTTGTTATCGAAGAGGAGCTGAAGGGTATTGTTGATGCTGATGATCGAGCCCCCTAAGACGCCCAGACCCACAACTATGAGCCCGGCCGCGATCATAATCTCGAGAAGCGTGTGTCCTCCCGTATTCCGGTTAAAGCGCACCTTGGAAGAGATGCGCGGGCGCTTTTGGGCTCCTCGCATCATTCGCTTGCTCCTGACTTCACACACTCGTTGACGAGGTACGGAAGTACACTCTCTATCGCTATGGGAGCAATCTTCATGCCCCCAAGCAAGTAAGCCGAGCCGTATTACTAATCTATTGAAAAGAAAGGACTTATGGTTTAGCTGCGAGTAAACTCTCGCGGGGGGAAAGCCGCCAAAACGTCAGATTCTTGCCAAAAATGGTCCTAGTTTGTCATTCTGCGCGTGATCGTGACGATGGTGCGCTCCGCATTGTAATCGGTGGCCGTCTTGGCGTCCTGGACCAGGCCAAACAAGTTGAGAGTGATGAACAGCGCCAACAAGGTCCCCAGCGCCAAGGCCAAGATACTGAAGCTAAACATCAGCTCGAGCAAGGTGAAGCCGTGTTTGTGCATGGATTATACCTTCACAATGTTGATCGGATTCCCTTTGTCTGGGGTGCTGAGAGCAAGCTAAGGAGACTGGATCCCATGCAATCAGTGCGTATTTGGAGAACCATGCGCGGGGCTGCTGCTATACTGGCCGTGCTTTTTGCGCTGGCGACCGTTGCACAAGGTTTGGCCCTGGAGAGCCAGTTGCTCCGGCTGGAAGTCGACGACGAGACGGGCCGGATTGTGGCTCTGTCGAACCCGGCAGGGTTCAACCTTGTCGACGCCTCCGTGATTACGCCGTTGTGGATTGCCGACCTGAATCAGCCGGGCCAAGCGCCTCTCGGGCCGGATGATGCCGGGGAGTTCGAGGCTGTCCAGGTTGAGACAGACCCGCCCGCGCTGCGCATGGTCTGGTCGGACTTCGGCCTTGAGACGGCGCCCGATCTGCACGTCGTCGTTGAGGCCTCGCTCGATGCAGGCACGGCTTCGAGCTGGTGGTCGATAGCCCTGGAAGGGCTCGACGAGTTGCGCCCGTCCTCGGTGCGATTCCCCAGACTGGGCAGCTTCGCTAGACAGGAGTCGGAAGCCCTCGCCGTGCCTGTCTGGATGGGAGAGATCACCGCCAAGCCCCGCGAACTGCTGAATAGGGACGGCGCAGGCCAGCGGCTTGAGTGGACCTATCCAGGCATTCTCTCGATGCAGTGCGTGACGCTTTACGGCAACCAGGGTTTGGGCTTCTACGCGGCCTGTGACGATACGTCGGCCTACGGCAAGCGGCTTGCCTTCTTTGGCAATGGCAAGGGCGCCGTCAGCTTCGAAGCCGTCCAACTACCGGCCAACGCAAGGGAGCCCGGGGATGTGTATCGTTCGCCCTATCGCGTGGCGCTTGGGCTCATCAAGGGGGACTGGTTCACTGCCGCGCAACGTTACAGGACGTGGGCGCTGCGGCAGCCTTGGGCAACGAACAGCCGTCTGCGGACCGGCGCCACGCCGCAATGGGTGCTCGACGCCGGGCTTTGGGTCTGGAACCGTGGCCGGTCTGAGGAAGTGCTCGAACCTGCAGAGGTCCTGCAGGAGACGGCCAACATACCGGTCAGCGTGTTCTGGCACTGGTGGCACGGCTGCGCATACGACGTCGGCTTCCCCGAGTACTTCCCGCCCCGCGAAGGGTCGGAGTCGTTCAAAGCCGCTGTGAGCAAAGCGCAGGCCAAAGGCCTGCATGCCATTGTCTACATGAACCAGCGG
>CAZBQH010000304.1:0-4716 GCA_964493915.1 uncultured Nitrospiraceae bacterium
GGCAGCTTCCTTGGGCACAAATCCCAGGGCCAGTGCCCCGAGAAAGGTCAGAAAAATGCCGGCCTGGGCCGGCGGGAGCCACTCCATCCCCTCAGCCCCGGCCCGGATCTGAACAGCCAAATCGAGCCGTCTGAGTTTGTCTGCTGCCTGGGGGTCCGCCAACGCGGCACGTTCTGGTTTGAATTCCACAATCTGCCGGGCGAGGAGGTCGACGTTGGCGTGCGCCCCCAACGCCACAATGCGAAAACGAGTCGGATAACGGCGGACGACATCTAAAGCGCTTCGACCGATCGATCCGGTCGAGCCCATTATGGCTACGCGTATCGGCACGTGGCGCCTATCCTCTATTCTTTTCCGTCGGGTTCAATGGAGGTGATCTCGTCGGCGATCATCGCAATTCCGCGGCTGCGCTTGAGCCGTTCGCGTAGAAGTGTTTTGATTTCTTCGACCGAACTGAGGTTCAAAAGGTTTTTTGCGAAGCGCTTAGCGGATGAGTATCGAATGCTGGCGATCTGAGAACGTACGATGGGGATGGCCACTGCCGACATGCTTAGTGAATCGACGCCTAACCCGACAAGCAGCTCGGTATAGAGCGGATCGCCCGCCATTTCGCCGCATATGCTGCAAGGAATATGCGCGCGGCGGGCAGCACGGACTGTATCGCGTATATAACGAAGAATTGCAGGATGCGCAGGCTGGTACATATGGGCGATCTTTTCGTTTACCCGATCGACCGCCAGCGCATACTGAACCAGGTCGTTGGTGCCGATACTGAAGAAGTCGCATTCGCGGGCGAGCGCATCCGCGATCGCCACTGCACTGGGCACCTCGATCATTGCTCCGAGTTTCACATCTCGTCTGAAAGGCACAACGCGCCGCTCGAGGTCATCGCAGACTTCTTGTACGACTTGCTTTACGCGGCGCAACTCGTCGAGGCCGCTGATAAGCGGGAACATGATGGACACGTTCCCGTGGACCGTTGCGCGCAACATCGCGCGTAGTTGCGCCTTGAAGATGTCCAGCCGCTCGAGGCAGAACCGGATTGCCCGCCAGCCAAGCTGCGGGTTGATCTCGTCGGCCACACGGAGATGGGAAGCAAATTTGTCGCCGCCCAGGTCGAGGGTACGCAGGATGACCAAGCGCGGATTCATTGCGGCTGCCACTTCGCTATACGCCCGGAACTGCTCCTCTTCCGTCGGCAAGGTCGTGCGATTCAGGTAGAGATACTCGGTGCGATAGAGCCCTATGCCTTGAGCGCCCGTTTTGAGGCTGCGCGTAACCTCGACCGGCAACTCGATGTTGGCCATCGTCGGCGTCTTGTGTCCGTCAAGGGTGCTGGACTTGCTCTCGCATTCCCGGTGCATGAGTGCAAGCCGCTTTTCCTCGCGCCGTTTCTTTTCCCGCTCATACTCTTCGAGAGTGGAAGGATCCGGTCTGATAAACACGTGGCCTCGCGTGCCGTCGACGATCATCATGTCGCTTGCCAATGCATGGGCGCTGACGTACTTCAGGCCAACCACGGCTGGGATCTCGAAGGCGCGGGCCAGGATCGCTGTGTGGGAAGTGGGGCCGCTTACGTCGATGGCAATGGCGAGGGTGTTGGCGAGATCGACGCCGGCCGTATCGGAAGGAGAAAGGTCGTGTGCAACAATGATGCTTGGCCTGTTCAAGTGTTCGAGGCTTTCCACGTCGGCATTGAGCAGTTTGTTGAGGATCCGTTTTCCAATGTCCAGCACTTCCTGAATGCGGTCACGGAAGTCCTGGGCATCGACCGACGCAGCCGTATTGGCATATTGTGTGATGAGATCGTCCAGCACCGCCTCGACGTTCTGTCTTCCATCGGCGAGGCGCGTCTGGATTTCATCCAAGAGCGCAGGGTCGTCCAACACCATAAGGTGGGCGGCAAGGATGTCGGCTTGAGACTTGCCGAGTTCTCTTGACGCCTTCTGATGGAGACGTTCAAGGTCATGCCGAACGGCTTCAACGGCTTTTGCGAAGCGTTTCCACTCAGATTCTTGGTCTTCGATTTGGTAACGCGGGACCTCCGGGTTTGCAACGCCAAAGGTCAACGCCGGGCCGATCGCGATCCCTGGGGATACGCCGATGCCGCGAAGCGCGATTTCCACGATTACGATTCCCCAAACCCGTTTTCGACCAGTGCGCGTACGGCATCCATAGCTTCATGCGCATCCGGCCCTTTGCATATCACTTGCATGCGTGTGCCTTGAGCAGCCGCCAGCGTCAAAAGCCCCATAATGCTCTTGGCATTGATCCGCCGGCCGTTCTTGGCAATGTGCACCTCGCTCTCGAATTGCAGCACTGTTTTTACCAGAGCGGCCGCGGGTCGGGCGTGAAGCCCTAGGGGATTTACTATTTCCACTTCTTCCGTGATTTCTTCCATACGTCAATGATGCCCGTCGTGCAGCGACGCCACGCACCTCGAGCCGATTGATCTGCCTTCCCTTGTTTTGATTCTTGCCCTGAGCACTTTCCCTCATGCATTGGATCGTACGTTGGAATGCCCGAAAAACCGGCAAGGGCGTCAATAGACTCTGGATGACCGTGTTTTGTCAAACCGTTGATTGGATGTAAAAGCCTTTCGCATTCTATAAACAGGCATCGCGGCGC
The DNA here is from genome assembly GCA_964493915.1 of uncultured Nitrospiraceae bacterium. Lineage (GTDB taxonomy): Bacteria > Hydrogenedentota > Hydrogenedentia > Hydrogenedentales > SLHB01 > CAZBQH01. The sequence goes on from CAZBQH010000304.1 coordinate 2,629, forward strand.
TGCGCTATGCAACGCCGCTTCCAGCGACCCGCACACTGTTCGTTACTGGACGTCGCGCGTTTCACGCATCATAGCGCATCTTTGCTCAGGATGCACAATCCCCGCTTTGAGACAGACAACGTAGGATTCAGGAACACCCTCTCCCCACAACTGTGTGGCAGAGCCCGACTGTTTTGGCTCAGAATTCCTCGGGCTCGGCCATCTTCCTTAGAAGACGTTCATTCAGCTCCTGGGCAGGATGGACGCCCAATTCTTTCAGCCGGTGGTTGAGAGCGGCTACTTCGATGATGATGGCGATATTGCGGCCCGGCCTTACAGGGATTAAGAGATAGGGGATTCTGGCGCCCAGAATATGTACATATTCATCCGTTAGACCGGTCCGGTCGTATTCAGCGTCTTCACGCCATTCCTCGAGCTCAACCACAAGCCCAACGCGCTTCGAATTGCGGACCTTGCCTACGCCGAAGACGCTCTTGACATCGATGATTCCGACGCCGCGAATCTCCATGTGGTGTTCTATCACTGGGCTCGTCAGGGCAAGCAAGACGTCCTCGCGCACGCGTCTCAGCGTCACGAGGTCGTCTGCCACAAGCCGGTGGCCGCGCTCGACAAGCTCGAGGGAGGTTTCGCTTTTCCCAATCCCGGGCGCGCCTACAATCAGACACCCTACTCCATAGCAATCCACCGCTGTTGCATGGACGGTCGTTTCGGGAGAGAATTCCTCAGCCAGGGAGATAATGATGCCGCTGATTAACTCGTCGGTTGTGCGCCGGGACCGCAATACAGGGATGCCCCGCCGGTTGCACATGTCGAGCAGAAGAGGGCGCGGCTGCAAGTTGCGGGACAGCACAAAAGCCGGTATTTCGAAGCAGAACATCTTCTCGAGGCGGTGTTGCAGTTCAGCGGCCGACAGTTTCTCCATATAATGGATTTCAGTATTCCCAAGGATCTGGATGCGATCGTTCGCAAAATAATCCAGATAACCGCTCAGGGCAAGGCCCGGCCGGTTAATGTCCGAGGTGAATACAGGACGACCCATTCCCTGGAATCCCGCGATGACTTCGAGATCCAGGTCGTCGGTCATTCTATCGAGCAGCCGCGCCACAGCGATGCTGCGTTTTCTGTTAACAACAAGGTCTTTCGTGTCCATCGCGCTGCCCGGATGTGCGTGCTTTTTCTAGAACTGGGGTTCAATCAGGCCGTATGTTCCATCCTCCCGCGTATAGATGACATTGACCTGTTGCGTTTCTGCATTCGAGAACACCATAAAGCAATCATCGGCCAACTCGAGTTGGAGCGCTGCTTCATCAATCGACATCGGCTTCATGGGCAGCTTCTCGTGCTGAACAATGCGATGCCGGGGCGCTCGCTCGTTCTCGCCGTTGTCTGAATGGTCTATTTCGACAATGTTAAGCAGATAGTTGCGGGATTCCTTGCTCTCGCGCGGCTTGTGCCGCTGGATACGGGTCTTGAACTTCGTGATCTGTTTGTCGAGCTTGTTTGTTACGGCATCAACCGACATATACATGTCCGGAGAGCTTTCTTTGCTGTGTATCCGCAGGCCGTTGGCAGTCAGCGTCATTTCGGCGATATGCCTGTGCTTCTCAACCGTTAACACGACGTCGGCGGTGATAACCTTGTCGAAATGCCCTCTGAGTTTCTCGATGTTTTTCTCGACATAGGTCTTCAGCGCTTCCGTCATTTCCATATGACGACCTGTGATGGTTGTCTGCATAGTTCCTTATCCCTCTATAACTTAGCTGTTCTCCAGACGCGCAGATCTTATCACCGCAGCCGGTGAGCAGTCAATTCTGAGCGTCTTCGAGCAGTTAGAGCGTCGCTGTTTCGGTTCACCATAGCGTTTGGCAGCCATCGAGTTGCGCCGGGTGCGATCCTCAAGCGGCGCATCCACGTCACTATGGACGTTGGATGGTGTTGAGATGCAGAAGTTCGACCAGATCCTGGGAGGGGCGGGCCAAAGGCCCCGCCGCATCTATTGCATTTTTGTCAACATATAACTATAATTGTTATAGAAACGACCCTTTTGGGGCTTATGGCTAAATCATCTTTTGCAAAGCAAGAGCGTGT
>CAZBQH010000305.1:0-10149 GCA_964493915.1 uncultured Nitrospiraceae bacterium
CGCAGACGCGGTGATAAGCGCGGCCCGGGTCGATCCGAAGGGCGGCCGCTACCTGTTCGTTGCTAACATGACGCCCGGCGCAAAAACGCTCGAGGTCGAGTGGGAAGGCAATGCCAGCGTAGCGTGCTGGGACGCCGACAGTGGGGCGCGGTGGATTCCGGAACAGACCCGCGGACGGCTGCGCTTCGCACTGCCCCAAGATCAGTCGGTTTGGCTGGTTCAGAGCGACAAGCCCGCTGACCGGGGGGACGTGCCCGCGCATTTCATCAGAAAAGATGAGGCGGCGATCGAGCTGGCCGGCCTGTGGTCCTTCAGGACCGATCGCCCCAACCTGCTGAATCTGCCGTACCGCGTGCGCATCGATGCGGCCGGCGCGTTCGGCGCCGACTCGGTGTTGGCAAATCCCGGTGAATGGATCGCCACGGACCATGGCGACGTGGGGGTGCCGCTGCGGCCGGAGGATATGAAATGCTATTGGATCGCGGCAGAATTCGACGCTGAAACGCCCGTAGACAACCTTGAGGTAGTGGTGGACAACACGCTTATCGAGAAGGCATGGCTCAACGGCGCGGACCTTGGCGAAAGCGTACAAACGACCCTCTGGGACGAGCATAACCGGAAATGGGACCTGGGCGCCCATATGAAAACCGGCAGAAACGTTCTGTTGCTGCGGGTGAAGCCGTCGCCTTACAACGCAAGCGCAATCCCTGTATTCCGCGCGACCTTTGCCGAGCCCGTTGTGTTGCGGGGAACGTTTGCGGCTGACCCTTCGGGCCGTCTTATCGAGCCGCCTGACACGATCGCCGTGGGCGACTGGCGCTTGCAGGGGTACCCGCACTATGCCGGCGCCGGCGTCTACCGGAGCCATTTCAAGTGGTCCGGAGGAGACGCCTTGTTGGATGTGAATGGGGGCCGCAACGTGGTTGAGGTGCTGATCGACGGTGTATCTCTGGGCAAGCGTGCATGGGGTCCGCGGCGGTTCTTAGCGAAAGACCTCTCGGCGGGCGAACATGAGGTCGAGGTGCGAATCACCAATACGCTTGCAGGCATTTTGCGCCGTTTCTATACCGGTGAGTCCATCGCTGAAGTGCCGGCCGCCGGCATGTTGGAGCCGCTGCGCGTGATAGCTCTGTAGAGAAACTCTGCAAAAGGAATGGAATCCAATGACGAGCCGAGAACGTATTCGCGCCCTCATTGCCCGGGAACCGGCCGACCGCACCGGATTCTGGTTGGGCAACCCCCATCCGGACACGTGGCCAATCTACCTTGCGTATTTCGAGGTGCCGTCGCAAGAGGCGCTCCGTCTTAAGGTTCATGACGACTTTCGCTGGATCTCGCCCCAGTTGATGGAAGGGACCTACCGGCATCCCGAAGGCAAGGTCATGTTCGACCTGGGCCTGAAGAAGCATGCGCATGGCGACGCGGGCCCTTTTGTCAACTGCGAGTCAGTTGAGGAGGTGTATGCAGCCGACTGGCCTAACCCCGATTACCTGTACTTTGACGATTGTATCGCGGCGCTCCGCCATGCGGGAGCGTATTACCGCGCCAGCGGTTTCTGGACCTGTTTCTACCACAACATTATGGACCTCTTCGGTATGGAAGCCTATATGACCAAAATGTTTACCCACCCCGACGTCGTTCATGCCGTAACGGATCAGGTCTGTGGGTTTTACTTCGAGGCGAACGAACGATTCTTTGAACAGGCTGGGGACCTTGTGGACGGTTTTTTCTTCGGCAACGACTTTGGCACCCAGTGGGATTTGATCTGCACCCCCGACCAGTTCGACGAGTTCATTATGCCGTGGTTTCGCAGGTTTACCGAACAGGGTCACCGCCATGGATACCAGGTCATTCTCCATTCTTGCGGCGCAATCTGGCGGGTCATCGATCGCCTGATCGACGCGGGCGTCGACTGTCTGCATCCGTTGCAGGCCCGGGCCAGTGGTATGGCGGCGGCCGAACTGGCACAACGGCACAAAGGGCGGATCACGTTTCTGGGCGGTGTCGATACGCAGGAAGTGCTTGTTCATGCGACTCCCGAAGAGGTTGCTGTGGAAACCTGCCGCGTGCGCGACCTGCTGGGACCGTACGTCATCGTTAGCCCGAGCCATGAGGCGTTGCTTCCCAACGTGCCTCCTGAAAACGTGGTCGCGATGGCGGAAGCAGCGACGGGCATAAAGGTAGCGTGGTGAGAATAAGGAGGTCGGGGACTCCGGTTGGGGCGATGCGCTTGACCGTCTGCCAAGTCGCCTATTCAGAGCGTTGTACGCGGTTCCCTTCGCCGTTGGGAAGAAACGCGGCGTAAAGTGCAGGATTCGGTTCGGCCGTTTTGCGTGCTACGACCATGATTTCGATCTCATCCAGATCGAGGAGCCTTTTCCCCCAATTCCCTGCAGTTCCTCCCCACATATTGAGCACAGACAAGCCTGCGAGGCCGAAGAGCAAAACGAGCTCCGTTGCTGCAAAAGCCCGTTCCCGAACCGGAATAGCAGGCAGTCCTTCACGAGGCGAGTATTCATACGATTCGACGAGACTGAGGGGGTCAAAGCGTCCCTCAGCAACGTCTGTATTCGTGTACCTGCGAAACATGGCCGCGCCGTTGAGAACGGTGAGAAGAGCCTTTGCCTCGGGTTTGAGGCTTCGCGAGATGTTGCACAGGATCGACAGCGGCTGAACAATCGGGTCATCGCCCCGGCCAAGAAGTCCAAAAGCGCCTTCACACAGGCAGAGCGCACAGTCGTATTTGTCAGGAAGCGTGAACCGCGTCGCATCCGCATGAAGCCAGTTTACTTTCACATGTGCGGTTTGGGCTTTCTCTGCGGCTTTTGAGAGCATCTCGGAAGACAAGTCTATGCCGGTCACGGCATGTCCGCGCTTAGCCAACTCGATTGCGTGACGCCCTGTCCCGCATCCGACGTCAAGAATGCTGCTGCCCGGTTCCAGCGACAACTCCTCAAGCAGAAAATCCACCTCGAAGATCGTGTTCTTCGTAAACACGTTATCGTCGTAGATAGGTGCATGCGCGTCAAAGAACGCTTCCCATATGTCCTTCTCTGTCATGTTGTTTCCCTTTCTGAGGCGACGAATGGCATTTCCAATAGGTTTCTCGTGGCAGCAGGCCCATCGGATTATTCGACGTACCGCAGCATTGCGGCAGCATGTTCCCGGACCAGGCCAAAGGCGTGGGGCGCGGGGCGGAATCCGCCGTAGAAAATGAAGGCGCTGTCTACCTCGTATCCCCCTTCCGCGTACGCCTCGGGCGTGGGGAGGTAGCCGAATGCGCCGTTGGCGTATCCTGCCACGTAGAGCGGTTCGCCTGCCGCCTCCCGCAGCTCGTCCGCCATGCGAGAGAAGACCTCGGCGCCGAGACAGACGACGCGCACCGGACCAATGCGCAGGACCTGTGCTTCGAGCGGCCAGTGCATGGGAAGCGTGCCTTCCTCGTGTTTCCGGATCATCAGCTCGCGCCAGGCAGTCGCCGACGCCCGGACCCGATCAGCTACGTATCCCTCGGCTTCTGCGACCGTTCTCTCGAGCGCATCTGCCCATGCGCGGATCTGCGCCGGGCCGCCTATATCCAGAGGGACCTTGATGATCTCGGACGCCGACGAGAGGCGGCTGTCTTGCACTGGACGGGCGGTCTTAAGAGCATCGAGCGCCGAAGCTGCCAGGCTGTCGCCCCACGCCTCAAGCTGCGCGAAGTCGGTAGTGTGGTGCGGGGGATTCAGGTTCCCGCAAGCTCCGTTGGTGAAGAGCACGACCGGCTGCCCGGGCAGGGCGCTGCTGATAGTCAGGGCCGCACGCCCGTACAGTTCGCTGCTGATGTAGCGGTTATCCGACCCGAGGGCCACATTGTGCATGGGGTAGTTGGCCCAAACCGCCGCGTAGCTGCCGTCCTTGCGCCGCCACGCCAGGACGGGCAAACGGTGATCCGTATGGGCCGAGGGCTTTCCGCGCCGGTCAATCGCCGATTCATTGTGTGCTTCGGCGAATTCGAGGATGGCCGGTTCGGTATGGACGACGGCCCGCCGGGCGGTTGTCAGGAGCCAGTCTTTCAACTTGGCCGCATAGTCTGCGTTGTACGCACCGCAATGGATGAGGTACAACGTTGCCGGGCCGGCGTGCGTATGGGTTGCTGAGATTACGACCTCGGAGGTCTTCAGACCGTGCTCGGCGTGCAGCGCTGTCTTGAGGTCTTCGACAAATCCACGCTCGAGGCCCACCAATTCCGCGTGCAGCCAAAGCAACCGGTTTTGACCGTCTTCGAGATACAGACCCCGTGCATACAGGGGCGAGTGCAGACCAACCGAGGGCTGAACCCGCGCGACGTACCCGCTCAGGTCGCATCCGACCTCGGGCGTGATCTCTACGACTGATGTACCCGTGTCCACGGCGGAAGAATGCAGAATGCGCCAGGCAAAATGCAATAAAGGCGTTTGTTGCTGAAGCCCGCTCGTATTCCTGCTGTTGCCTGGAGGATGTCTGTGGTACACTCGCCTTCATAACAGTTGCGCGGGAAGAAGCGGCAATGAAGGAGACGAGAGATGACAGGCGCAATGGGACCTGGGTCTATCGGGATGGTCGTTTTGACGCTTATGACGGGTGCGACGGCGCCGGGTAGTGCGGGCGATGAGCTGAACGACTTGGCTGGGGACTTCGTAAATCCCCCCGATTCGGCGCGTCCATGGGTCTATTGGTTCTGGCTTAACGGCAACATCACCAAGGAAGGCGTCACGGCCGACCTCGAAGCGATGCAACGCGTCGGGATCGGCGGCGTGCTCATCATGGAGGTTGATCAAGGGGCGCCGGCAGGGCCCGTTGACTTTGTGGGCGATCAGTGGCGCGAGCTGTTCATGCATGTTCTGGCCGAAGCCGAGCGGCTCGGGCTCGAGGTGAATATGAACAATGACGCCGGCTGGAACGGCAGCGGTGGCCCCTGGATTAAGCCCGAGGAATCCATGCAGAAGGTCGTGTGGTCCGAAATCGAGTTGGAAGGCCCTGAATATTTCGAGGGAGCGCTCGCCCAACCTGAAACGGTCGCCGGCTACTATCGCGATATAGCCGTTCGGGCTTTCCCGAGCCCAGGCGCGTACCGGATTGACAACATCCAGGTAAAGGCCTGCTACCAAGTCGGTTTCCCAGGTCCTCCTGAGCAGGCTGAGTTGCCGCCGGAGGAGCTTATCGCTGGGGATGCAATCGTGGACCTTACCGGAAAAATGGACGAGGGCGGGCGGCTTCTCTGGGACGTGCCTGCGGGCAAGTGGACGGTCCTGCGCTTTGGCCATACCAGCACCGGCGTGCAGAATCATCCGGCCCCGGCTACGGGCCGCGGCCTCGAATGCGACAAGCTAAGCAAGAAGGGCATCGAGGCGAATTTCGCGGGCATGATGGCGAAACTGATCGACGACGCAGGGCCGCTCGCCGGCAAAACGCTCATGGCGACCCACGTTGACAGTTGGGAAAACGGCGCGCAGAACTGGACGGATGCGATGCGGGACGAGTTCCGGAAACGCCGGGGCTACGATCCCTTGTCTTACCTCCCCGTAATGACCGGCCGGGTCATCGAGGGGCTTGAAGTGTCGGAGCGTTTTTTGTGGGACTTGCGGCAGACGATCTCCGAGTTGGTGGTAGAGAACTACGCCGGTCATCTGCATGACCTTGCGGAGCGATACGGCATGCGATTTTCAATCGAGGCCTATGGAGGTCCTTGCGACGATGTGCCCTATGCCGGACGGGCCGATGAACCTATGAGCGAATTCTGGATTGGCGGCGGGGCCTTGCCAACCTGTAAGGAGATGTCCTCCGCCGCCCACGTCTACGGCAAGCCGATTGTCGGCGCGGAAGCATTCACGGCGACAGACCAGGAGCGCTGGCGCGAGCATCCAGCCTCGATCAAGGCTCTGGGCGACCGTGCCTTCTGCGACGGCGTGAACCGCTTCGTTTTCCATCGCTATGCGATGCAGCCGTGGCTCGACCGGCGGCCCGGCATGACGATGGGGCCCTGGGGCATTCACTATGAGCGCACGCAGACATGGTGGGACCTGACGCCGGCGTGGCACGAGTATCTCGCGCGATGCCAGCACATGCTGCGCCAGGGGCGTTTCGTGGCGGACATCTGCTATCTTCGGCCTGAGGCGGCGCCCCAGAGCTATGTGCCGCGTCATCCCAAGGGTTACGACTTTGACGAATGCAGCGCAGAGGCGGTGCTGACTCGAATGACCGTGGAGAACGGGCGGCTTGTGTTGCCGGACGGCATGAGCTACCGTCTTCTCGTGCTGCCTGATACGCGCGTCATGACGCCGCCGTTGCTCCGTAGGATCGAGGAGTTGGTTCGGGCAGGTGCGATCATTGTCGGTCCGCCTCCGACGCGATCGCCGAGTCTCGACGGTTACCCCCAGTGCGACGAGGAGGTCAGGCAACTGGCAGGAGCTGTCTGGGGCGACTGCAACGGTGCCACGGTGACTGAACACCGTTACGGCGAGGGCCGCGCGATCTGGGGCCTCCCGCCGGAGACGGTTTTGCATGAAATGGGCGTCCAGCCCGACTTCACGAGCCCGGCCGGTTTCCATTGGATTCACCGTGCCGCCGGCGACGGGGATATTTACTTCGTAGCCAGTCCCCATGAACAACCTGTGACCGCAACCTGCACCTTCCGCGTGCAAGGCAAGCGCCCGGAACTGTGGAGGCCCGACAGCGGCGGCATCGAGGCAGCGGCGGTTTTTGAAGAAAGGGGCGGCCTCACTCATGTATCGTTGAACCTTGAACCGAGCGGATCGGTCTTCGTTGTTTTCGGGGAACCCTTGCGGTCCTCCGATTCGGTTGTGTCTGTAAAGCGCGACGGTAAAGCCCTGTTTACGGCTTCTGCTGCCAGGCCCGAGATTAAGGTGACTAAGGCGGTCTACGGCGTGCTGGATGATCCGAGCCGGTCCAGGGATGTTACAGACCGTGTGCAGCGAATCGTGGAGAGCGGCCAGACTACCTTCGAGACGACCCCCATTGCCGAGGGATGGGACCCGGCCTATGGCGTGGTCAAGACGCTCGTTGTGAATTACACCGTGGGCGGCGAGCAGCTCGAGGCGAGAGGCGTCGATTTCGAAACAGTGACGCTGGCGCCGCCGTCGGCTTCTTCAGGTGTTGCGGAGATGCATATAGATGAACAAGGGCGGCCGTTGCTCGAGGCATGGGCGCCGGGGCGCTATCAGCTAACGACCGCAGCCGGCCAAGAACATAGCGTGGACGTGGCGGCGTTGCCGCCGCCGATCACGGTGGCCGGTCCGTGGGACCTCCGTTTCCCGTCAGGCTGGGGTGCACCCGAGCAGGTCAAGCTCGATACGCTGATGTCCTGGAGCGATCACAGCGATCCGGGCGTGAAGTACTTCTCCGGGATAGGGACTTATGCGGCGGTCGTCGCCGTACCAGAGGCTATGTTTGGGGTAAACCGGCGTCTGTACCTGGACTTAGGCACGGTCAAGGTGATGGCACGCGCGAGGCTGAACGGCACGGCTCTCGGCATTCTGTGGAAGCCTCCCTATCGTGTTGACGTAACAGATTTGGCGAAGCCCGGTGACAACACGCTGGAGGTCGAGGTGGCCAACCTCTGGGTGAACCGTCTGATTGGCGATGAGAGCCTTCCTGAGGACAGTGCGCGCAACCCGAACGGAACGCTCAAGGAATGGCCGGAATGGCTCGCCCAGGGCGCGCCCAGTCCTTCCGGCCGCCATACCTTCACGACGTGGCGCCTCTGGTCGAAAGACGATCCGCTCGAGGAATCGGGTCTGCTGGGGCCTGTAACGCTGCGTGCAGTGGAGTTGGCGCCTGTCGAGTTTGGCGGCTAGGGGTTAGAAGAATTGTAGGATCTTCAGCACTTACACAAATCGTTGCTGCAGCGGATAGGAAGGCATGCTTTCAATGCAGAACCTTCTCTCTAACATGTCTCTGGTCGGAGCGCTGTCGGCGCTTTCTTTGCGCATGGCTTTTGGAGTGGAACCCGCGCTGGCGGAGGGCTGTTTATCCGTTGCTGCGTTCGGCGCAAAAGGCGACGGACATACCGACGATACCGAGGCGTTTCAGCGGGCGCTCGATGCGGCTGCGCCTGTGGGCGGATGGGTCAGCGTGCCGCCAGTTGGAGGGGGGCGGGGCTATGTGATTAGCCACATGGTAACCGTGCCCGAAGGCGTCTCGCTTATCGGGGCTCCGAGCGGCACAGGCACAAATGTGAGGGCGGTTTTCTCCTTACCTGAGTCGCATATTGTCGGGCCGAAGATCTTTGCACGGCCTCAGGCGTCGGAGTACCGAGGGCCGAAGAAGCGGCCGCTGTTTAAGCTCGAGGCGGGCGCCACGGTGCGCGGTTTCTGGATTATGTACGACGAGCAGCCGCTTCCGTCCGACGAGGAATTCGCGGACCCCGAGTCGCCCTACCACTACGCCACCTTCGCAGACGCGCGCAAGGGTTTCTTTAAAGACCACGTCAGACCGTACGGGCCGACCTTTTACAGCGAAGGGGCGGTTAATATCGTAATCGAGGACGTCACCTGCGACCGCTTCTACGATTTTCTTTACTTTGTAGCAGCGGGAAAATCACATATCCAGCGCATCTCGTTGCACGGGTACAACCGGGGGTTTGCCATCGAGCATGCGGCTGACGTATTGCATATCGACAATGTCGAGTGGGTGCCTAACGGCGGGCCGACGTCGCCCGGCGGTCCATACAACGGCAAGACGTACACATGGGCTTACGCGCTCATCCTTGCGCGTCCCGACAATGTAGGGATGCACCTCGGCCGGGTCGACGGCTACAGCTTCTACGACGTCACCTTCTTCAGCATCCACACGGCATTGCGCCTGGGCTACTCGCCGACATTTCCTATGCGCAATCCCGTGACCGGGACCGATGCGCCGCTTGCGCCCAGAGGGGCCGGGCCTTGGGGAGATATCGCTGGGTTCCGGGCCGACCAATGCGTCATTGGCCTCCATTTTGTTTGGCCTACGCATCTCACCAACCGTTTGGCGAACACGTTGATCTTCACAGGCTATCAGGACGGAACGGCCTTTGAAGCTGCAGCCGGTTCAGGGGATCTCGACGGCATCTCGAGACAGGCCGCGTTCCTGGTCGAGCCGTCCCACTCAAAAGAAAACAACGCAGGGTATGTGTCGACGTGCATGATCGCGAATGCCGTGGTGGCTTCGTTCAACGACAGTGCGCGATTTGCACCTGTATCCGCCAACGTCGCGAACGCCAATGGACGTGCGATTTTAATCGACGGGGACCTGTTTCTCGAGCTGGCCAATCTGCAGATCAACGCCCCGTATCGCCCGGGCCTGGTATGGGCGGCAGGACCCCATGCGCGCGACTATCGTATCCGGGCGCGGGGCTATACCTTGGCCTTTCAACCGCAACCCGACCTCGAACTCGCCCCGGAGCGGGAGGCCGGCGCGGCGCCCTAGACCGTCTGCGCGCGGCTGGCGGATGGCGGCGCCGGATTGGAACAGCGGGGCGTGCTTGCGCATAATGGAGCACCGTGAGAGGTTTGTGTGAGCAGCATATCACGCGCCGGGCGAGTAGGGGGCTGAGCGGACGTCATCTGGTGCATTTGCAGCGAAACTACGTTGGAAGGAGGATCCTGATCGATGGCAGTTAAGGTAGGTATTCTGGGATTTGCGCACGGCCACGTGAATGCGTATTGCAACGAATGGCGCGATAAGCCGGAGCTGGACGTCTCGGTGGCGGCCGGCTGGGATCATGACGCCCAACGTCTCGAACAGGCCGCAAAGAATTACGCTTTCCGCCCGTACAGCAGTCTTGACGACCTGCTCACCCAAGGCGGGGTCGATGCCGTGGTCGTGTCGGCGGAGACGTCGTATCACGCAGACCTCGTCGAGCAAGCGGCTGAAGCGGGCAAAGCCATTGTGGTCCAGAAACCGCTTGCGCTTACCATGGAGCAGGCCGACCGCATTGTAGAAGTTGTAAGGCGGACGGGCGTCCCGTTTACGTTGGCGTGGCAGATGCGGGTCGATCCGCAGAACATCCAGATGAAAGAACTCATCTCGAGCGGCAAGCTCGGCAAGATTGTCATGGTTCGGCGCCGGCATTGCCTGGCTACCCATTTGTGGCAGGGATTCAAAGACTGGTGGCACAACAAGCCCGAGTTC
>CAZBQH010000306.1:0-4049 GCA_964493915.1 uncultured Nitrospiraceae bacterium
CGCGTTGTAGCGCAACGCTTCCAGCTCCTCGAGTTGTCGGGTCCACGCTTCTTTGTCGTGGAAAGGGTTGTCCGTGGTGTGGTCGTTGCGCTCGTTGCCTTTGTACATTTCGTCGTAGATGGGGATTCCACCATACAGGGGACAGGGAAGGTTCGCCGCGCGAAACGTGATGGACGCGCCGGAGCCCTCGCCTTGCCACCAGGCCGCTCGAGGCCCGTCGTCTTCACCGTATGCACTGAGCGCGACGACGCCGCCCAGCAACGCCATGGCGGCACATAGACTGTGGATCACGTGCATTTCTGTTCTCCGTTCTCGAAAAAAGGCTGGACGCGACGTCACATGACGCCTCGTTGGCCTGCTTTCTTCGCGTCCCATGGGACGCGATCCATGTCTTCGGGCCAACGGGGATACTCGAGCGTAGCAGCCCATTTGCGATATGCCGCCTCGAGTTCACGCGCCTTCTCGGGTTGCTGCGCTATCAGGTTTGTGGTCTCACTAAGGTCGTCCGCCAAATGGAACAGCTCTACGTCCGCCCCCGCCTGGCAAAGCTTCCAGTCGCCTCGCCGCACCGCCCATTGCCAGGCCTTGCCATGTCTCGAGTAGCCGAAGTTGCAGAATCTCCAGTAAAGCGTGTCGTGGGGCGTTCCGGACGCTTCCTTGGTCAGGTAGGGGATCAGGTTCACGCCGTCCATGCCCGTTGTATCGCCTCCGGCCAGCGCGACAGCCGTAGCGGCGACGTCCAACTGCAAGACCGGCTGGCGGCAGGTCGCGCCCTCGGGCAGTTTCCCTTTCCACTGGGCAAGGAATGGGACGCGGACGCCCCCTTCATAAAGCGAACCTTTTAATCCTTTCAGCAACCCATTGTCTCCCGCGCTGTTGTTGGTCGTGCCGCCATTGTCGCTGATGAAAACCACCAAGGTACTGGATTCAAGCTCATATTCACGAAGCTTGGCCATAATCCGACCCACTCCGTCGTCAAGAGCAAGCACCATGGCGGCGTACGTGCGGCGCTTTTCGTCCGGTATGTCTTTGACCCGGTCGAGGTATCCAGGCGGCGCCTCGAGAGGCACATGGGGCGCTGTATAAGCAACATATAGGAAGAAGCGCTCGTCATGATGGCGATCGATGAAGGCGACGGCCTCCCGGCTGAAGGCGTCAGTCAGGTAGGCCCTCTCGTCCACCGCTTCGCCATTGAATTGGATGTCGAATTCCGGCATGGTCCGATCCCTATAGTAACGGGCCGCCCAGTTGAAGGGTGGAAAGTAAACGCTCGAGCCGTGCAGCGTACCGAAGAACTCGTCGAACCCGCGGTGATTCGGGTGCAAGGGATCGCCGGCGCCCAGGTGCCACTTGCCCACGATGCCCGTAGCATAACCGGCGCGTTTCATATGCGTTGCGAGGCAGGTCTGGTTGAGCGGCAGGCCGTCGTCGAAGCAGCGGGCCATCGGGGGGTTCCATTCGAAACCGAATCGTTGCTGATACTTGCCGGTCATCAGACCGGCGCGCGAGGGCGCGCACTGCGGACAACTGACATAGCCGTCTGTGAAACGCACGCCGTTTGCGGCCAAAGAATCAATATGCGGCGTGCTGAAATCCTTGCAGCCATAGCATCCGGTGTCCGCATAGCCCAGATCGTCCGCATAAATCACGACGATATTCGGGCCTCCGGCCTGCTCCGAAGCGGCCATGCCGCGCCCGCCCGCTGCCAGCGACAGCATGCCAAGGCCCAGACCCTTGAGCAATTCACGCCGGTTGCAGTTCATAGTATTGCTCCTTTTTTTCAGGCGACTTCATGGCCAAACCGGAAAATAAGGCATGATACCGTATGTCATGCACGCAGTAAAACGGAGTGGACCTTGTCCACCTTGAAAAAACCGGTCCGGGCCTGCATTGTAGGCGTTGTTTCACTACCCATGAGGAAAGGAGCGCGATTGTGAGGACTTGGGCGTTGTTAATGGCGATACAGGCCCTGGGCGCGGCGCCTGGGCTGGTGGACGTAACGGAAACGGGTGCTGTCGCCAACGACGGCAAGGATGACACTGGGGCGGTCTTGGCCGCGATCGAGCGATGCAGAACAGAGAACCAACGCGGCGTCCTTTTCCCGAAGGGTCGTTACGACTTCTTCGCAGGCGCCAATCCTGCCAGCGGGAATGTGAGCATTGTCGCGGCCGGCTTCGACGGTTTTACGCTGGACGGCCAAGGCTCCGCGTTCATCTACCATGGCGTAACCGCGCCGTTCATCTTTGATCACTGCCAGAACCTGCTGGTCCGCGATTTCTCGATCGACTGGGAGAGGCCTCCCTTTTCAGTTGGCGAGGTGATTGCATCGGCTGAAAAGCATTTCGACGTCGAGATCTTTGAGGAGTTTCCCGTCGAGGGCGGCGAGCCGGTCGGCGCGTTCATGGATTTCGACCCCGAGACCAAGCTGCCACGCCGGCACGGCCTCGATGTCTACAATGGCGTCGAACGCACGGAATTGATCGCGCCGCAGGTCTTGCGAGTTTTTCTCTCGCGGTCTGTCGAGGTCCCGGTAGGTGTACGGATGGTGCTGCGCCACGAGGTTTACGGCCACAATGCACTGGTCGCCTCGTCGTGCCGGGGCGTCAAGGTGCAGGACGTCACCGTCTACACGGCGCCTGGAATGGGCTTCATCGGGAACCAGTCCGAGGACATCGAGCTCGAGCGCTTCCGGGTCTTGCTGAAACCGGGCACGCGCCGCCTCTGTTCCACGACGGCCGACGGTTCCCATTTCGGCGGATGCACGGGCTATCTGCGCATCAAGAACTGCATTTTCGAGGGCATGGGCGATGATGCGGTCAACGCGAAGGCGGGGCTTTATCTGACCACTCAGGAGCAGATCGACGAGCGGACCGTGCTGGCTGCACACAACCTCAGAATCCCGTCTCGGCCCGATGTAGGGGATTCGCTCGAATTGACGCCCCCTTCTACTCTGATTCCCTATGGCAGCGCCGTGGTCGCGGAGGTCGGCGTCGAGCCGGACGGGTACACGTGCCGCATTGCGTTCGAGGAACCGTTGCCGGAGCGGTATCAGGTGGGCGACCTCCTCGGCAACGAGAGCCACTACCCGAAAGTGCATATTACGGATTGCACGGTGCGGCGCAACCGCGCGCGCGGCTTTCTTATCCAGACCCGAGGCGCGACCGTCGAGAACTGCACCTTCGAGGACGTCACGGGCGGCGGGATCTGGGCCATCGCCGAGGTCACCCATTTCTTTGAATGCCTCCCCGCACAGGATCTCGTGATCCGGGGGAATACGTTTACGCATTGCGGCTATGGCGCCGCCTTGGGACCGGGCGTTATCGGCGTATTTGCCTGGCTCAAAGGTTTTGCAGACCCGCCTGAACCGGGCGTTTTCAGGAATATCCACATCGAAAACAACACCATCCGGCAGACTGACAATGCAGGTATCTTCATGTCCGGGGTGGAGGATGCCGTTATTCGCGGGAACAGCATCGAACAGGCGTGCAGCATGATCACCAGACCCGAGCATGCGGGCGCCATCAGCATTCTGAGCAGCCGCGATGTGCTGCTCGAAGGCAACACCGCGAAACTCGAAGCGCAAGGCAACGACTGCAAGGCCCCGCTACTCATTGGCAAAGGATGCAACGAAGCCGCCATTACCCGAAAGGACAATGCCGGTTTCTGATAAGTAATGAGGCCGCAGAAGATGCGGATAGTGATGCAGGAAACGTGAACCTCTTCTAGTACGGCCCCGCTTTAAGCTTTTCGACCTCGTTACGAGAACGAGAGGAGGTCATAGCTACTCTTCGATCCACTCTCCCGTTGCGGCGTTGAAAATGGGCCCGGGAGCAACGCCTTCCGCTTCGAGCGTGATCGATCGAACGGCTACGCCGAGTGTTCTGGCGTCATTGCTATCTTTGATGATTTGTGCGGGGACCCAACCTTTTACCGCAATGCGCAATTCCACTGAGGCGCTGTCTTGCGGCGGAAGTGTGCCGGTCCGAACGCCCGTACCTGCCCCGCTCAGCGCGATAAGAGACGTGTCTCCGAGATAGAGAGCGCTGTCG
>CAZBQH010000307.1:0-5118 GCA_964493915.1 uncultured Nitrospiraceae bacterium
ATTTCCTATCAGTCGAGGACAACAGATGATGCAGCGAACAGCATGGATGATGGTCGTTGGCGCGGCAATGCTGACCGGAGGAGCAGAGTCGCTGGCTGACACGCCTACACCGGAAGAAGTCCTGGCGGGATTCGGGAGGCGCGCCGATGCGGTCATCCGAGCCGAGGCGGGTAAACCACTGAAACGCGCCAGGAAGCAACCGCCGCTGGGCAAAGGGCGCGGTGCATACGTGCGTGGTTACTCCTATTCCATCGTGGCGTTTGCGGCACGCTGTCTGTACCTGAACGAGAAACTGGACGAGGCGAACGCCGCGCTTGTGGAGAACGCGCAATACTATCTGGATAACCCGCTCGCCATCTCCGACCGTGACAGCTTCCACTGGCACGCAGAGATCGCCCTGCGCCTGCTCGAGATGTATGGCCCGAAAGGCAGCGTTCATTCCGGCCGGATCACCAGGGAAACCGAGTCAGTCGTACTTAAGTACATGTGGATCTACACAAAGAAATGCTCCTGGCTCGGCAAGGCGGAATACAGGAAGTCCAAGACATGGCACATCTACAGTTCCGAGAACCATCACGCCATGGATTTCACGTGCCATTGGCATTTCGCAAAATACGCGAAGGACATTCCGGAGTATCGCGGCAAGAAGTGCGATGACGGCGCAACACTGTCGGAGCATTTCGAAGCCTGGAACAAGTACTTCGTCGAATACTGTCGTGAACGCGCCCGCAGGGGCATCTGCGTTGAGATGAGAAGTGATGGCTACAACAGCACGCTCATCAAGGGGTTCTACAACTTCTACGATTTCGGGGATGACAACGTCCAACGCGCCGCCGGAATGATTCTCGATCTCTATTTCGCGTACTGGGCCCAAGAGCAGATCATGGGGCACATGGGTGGCGGCGGTTCGCGTATCAAGGGCAATAATGCGTTCACCCAGAGCCGGAAGCACGGAAACGCGGTGCTTGCATGGCTCTATTTCGATATCGGTGAACAGCCGGAGCTGAGCGGTCATGACGTGGGCGCTCTTCTCAGCGAGTACCGTCCACCTGCGGTCGTCGCTGACATCGCGCGCGACACCGCGGGACGCGGCACGTACGAGATTCGCCAACGGGTACAGGGCCTGGGAGAACAGGGGCATACATTTCCCCATATGGATCGTCCTGACCAGCGGCCAAACAAGCTCCGCACGGATGGCGGGGGCATACTGCGATACAGCTACTGCGATCCGGCATTTATCCTTGGCACAGCGATGACCGAGGCGAGGCCCTTGTCGGATTGGGTCATGATCAGCACTCAGAGCCGCTGGCAGGGAGTGATCTTCGCGGGTGAGCATGACCCGCGGATCGTTCCTGTCCCCCGGGCAAAGGACAATCGCGTGGCCTTCAATCAGTTCTGGTCGGTGCAGAGCAAGGGCAGTCTGGTCACCCAGAAACTCAAGCACCACAAAGGAGCCGCGGAGATGATGGTCTGGATGTCGATGGACGGCCTGAGCAAGCCTGTTTCAGAGGACGATATTGTCTTCGTCGAAGCCCCGGAAGCCTACGCTGCCATCCGCGTCGGCAAAGGAGGCTTTAGACTTGGTGATCCTATCTTCGAAGGAACCCGGGAAGAGGGAATGAAGTTCCGGACGCCACCAGGCCACATCATGACACCCGAGAGCGAATACGCGCCGGTAGTCCTGGAGGTGATGGCGAAGCGGGACGTGAGGAACTTCGATGCGTTCAAGGCAAAAGTGAAGGCCTGCAAAGCAGACTTCAAGGGAGAGATATTCAGCTACAAGACGATCTACGGTGACGTTCTGACGCTCGATACCAGTTACAGGAAGAAGCCGACTGTCAACGGCAGGCCGGTGAACTATGCTCCGGACAAGGTCTTTGATAGCCCCTTCCTCCATGCTGACTACGGGAGCGGTGTCGTTACCATCAGCAAAGGCGCGAGGAAGAAGGTCCTGGACTTCAACTGAGTCCGATCCCGCGTAAAGGACAAGGGCGAACCCGCGGCGGATCGCCCACGGGGCGGCCACGTGGACCGGAGAGCGTGTCGGTCGTTTCGAGAGGAGGCATCTCTCGGAGCAGGCTGACTCTGACACGTGTTGTCCCGCGCGGCCGGCCCCGTGGCCAATCCCACGAGGTCCGTCCTTGTTCAAATGTCCGCAAACGTTTCACGCAGAGGTCGCTGAGATCGCCGAGAGGGCAATGCTTTCCTCCGCGTCCCGGCCTCTCCGCGGCAGGGCGTTTCTTACTTCCTCTTCCGCCTGACCACCGTCAGGGCTCCCAAGGCCAGCAGGCCTATCGTGGCCGGCTCAGGGACCGCCGCGCCGCCGCTGGAGCCGGCGTTCAGGGCGGTCGCCATGAGCTGGAGGTCGTTCCAGTCCACGTAGCCGTCCTGGCCGGGGGTGGTGGGGCTGCCATCGGCAACGTCGCCCTGGGCCAAGGCCGCGCCGGGGCCGGTGCCAAAGTTCGCCTTGAGGGCAATGTAGTCGGCCGCGTCCACGATGCCGTCGTCGTTGGTGTCGCCGAGTGTTACGGATAGGTCAACGGCGGTGACGGTGAAGGTGCTGTTGGCATCGTCATACGTCGCCTGAAGTTCGGCACTGGCGCTGGACAACGCGCCGCCGAGGCGGAAGCTGTCACCGAACTGGGCCGTGACGTCGGCCAGGCTGCCGAAGGAGACACCGGCCGCTCCCTTGTCAAACGTCAACGTGCTGCCGATCGCTTCGAAACTTGCGTAATCGCCGGTATCGCCGGTCAACGGGGTTTCGTAGATCATGCCGCTGATCACGGTGCCGCCGATGATCTGGATCACGGTGTCGTAGCCAGTACTGCCAGCGCTGCTTGTACCGGACCAGATCGCATAACCGGGATTGTTCTTGGTGTTGTTGCCGAACCGAAGCGTGCCATCGGAGTTGACCACGTAGGTCTTAGTCGCGGTACCACCGGCGTTAAGCATACTCAAACCGGTGCTGAGGCTGGCGGCGGTCGTCCCATCGCCGTCCCCGACGGTCATCGTGATGCCGTCGGTAACGGTGGCTCGGTTGCGGAAGCTGTTCCGGTCGCCCTTAAATGTGTAGGAGCCGTTCGCGAAATCCAAACTACCGTCATGGGCGGCGTACATGTAAATCCCGCTGGGGGCGTTCCTCACCCAATTCAGGTCTTCGCTGTCGAACAAGAGCGTATCGTCGGGTGCTGGAGTCGCGTCGAAGCCGTTAGGAGAACCCGACGGTGCACTGGCGGGAACGGCGCCGCCCACCAACCAGTTGTCGGCAACGTTCAGGGCAGTGCTGGTCGCGCCTGTCCATGAGTAGATCATCGCCGCCTGGGCCGTGCCCGAGGTCATGACGACACACGCCAACGCCACGGCGGCGATGGACAATCCAAACGTGTTTCTGTTTCTGCTGCTTTTCATGACACTACCTCCTTCTTAGACTCTCTTAACTACTCCCTACACCTGTCACACGCGACAGATGCTTCTCTACGAGACATGTCTCTTGCCTCTCCTTTTCCGGGCGAAGAGGCTCAATCCGCTTTTTACTTCAACTCCGTCAAAAATTATACATCACCCCGCAAATTTCGTCATTGTAATATCAAGCCAAATGGTTTACGATTTTCAGCCACGGTCAAACGGGATCCGATGGCCCGTTGGCCCCGCAAACGGCCCACAGCGGGCCCCGTCTTGGGAGCGAAGATCATGGCACAGAACAATTCTCACGGATCGTCGAGCGGCCCGCCCCGGCGGCGGTTGATTCTTGTGGCGCTGCATTGGGAAAACGAAGCCCGCATGCGGGGCATCGTCGATTACGCCCACGCTCGCGGCTGGCACCTGCTGAACCTGCGCAGCTTCCAGATGAGGGTGCTGCGTAACACCCACCCGGACGGCGTCCTTTGGGGGCTGCCCGAGGAGAAGGCGCGTTTGGCGAAGCAGCTTGTCAGCCTGGGAGCCCCGGCGGTCCACATCCAGAGCCAGGACGTGCCCATCCGGTGCCCGATTATCGCCAAGGATTACGTGGCGATCGGTCGGGTCGCGGCGGAGCACTTCGCGGAAAGAGGGTTTCGACGTGTGGCCTATTTGCGAAGCGAAAGATGGGGATCCTCAGTGGCCAAGAGGATCTGCGAGAGTTTCATCGACCACGCCCGCCGGCTCAAGATGAATGCACACGTGTTTGCGCTTCAAGACCCCGCCGAAATCTTTTACTGGGCGCGCGTCAGTGTCTTTGCCAAGAGGCTGAAGAAGGAGCTTGCGGGCATCGAACTGCCCCTGGGCATCTTCGCCTTCCACGACCTGATGGCAAGCCGCTTGTGCTATTTCTGCAAGGCGGCCGGACTGCGCGTCCCCGAGCAGATAGCGGTGCTGGGCCAGGACAACCAACGGATCCATTGTGACTGCGCCCTGGTGCCGCTTTCCAGCGTGGACACAAACGAATATGAACATGGCCGAGCCGCGGCGGAGCTTCTGGAGAAGCTCATGGACGGGGAGAAGGCCCCCGACAAACCGATCCTGGTTCCCCCAACCGGGGTCGTCACCAGGATGAGCACAGACGTGCTCGCCGTGCCTGACCTGGATACGGCCCGAGCGATCAGATACATCTGGGAACATCTTGCCGAGCCGTTGACCGTGGCGAGAGTGGCCGAGGCGGTGGGCGTCTCGCGGCGAACGCTGGACCGCAACTTCCGGCTGCACCTGGGCAAGAGCGTCAACGAAGAACTCAATCGCAAGCGGGTCGAGCGGGCCTGCAAGCTGCTGACCGGCACGCAAGAGTCCGCCATGTCGATCGCCAGGCAGGTAGGGTTCCGGAACGAGCCGTACATGTTCCACGTGTTCCGCAAGCAGATGGGCACGACGCCGAGGCAGTACCGGCTGACCAGCCGCGCCAAGAGCGCCGAGGCCAAGGACGCCCAAGCGGACAACCGACAATAACGACCTTGCCTGGTGGGATGGCCCCCGCCCCCCGGCAGAGCCGCATGCCGGCCATGGCCTTCGTGGCCGAACTGTTCGATACCCCGCGTTTAATCCCGATGTACATCAGCGATTTTCACGGGGTAGTTTATTTTACTCTGCCGCCGCAGCGCAGTGGCGCAAAGCAGCTGCTCATTTGAACCGGAAGTCCAACTTCAGATT
>CAZBQH010000308.1:0-5065 GCA_964493915.1 uncultured Nitrospiraceae bacterium
CGTCGCCGGCGTCCTGCCCGCCGCGTTCACGCGGCGGTTCCCACCAGGCAAAACCACCTTCATCGCACACCACCCTTCTTCTGTTCACCTCCGAAGCACCGCACCACGCTCTCCCGAGTCCACAACCGCCGATGGTATCCCGGCGGCCGCACGGCCGTAGCTCCGCACTCCAGAATCTTCCGCACCGCCACCTTATGCAGCCCGCACCACCGCACCACGTCCCCAAACCGCACGAACGCCCGATCCGGCAACTCACTCATTGAACAGCCCTCCTCCACACATTCCGCCCCACCAACGCCACGAACCCCCGGAGGGTCCGCGGCCGCAGCTCCCGCCCATCGCACTCCACCAACAACGCATCCGCCCCGCTCCTCGACCTCAGCACAATCTCATGTCTTCCGCCAAAAACGTCCCCCTCGAAAGTCACCCGCCCCACCTCCACAACCTCCACCGCCGCCCCCTCCTCGAACCGCTTCCGCGCCCGTGCAGCCACCCCGGCCATAGCCCGCGCCCGCAACCGCAACTTGCGATCCGCCCAATACTTCCGCGTCACAAGTCACCAGAATGTTGCTCTATCACCTTGTTGGGCGTACAGAGCAACCCCTGCGCCGTCTCGCGCTGGAGTCGCGCCTTTGCCGTTGCGTAGTGTTCCGGGTCAATCTCCACGCCCAGGTATCGCAGCCCGACCCGGTGACAGGCCACGCCCAGGCTCCCGCTCCCCATGAACGGGTCAATTACAAGCGCGTCCGCTGGCAGGGCCAGCACGCGCAGACACCACGCGCACACGGCTTGCGGTTTCAAGTTCGGATGCCAGCGCACGCCGTTGTCCTCGCCGGTCTTCATGCAGCACAGCCCCTTCCAGAGAAACGTCAGCGCGTTGCGCTTGACCTTCCCTCGGTTGGTCCATGCGAACTCCGCATCGCAGAAGTTGTCATCCGCTCCGCGTCCGTCGTTCTTGTTCCACGCCAGCAGCGTTCCGCCATCCGGCAACCGGAGGCGGAACTTGTCGGCTCCCCACAAAAGCACGGTGTTGAAACGCAGGAATGGGGCAGGGTCAAACGGGCGGTCGTCATGGTGAATCATGCGCCCATGCGTTTTCAGACGCCTTGGACTTTTCGCAGCCCATTTCCGACCGGGCGGGGGATGGTTGAATCCGCCTTCGTAATCGTAGGCAATGCCATACGGCGGATCGGTGACGAGCGCGGCGTCGGACGGCCACGCATCCAGCAGCGTGTAGCAGTCCGCGTTCACGATCTCGATTCGGTCTGTAATTCGCTCGGTCATTCGGCCCCCGAAGAAATGCCCAACAAAGGGCTGGCGCCTACGTCGCTACCGCGCCGAGGCACAGCCCCAGCGTTCGGCTTTTCGATGAAAAGGAACTCGCCTTGCTGGCGCATGGTCAGCCCTTCGCCGTACTGCTTGCGCAGCCAGTCGGACAGGAAGATCAGCCCCTTGACGGCCACTGGCAACCGGAAGGATGCCACGAGCCGAACATCGGGTCCGACCGTACCCGAAGGGGCCGCTGGCGTTGTGGGTTCAATCATGGCGTCTCCTTGGCCCCTTCGGGCCGGTCAAGCCGGAGCGTTCGCAAAAAGGAAAAGGAGATAGGCGATGACAGAGAAACCGATCCGCATACAACTGGAGTTCACCGCAAACGAAGACCCAGCCTTTGGCCAGATCGATGCCGCAGCCGTCCCACGCCAAGGCGATCTCATCAGGACTCCGCACGGTCTGTACCAAGTGGGCAAAATCCTTTTCGACAACATCAACGTCAAAACGGGCTGTCTCATCACCGCCATTCTCTCCCCTAGTCAGTACCAGATTCCTTCGGCTAGACCGAAGGTAAAGAAATGAAGAATCCTCGCCCTGAGTTTGCGCAGGTTCGCGCGAAACAAAGACCGCTTAAACTCCGGCGTCAGATTCCCGCGTTCATCCATGCGTCGCATACGGATCACCTCCTTTCATAATGAAATTGCGAACAATCGGCTCCTGGGTACGGTCGCTCCGCGCCCGCCCCAGAGCCGTGTCGTTCGGAGAAACAAGACAATGAACCAATTCCTCGATCCAGAGCGCCAACTCCTCGCGGAGACGTTTCGGCGTGGCGGCCCGATGGACACGAACATGCTTCGATTCGTCTGCCAACAGTGCGGCAAACGCATCACGATAACGCTTCGGCAGGTCGCCAAAGGTCGCAGCCCCGTGTGCTCGAAATGCGGACCCAACGCGACTGTGTTGTCCATCAAGCAGTCCAATGGCGTCAGTCAACAAAGCGACAGCCAAACATAGTTTCTGAATGTTCATAATGACCTCCGAACAACCGGCTCCTGGGTACGGCCGCTCCGCGTCCGACCCAGAGCCGGAGCGTTCGCAAAAGACCACTCTCCATCATTCGGCCTAATCCCCGTAAGCCATCGTCGAAACGAAGCGAGTCGTACAATGCGGTACTTCTCGTGATCTCCAAGAGCTACAAGAGACCCTATCTTCAACTCGCCCATGATGTGCGGGTAGCACAGATGCAGAGTGTTCTTCTCCCTATTAACCCATCCGTCATCCGGGTGAGTCGCAGCCACTCCCGCCGCGCGGAGCGACTCGCGCCACGCAGCCTGCTTTTCCTCATACTCCCTTGCAGCCCGTAGTATCCCCGCGTGAAACCGCGCACCAATCGAATCGTTTACTATTGTTGTTATCATCTTCAGCACCCCAATGATTTGCGAACAACCGGCCCGACCGTACCGCTTCGCGGCCGGTCAGCCGGAGCGTTGTGCTTCCCCGCATCGAGGCACTGCTGGCAGATGATGCAGTCATCGTCCAGGCGGTACATCGCGCGAAGTTCGCCCGTCTCGTGACAGTCAACCGTTTCGTTCTCAAAGCAGAAGTCGCAGCACAGAAGATGCTCGCACGGACCAATCCGCACAACAACGGCTCCGACCGTACCCGAAACAGCCGGCGAAGTGTGGTCACTCATGGCAATCCTTTCTCCCGGCTGTTTCGGGCCGGTCAAGCCGAGCGTTCGGCAGCAGCGGCAACATGGCGTCGAAGACCTCCTCGGCCGTCGTCAGCCATTCGCCGGCCGCGTGGTCGCGCACGAAACCGGACTCGGGGTCCAGTGAGAACCGGACTGCCGAACCAGCGCCTGCACCCGTATCGGGTGAAGCAGCCTGCGTGATTTCTTCTGTCATTGGTTCCTTTCTGCCCCACCCGAACAGTGAGGCGGGTTGTTCT
The DNA here is from genome assembly GCA_964493915.1 of uncultured Nitrospiraceae bacterium. Taxonomy (GTDB): domain Bacteria; phylum Hydrogenedentota; class Hydrogenedentia; order Hydrogenedentales; family SLHB01; genus CAZBQH01. The sequence continues at coordinate 3,223 of CAZBQH010000308.1, forward strand.
GTGCATCAATCTCCTGCTCGATGATGCCGCGCATCGCTTCGTCCCCCTCTGGGAAACACGCATCGCGCAGCGCCGCCAGTTCTTCCGGTGTTTCGATTCGCAGCAGATTGCGAACCTCCCACGTCGGAATTGTCCTGAGTTGCTGGAGGAATCTCCGGCGGCACAGAACCAAGTCTTGCACGGTACGATTCATTCCGCTCATTCTTCGCTCCCTTCTCGACCGTGAAGACGGTCGTTCGACAAGAACCGAATATGCGAAATGAGCCTCGGAACATCAATCAGCGCCAGGCGCGCCGAATCGGACAGTACGTCGTGGTCGATCTCTATGCCCGGAAACAGAAACTCCCGATACGCCGCAGACCGGCGCTCAACGTCAAGGAGGTCGTCTGATGTCAGACATTGATTACAGCAAGACCGTAAAACGGATGAAAACCGTCGAGGAGATCGTTTCGTACATGGCTGGATTTCGGGAGGGCACCCGCCCCCACCTGGCCGCGAAGTACGAAATCGAGCGCCGCCGCCTTGCCGTGCCGACCCGGCAAAGCTGGATAGCCATTGGAATAGCCGTACTCTCATTGATCGTATCCCTTCTCGTTGCGTTCCTGAAATGAACCACCCAGAATCGAAACTACTGCTCCAATTAGCCGCGCGCCAAATGGGCGCAATCCTTGAACTACAAGCGCGATGTCGCGCCCTGACCGGCGCCGTCGTCGCCCTCGCAAAGCAACAAGGCCTTCCCGCCGATCGCCTCGACACCGAGATTCGCCGCATAACGATCGAGGACTTTCAGCGTCGCCTTGAAGAGCTTGAAAAAGCGAATCCTGAACTGGCGGCGCATGTCGATCATCGAGCGCCGGAAGACTTAATAAACGAACCCATTCTGTGATCTCATCATTCATGAGAACCTCCAACAATCGGCTCCTGGGTACGGCCGCTCCGCGGCCGCCCCAGAGCCGTCACGTGCGACAACTCGCCGATCAGAGCGTCAATCGCGGAGGCCCGTATCCAGTCCCCGTGTTCGCACTCTTCCTCGCCGATGAACGAGGTGTATTCGTCAAGCGATCCGGCTGACATCTGGAATCGCGGAAGCGACCGCAGACGCACAACCAGTTGCTCCTCCGTATTCCGGGGAGCGGCAGACGTTTCAGTGTTTGGCATCGGTCTCCTTTCGCTCCCCGGAAACGGAGAGCTTGTTGTTGGCAGTCAGCTTACTAATCGCTGCTTGAATCTGGACCAAGGCGTCGCTCAGTGACCGAACGGAGTCAACGCGCTGATCGTCGAAACCGTAACGCAGCGCCCAGTCGAGGTCACGGCGTGCCGCCTGGATGTTGAGGTATGCCGACTGCACCCTGCCAACAACAGATCGGAGGCGACGCCGTACCCGCGCTGTTGGTTTGGTCGAGCGTTTATTCACGGTGCGCCTCAATCTGATCGTTGGAAATAGGCCGCACCTCGACAATGCTGACCTCTTCAAGTTTCATCCGCGAAAACCGCGAATCCTCGATCTCCCACAGCCACCCCATTTGCCGAGCGTGCGGCGTCAGGTATCGCGCACGGAACCATCCATCAACCAGCCCGCGGCAGTCGTCCTCCACGCGCACCTCGTACTCGTGTCCGATCAGCGTTCTCACAAGCCCCCCTTTCCAACACCGGCCCCACCTCAAACTTTACCAACCCACCCATAACAATCTCCGCCCCCCTCACCCCGGCGGAAGACTCATCCCGCCGAAATTCTGTTCCCGCCGCTCCCGCTCCGCATCTTCAACCCCACCGCCCCCGCAGCCCCCGTCTTTTTTTTTTTCTTTAAACCCCGCCCCGAACCCCTCGCCCGGGGTCGAGACCC
>CAZBQH010000309.1:0-3006 GCA_964493915.1 uncultured Nitrospiraceae bacterium
TAGGCGGCGCATCGAGAAGGGGCAATCAGCGCTCGAGATTGCCGCTGCCTACGCCAAGCCCCTCGAGACCTTCGACGGCAAGCGGCCGAAACGATATGCTTGACCCCTCGCAGCAGCGTCAATCCCTGCAGCGCGGTTTCTCGGCGAGGGTGTCAACCTCACGGGTCCGGCGCGGATTCGCGGGTCAAAGCGCAAGCCAGGAACAGAGACGCGACTGAGCGCGCGTATGTCCGCCGGCCGGCAGCGAGGCGGGATACCCCCCGCCCCTTAGTCGTCAACTGTGCGCGGGTCCCCATGGACAGGCGGCAGCGGATGAGGCCGCACCAAGGCGCCGCCTTGTTCATATGACTCCATGACTGCCCAAGTATACTCGAGCGCCGCGAGCGCGTCGCGACCGGATGCGCGCAGGTTCTCGCGATAGACGCCGTTCGTCACATCCTCGAGGAAGGCGTGTATACGCCGGGGAAAAGTCGCGGCGAAATCGGTAATGCCTGTGTTAAACACCTCGGGCCCTTCGCCGCCGCCGCCCGCGGGTTTCTCGGCGCTGCCCGCTGCTGCCGGGCTGGGGGCGGGCCAATAGGTTATCTTTTCGATGCAGTTCTCGATGCAGAACGTGCCCTGCGTGCCGGCGACCTCGATGCTCCACCATCCGCCCAGGCCATAGGATGCATCGCCCCGCTGACTGATAAGGTAGCCCGCCGCGTCGTTGGCGAATTTGACATGAATGCTTACGCTCGACAGCATCACGTCGTTGACGCGCCGTCGGAAGCCAGGTCGGTTCACAAAGGCCTGTACATGGGTGATGTCGCCGCAGAAATGGCGCATCACGCTGAATGGGTGCGAGAGAAACGCCTTGAAGTGGGCGTAAGGGAATCCTTTGAAGCGCGAGGACACGGTAGGCGCATAGGTTGGCTCGCCTGCGGAAAAGCCCATCTTGTGTAGACAGTAGACGATCTCGCCGATCTTGCCTTGGTCCATGTACTCTTTAGCCTTTTCGGCGGGCGGCGTGAAATAGTGATTGAGGTTGCAGCCCAGGTAGACATTCTTTTCCGCTGCCTTGGCCACCATCTGGCGCGCTTCGCCGACATCGTTCGAGATCGGCTTCTCGACCAACACATGTTTGCCCGCTTCCATGGCCTCCATAGCGGGCTCGAAGTGCCAACTGCCGTTCTCGTATCCCCCCGTCGTAACGTCCACAATGTCGAGATCCTCATTTGCGAGCATTTCCGAGAGCGTCTCATAGGAACGCACGGCGTGCTGCTCCGCCACGACGTCTGCCCGCTCCTTTACGACGTCGCACACTGCGACCAGTTCCGCCAAAGGGTCCTCGACATGCGCGTTTGCGTGCTGCGTGCCGATGCCGCGCATACCGACCACGCCAACTTTAAGGGCCATTCGACACCCTCCTTTTCATTCTGCGCCGCTCCTATGACGGACCGCGTACGCACTGTGGATCGACCTGTCAAATCAGACAGGCGCAAGTATTCCTGAAGAGCTGACGGTGGTTCAAGCAGAATCTGCACACATCGGCGGTCTGTGCGTTCATCCGTAAGCCTCAACCAGCTCCATGGCGATCTGCTCCCATTCCCAGAGCCGGCGGGGCTCGTAGCGCACGGTCGAGATGTCCTTCATGATCACCTCGACATGGCATCCTTGCAGGCGTTCGAGCGCGTTCCGGAGGGTTTTGCGCGCCAGGTCCGGCCGCCACTCGTTTTCCGCCAGAATGGCGGGATTGGGCTTGTAGCTGATGACGAAGTCCGTGCCGGCATTGGCCGCTGCGCGCTCGACGTCGACCCATGGACTCATCGACACCTTGCGCAACCGGGGGATCCGCCGAAGAATCTCGACCTTTGTGTCAAGAGGTTCACAGCAGCCGTAGTAATTAACACCCCATCGATTCAGCCAAGGGAGATCATGGCGGATGGCAAAGTCCCAGTGCATTTCGGGAGACACAGTCGAGAAAATCTGAGCGTTCGAGCATCCCCAATTGTTCCAGGTGCGCACGTGATCGGGATCGAAGAGGTCGCCCGGGAGCGCGCTGGTGTAGCCATACCCGCCCGAGCCCACTCGCGTGTTGTCGTTCCCCAACGACAACAGATTAAGCGCTTCCATTTGGTCGAGACCGCTGTTCATTGAGGCCACGCAGCGGTCGACGGCCTCATGGACCATATCTGGGCGCTCGATGATGTCTATGATGGCCTCTTCGACGCCCCACCAGCGGATCAGTTCATCCCACGGGGTGTACCAGATGTGCTTGACGCCCTCTTTGCGCACGGGGATGACGCCGCCGAATACGTCGAGCATCCGCTGATAGGCAGCTTCGGTCGCGGCCTCGTCGTGGGTAACGCTGGGCATTTTGATCTTCTCAATATCGCTGGGTTCAACGATCTGCCGGTGAAACCGGCGGCTCACGATATCGCTCGTTGCATCCATACGGGCGATGTCGACGTCTTCGCTGATCCCGTAGCCGGTGTTGTGGATGGCCAAGGGAGACGGCAGGTAGTCGCTCACCACCATGTCGGCGCGCATGTGGCGCCACTGATAAAGGGTTCTTTGGAGGGCGCTCTCCTGTTGGCGCGCCCATGGATCGGCGCAGTGCAATGCGAGCTCGGGGCCGGCAAGTTCGTGCCAGGGTATCTCGTTAATCCACACCATCGGCCGCACAGGCTCGAGGTCGTTGAGCTGCCGCCACATTGCGGCCTTTTCCTTTTGGATTGGCAGCGCCGCGATTTCCGAGATTTCCTCCGCCAACCGTCTGAGGACCGCTTTGTCGTTTGTGCTCAAACCCGGTTTCCTATGAGTACGCCTCTGGAAGCCGAATCAGAGACGCGGCGCTTTACCTCCGTTCTTGTCTGTTCAGCAGATGATGGAATGGCCTCAGCAGCCTTTCCATTGCATGACATACTGCCTTGCGACGCGGAGGTCTTCGAGGGCCTCGGCGGCTTCGCAGAGGGGCGTTGTCTCGCCACGAACGGCTGCGACCAAGGCTCTGGCGGCGTGCCGCCT
>CAZBQH010000310.1:0-26382 GCA_964493915.1 uncultured Nitrospiraceae bacterium
ACCCTCGTGGAGGCCCCTGAAAAATCAAAAACCCCCGCTGAACGGGAGCCGAAGGTTGTTGAGATGCTGAGAACCAGGCTGAATAAGTGGGTCGAGGACCGTGAACGTCAAACCGGCAAAAGTAATCCTATCCACAAATATCAGCTTGGCACAGACCTTTACATTGGGTCTATTGCGACGGCGAAGAATCTGCAAGCCCGTTGACGACCCAGACCGCTTGGTTTGCATCAGGCCGCTCCTCCAGCGGGAGCGGCCTTTTTGTCGGTCAGGCGCGTCGGGCCTGTGCGCCCTCGTCTCAAAGGCTTGTCAAGATCGAGACGCGGCATAGTACCTTGGGCACAACGCAGGACCCAGGCGGGAAGCAGCGATCGACGGACGCGGGTCGCGTCGCGCTCGGCCTTACACGTTGTACGTTGATGCAGCAACCTTGCCGCCGTGGCCGGTCCAGTCTGTATGAAAGTACTGGCCGCGCGGTTTGTCTACGCGCTCGTAGGTGTGGGCGCCGAAATAATCGCGCTGCGCCTGCAACAGGTTGGCGGGCAGCCGTTCATGCCGGTAGCCGTCGTAATATGCCAGCGCAGAGCTCATGGCGGGCACAGGAATGCCCATCTGAACGGCCGTGCTGACGATGCGCCGCCAGGATGCTTGCGCCTTGTCGGTCGCGTCCTTGAAAAAGGGTGCAAGCAGGAGGTTGACCAGCCCCGGGTGGTCGTCGAAGGCGTCCTTAATGCGTCCCAGGAACACGGAGCGGATGATGCATCCGCCGCGCCACATGAGGGCGATTCCGCCGTAGTTGAGGTTCCACCCGTATTCGCCGGCAGCCGAGCGCATGAGCTGGTAGCCCTGCGCGTAACTCACGATCTTTGAGGCGTACAGCGCTCTGCCGAGGTCGCCGACGAAGCTTTTCCTGTCGCCGTGGAACGGCGTTGTTTTCCCTTCAAGTGTTTTCGCCGCCTCGGCCCGTTCGTCCTTGAGGGCCGAGAGGCACCGGGCAAAAACAGCCTCGCCGATCAAGGTAAGAGGTTGCCCTTGGTTCAGCGCCTCGATGGCTGTCCACTTGCCTGTGCCCTTCTGTCCGGCGGCGTCGAGAATCAGGTCGAGGACATAATGGCCGTCCTCGTCTTTGTAACGGAGAATGTCGCGCGTGATCTCGATCAGGTACGAGTTAAGTTCTCCCTTGTTCCACTCGTCAAAGACGTCGCTCATCTCGTCATTGCTCATGCCGAGTCCTTCTTTCATGAAATGGTAGGACTCGGAGATCATCTGCATGTCGCCGTATTCGATGCCGTTGTGCACCATTTTGACGAAATGACCCGCGCCGTTTTCGCCCACCCAGTCGCAACACGACTGACCATCCTCGGTTTTGGCGGCGATCCCTTGGAGGATGGGTTTTACATGCTCCCACGCGCTGGGCGTGCCGCCCGGCATGATGGAAGGTCCCTTGAGCGCCCCTTCCTCGCCGCCTGACACGCCGGTTCCGATGTACCGAAGCCCTTTGCTCTCGACATATTCCGTCCGGCGCATCGTGTCGGGGAAGTGCGAGTTGCCGCCGTCTATGATGATGTCGCCCTCCTCGAGAACGGGAAGGATCTTCTCGATCTCCTCGTCGACGGGTTTCCCTGCCTTGATCATGAGCATGATCTTGCGCGGTTTCTTCAGATGATCGACGAGTTCCTCGATGCTGCGGCAACCGACGATGTTTTTATCCTTTGCAGGTCCGTTCACAAAGTCGTCCACCTTTGAGACCGTCCGGTTGTAGACAGCTACGCCGAAACCTTTGCTTTCCATGTTGAGGGCTAGATTCTGTCCCATCACCGCCATGCCAATCAGTCCAATGTCCATTTTCTTCATGGTAATCTCCTTCGCCGTAAAAGGCCGAGGGCATGCCTCGTCCGCCTGTTAATCGCGAGTTAAACGAATCTTACAATATGTCTCCGCTCGGTTCAGCGGCGCTCGTGTGGTTCTCTCGTGGGTCGTATGCCTTCTCATCGCACTTGTAGCTCGTATGCGGGCAACTTTTTCTCCGCAAAGATCGGGTCAAATCGGGCGAACCGTTGACGGCCATTTACGACCGGCACGCTCGGCCAGTCCTCGCCTACAAGCGGCCTGGCGTAGGCCGTAAAAGCGTCCGTCACGTCAATGCGCGTCGGGGCGATCCATGCTTGCGGGAAGGCCCGTTCTGAATTGGCCACCTTTTCGAGGGGGACTTTATCGTAACGCACATTGTAAATCGGGCCGGGCTCGCGCAGAATCGTCGCCATCCAGCCGTTCTCACCCGATTGGGCAATCAACACGGCCTTTTGCCCAACACGATAGGCCTCGTCTAAGTCAACAACCGAGGCATAGGCGCATGTATCCCGCTGGTCCGTTCCTGAAATCTGGCCCCGGCTGGCGCCTGGCGCAGGCAATCCCCGTTCATTCAGCATCGTCACAACGCTCTGCGCTACGGTGGTCTTTGAGGAACTGAACTGCGTATGGCCGAAGGCGTCTTTGGTCTCACCGAGCTCGCCCATATCGAATCCCTCGCTGACAACGATGATGCAGCGCCCGTCGCGCCGAAGCTGGTCAGCGACGAGGTCGCACATCTCTTCGGCAGTAAGGCCGGACTCCGGAAGGTAAATCTGGAGCGGCATAGCCCGTTCTGGGTCGGCTAAACGAGCGGCCGCAGGGATAAACCCGATCTTCCGGCCCATCGCTTGAAGCACGAGGACCGGGTCCGACGGGCACGACCCCGCGTTTTCTTCGTTGGCGTTCTGGACCGCACCCATCCAATAGCGCGCGACGCTGCCATATCCTGGCGTATGATCGATCAACTTGAAGGCGCTGTCCCCGACGTCATTGTCGATGGTTTTCGGAACGCCCACAGCCACGAGGTCGAGGCCCTGCTCGTGGGCCCATACGCTCACCTTATGCGCCGTGTCCATCGAGTCGTTGCCGCCGATGTAGATGAAGTACCCGATGTCGTGGGCTTTCAGGACATCAATAACCCGATCGAAATCTTTCTGCTGGTTCTTCTTAAGCTTATAGCGGCAAGTTCCGATAGATCCGGCGGCCGGCGTATAACGCAAGAGGGCGATTTCTTCCCTGTTTTGAACGCTTAGATCCAGCAGTTCTTCTTTCAGGACGCCTTCGATTCCGTGCCAACCGCCATAGATACGGCCGAAAGTGCCCGGGAACATCTTGCAGGTCTCGATGATTCCACGTAGCGAGCTGTTGATGACAGGCGTAGGCCCGCCGGATTGCGCAACAATGACGTTCTTTGGCATATGGATACGACCCTTCTCTGTTGCATCAGGCCTGCCGGCGCCGCTTGGGTCCGGTCTTCTTCCCTCGTGTGCATCCCTACCGAGCTCCGCGATAAGGTGTAGGCTGTGGGTTGCCCTCGATTAGACGATACAGCATCTCGCCGGCATGAGGCGCCAGCAGGACGCCGTCGGTCTCACGATCTCTCCAATCCTCCGGCTCGATCGATGCCGGGTCGCGGTAACCGAGGTTTACGCTGAGGCATTCCTCCTTGGGAATGCCTGTCGCCAAGGTGACGCGGATCCGCGGCCGCTCGACGTCGTTCTCGAAAGTCCCGATCCCCCGCACGTGGGTCGAGTGGGCCATGATGGCGCCCGGCACGTCTGCGAACCGCTCCATCTGGGCAAGGAAGTAGTCCCGCGTATGGTAGCCGATACGGCGGATCCGATCGCCGTGGGTGTAGCTGATCTCGCGCACATGCGGCCCATAAATGATCAGTTCGCCGCCGTCAGCGACCACCATTTCGAGCTTGTACATGCACTTGCCCGCAACCCAGATGTCGTCGTACATAAGCGGCGCCATGGACAGGACGCTGTGGTAGGGATGGTGCTTGTAGATGATATGCGATTGAAGCGCGACGTCCGCCGCGGCACTCCACGCCTCTTCGGGGGAGCCGAAGAAGAGGCCTTGGCAGGCGCTGTCCATGACATTGAGGCAGAAAGCCCATTTCTCCTTCTCGACCAGGGCCGCCGCCCGATCGATAACGGCTCGCACGGGGGGTTCCTTCACGCCGTTGATTACCGGGTTGGTGATGAGTGCGCCCAGCCAGTGGAACAGGTTCACGATGTCCTCGCCGGCGATCCCGGGGAAGAAGTATTTGTTGCCGCCGCTGAACCCGACGACCTCGTGAGGGAAAACGGGACCCACGACGCAGAGCACGTCATAGTCTTGGATGCGCTTGTTTGCGAACACGTCGGCCTTGCGCCGCATCAGACCGCCGGAAATGGCCTCGATTTCGTCCTCGCTGATGGTCCCTAGTTTGATAAGTGCGTCTGGATTCTGCCATTCGTGATTGTAAATCTGCACCTCGCCATAGTCGCGGCGCCGTTCGGCGGGCGTTAACCCAATCATCCGGCAGATGGATTCCTCCGTCATGGGCGGATGCGTGCCAAGGGCGATCATGAAATCCCCATGCGCGTCCATTTCGCGTACTGCATGGCAGAGGGACGGAAACATCGCGGGCATGGGCATGCTGCGTGTTCCATCGGGGATGATGAAAAGAACGCGCTTGCCGCGCAGATGTATAGCCGCCAAAGCCGTATGCACAGCCTCGTCGATATCCTCGGGACTGAGCGGCCTGTGTGCATCGTAGCGTTGTAAAAGCATGCTGCCTCCCGTATTTCCAAAGCGGGCTTAGCCCAGTTGAAAGCCGGCGCCGCTGAACAGCGGTCCCCACCCCTTCTTGTCCTCGGGCAGGATCACGCGCGTATTGTGAAACTCCCGGCGGCGTGGATAGTCTCTGCGCAGACGGTCGAAATACGCGGGACGCTCCCTTGCCGACATATCTGAAAGGCGCCGCAAGGCGCGGTCGTCACGCCGGACATCATATACCATTCTCACAGCCTCGCGAAGCGCTGCGAGAGGGTCGGGGCTATCGTTGATTGCGATCTCTCCGTGGTCCGGCGCCGGCAGTGTCGTTGCCGGGTCCCACGAGGGAGCGATGCCAAGGAAATGGCACGCCGCTTCGTATACCTGCAGCGTACCGTTGACCTTGCCGTCAAAGGAGTAACCCGCGATGTGCGGCGTGCCCAGGAAGGTCTGTTCGAGGAGTTCGACGTCCACCTCGGGCTCGTTTTCCCAAACGTCGAGTACGCAGGCTTGAAGTCGGCCGCACGAAAGCGCCTGCTTCAATGCCATCTCATCTACAACCGGACCGCGCGAACTGTTCACGAGCACAGCCCCGCCTTTCATTCGCTCGAAAAAGCTCTCGCCGGCAAGATGAAAGGTCGCATCTTGTCCCTTGAAGGACAACGGGACGTGGAGGGTTACGATGTCGCAGGCCAGGGCGTCGCCCAGCGGTCTGTACACCGGGTCGCCGGTCGTACGTGCGAGGGGCGGGTCATTCAGCACGATCTGCATGCCGAGGGCCTCCGCCTTGGCGCGCACCCGCTTGCCCACGTTGCCGACGCCGACAACCCCCAACGACGTCTGCCGGAGGTCGAGGCCCAAATGCTCGGCCACTTCAAGCAGGGCGGCGAGCACGTACTCTGCGACGCTGTTGGCGTTTGATCCGGGCGCGCTCGCGAAGCCGATTCGCCGGGCGGCAAGGTAGCTTCTGTCGATATGGTCTTCACCGATCGTGGCCGTGCCAACGAACTGCACGACGCTCCCTTCCAGCAGCGGCTTGCCGACTTTCGTGATCGACCGCACCAGCAACAGGTCCGCATCCCGAACGGCTGCCGCATCCATGTCGCGCCCTGGCAGAGTCTGCACCTCGCCAAGGGGGCCAAAGGCCTCCCTCACGTACGGGATATTCTCGTCGGCGATTATCTTCAGCGCTCTTATCCTTTCAATGTGGTGGCAGTGCTTTGCCGCGTCTATGCGATAGGCCTATCAACAAGGATGAGTCCGCTAAGGCCCGGAGACAATCCTGGAAGTGCCAGATGCCCATCCTGAGCGCAGGACTAGGGCTCACCCTGGTTTTCGATCCGCCCTTGGGACTGAAGCCCCTCCTTGGTCCCTTGCGTCTTTCAAGACGGCCTCGAGACCGACTCCGCGCACTTGAATGGCCACGTGGTGCAGCCCCGGCACTTCCCATCCGATATTGATCCCGCCGATTCGGTAGTCCGCAAGGTTGCGCGATCCCGCCAGGAAGCCTCTGCGGCAGGCTTCTTCGAGTGCGGCGAGCGCGCTCGGAAGGACGTCGCCTTCGAAGGACACCCACTCGCCGCTGTGCATGCTTTTTGATGCGAACTTCTCGGCCGCCTCGGTGTAGATCAGTTTGCCCGTACCGGGATCGCCGGAGACGGCGCGGGGCGGCATCGGCCATCGGTCGTCGTACATGGGCACGCCCAGCCATAGGTAGTCGCCGAAGTGAGATGAGTTCTCGTTCAGGTTCTGGACGGTCAGGAAGATCTGGAATTGGGCCGCGTGGATAGCTCGAGAATAACCTTCCACCTCGAAACGTTCGGCGGTCAAGAGCCGGGCTTTCACGGATAGGCGGAGGGCGCGGAGTTCGGCCAGCGGGGGACAGCCTGGACCAACGCCGCCGGGTTCGGCGATGCGTTGGTCGAGAAGAAGATGTACCCAAGGTTGGTCGGGTCGGCGCGCGGTATTCTCGTACTCGGGCCGCGAGTCCACCTCAAGCACGATGTCGCTATCCTCTGAGCAGCCGGCCCCGAAGACGAGGGCTTTGGCGGCGTTGGCGAATCGCACCGCGCCTGACGGCATGGTTTCCGGCGGTGCGTCCAAGATGTTGTAACGCGATCCCCACTGTGCGAGCCCCCAAACCGGCTCGGCGGCGTTTTTGGGGGGGCGGAGGCTGCCCACCGGCACGAGCGCGCCCGGCTTCATATCGTAGACGCGTACGCCCTTTTCGAAATGGGGGTCCGTGACCAGCTCAAGTGCATCAGCACGAGAGATGTCCGCCAAGAGGAGGCTGCATAGCAAGGCTGTCAGACCCATAGGCCCCGTCCGTCCTGTCCCTCTGGTCATGGCGCCTGCCTTTTCCAGGGCGGCGTATCAGGGAGACGGGTCTCGAAGTCCTGGATGAGATGCTCCTCGTAGGTCCCCGCGTAAGCCCCCCTGAAAAAGCGGTCGAGCCCCTCTTCATAAAGCTGTTGCCATGACCGTTCCTCGTCGCCGGGAAGAATGGGGAAGAAGAGCGCCTGATTGGCCTTGGCGGCGCGCAGATCGCCCAAGGCGTCGCCAATCATGAGCATGTCGGTTTTTTCATAGCGGCCGCCATCGCTGCAAAATGCGATGTGCTCGGCTTTTTTCCCGAGTTCTTGGCCTGCAATGGCGAAGACGAACTCGCCGATGCCTTGCTCGAACCATTCACGGCTCAGGGCCTCCGTCGGGGTTTGAGAACAGACCAGCATGTCCGCCCGGTCTTGTGCTTTCTCAAGACACTCGCGGACGTAAGGGAAGGGGGGCAAGCCGCTGCCCAGAACGTCGGCCACGGCGGCATTTACGGCGTTGCTCCATTGCAGAGCCCGGTGCATGTCGGCGTGGTCGTGCTGTTTGCAGTAGGCCTCGAGAGCCGGGTTTCCGAGTTTTGATTCCATCTCGATCCATTTCCGGAGATTGGGCGTCTCGGGCGGCCTGAATCCGCGTTCGAGGACCTTGTCCCATTCAGCGAGCAAGTCGAAAACCTTGACCAGGGCGGGGAATCGGTTGGCGCCGCGCCATTTCGAGTAGAGGTTTACGAATTCTGCGGCCATCCGCGCATATTTCGAAACAGGTTGGAGGCGCCAGTGCTTGATTGAATTGGGAATGAAGCATTCTTTCTGTTTGATCTCCATCGTGTCGAATGCGCAGCCGTCGCTGTCGATGGCGATGAAATACTCGTGGATGGGCTTGTGGGCTTTGAGTGAGTCAACCGACAAAGCTGCTGGATCCATCTTCAACAAGTTCCTCCAGGTTTTATCCTACCCGTTGATAGCGGCGCCTGCTGTTTGCCGCGCCGCCGTGTCCGCCAATGTCGAGCAGGACGGCGACGATCACGATGACGAGCCCCCAACCTTTCACCCCGCCGGCCTCATTCATGGCGATCGCATAGGCGCACGTGGTGTACGGCATTATGAAGAAACCCAAGAGAGGCCAGATGTAGGTCTCGTATGCTGTAGACAAGTGGCCCGCGAGCGCCATGACGATCAGCACGAACCGCGGAAACAGAAGAGCCAGAATCACGAGACAGCATTGCATGTCTATTCCTCGAACCTATGGCGGCGGCAGTCGGCTACACCCCTGAATAGGCGGAGAATCCGCCGTCAACGGGCGCCACTATCCCCGTAACGAAGCGCGATGCGGCCGACGCCAGCCATATCGCGACGCCGGCCAGATCATCGGGCTGTCCAAACTCTCCCATCGGCGTCAGACCAATGATGGTTTTGCCGCGGGGTGTCAAATCGCCAGTCTCGTCGTCAACAAGGAGATACCGGTTCTGTTGTGTTAGAAAGAAGCCCGGAGCAATGGCGTTGACCCGTAAGCGGGGACTGTACTCCTGAGCAAGATACACCGCCAGCCACTGCGTAAAATTGCTCACGGCACCTTTCGCAGCACTGTAGCCCGGGATGCGCGTCAACGGCCGGATTGCGTTCAACGAGGAAATATTGATGATGGACCCGCCTTCCGGGTTGCCTTTCATCTTTGCTCCAAAAACTTGGATGGGTGCGATCGTCCCCGCAATGAGATTCAGGTCCACGACGCGCCGGATCGCTTCCGTGGGCAGATCAAAAAAACTCTGTTCGGGCGAAGTAGTGGCCTCCTTGAGGTTGCCCCCGACGCAGTTCACCAGAATGTCGATCGTCCCAAATTCCCCGCAGATCGCTTCACAGCAATGCTCGATGGATGCCCGCTGGAAGACGTCAAGCTCGAACGCCTTGGCCTTTCCGCCGGCCGCGGCGATGGCTTCAGCGCAGTGCTGGGCGTCTTCAAAAACTACATCGGCGATAGCGGCCGTTGCACCCGCCTTGGCCAAGGCGCGGGAAATCGCGCCGCCCAACACGCCCCCGCCGCCTGTGATAACGGCCGTTTTGCCGCTCAAGTCGAACAAGTCCGTCTGATTCACGCGCGTTTCCTTGAATCTCCGGAAGAAAACCGAAGCAACTACTCTAACGCATAAAAACTAGCCGAGTTCAAGCGAGAGATTCTGACGTTAGCAGAAGAGATCCGGCGTTTCAAGGACCAGCAAAACGGCCCAGGCACTAGGTCGCTTGGCGAGGCGACGTTGACGGTTGCAGTCTAACCGGGTCATTGCTTCCGGCAGTGTCGCCCGGTACATGGGGAATAGTGACACATGTGTCTCCGCTCGCTGCCGGTCGCGCCGCTTGCGTCAGTCGCCAGTTTCCGCTCGGGCTTATCCGGCGTTTGGGCGGATACCCTTCGATCCTAAACGTGTTGTGGGGTAGAATTGAATGGGGATGGTGAACCGCAAGGAGGTTGCGGAATGCGCGTCCGTTTCTACCTGCTCGCGGGGGTGGTAGGGATTCTTCTCTGGGCTCTAACGGGGCTCGCCAGCGTATCGGCTGAGAACCTTGATTCTTCGGCGTACCCGGCCAGTTTGGCGGCAGCAGGTTGGCCGCCGTCGGATTACGAAGTTGTCTGTTCCTGGACGGAAATGGCCCGCAACGGTGAAGGTCCTCTTCTGAAAGGCTGCCGATTGACGTCTCGCTTGGACGGAAGCGCATTTGACGTTTACCTCGACGAGACGAATCGTGTTGTGGACGAAGCAGGCCTCTCTCACATGGGGATCCGGCCCAAAGACTGGCGTCCTTGTCCCATCTTGGTCAGGGCAGAGACGACTACGCCCTGTGCGAAGAGTGGGAAGCCCACGCCCGAACCGGTCAGCGTCCGCGAAGGTCTTGGACCAGCCGCCTATCTCGATTTGCCCGCTGTTGACATTGATGCCCTTCTGTTCGAGGATGAAACGCCTGCATGCGGCGAGGCAAAGTGCGGCCAGCGCGCCGGCGTTTTCCAGGAGTTTATGCCTCTGACTGTTGAGGGCATGCGTTGCAGCATGGGGGCATGGCGGCCGATCGGAAACGGGCGGTTGCTTTGGTCCGTGGTGATTCACTCGACAGGCGCAGTAGGTCAACGGGTCCATCTGACACGATTTAATTTGCCTCCCGGCGCGGAAGTTTTCGCGTTTAATATAAACAACCCGCAAGAGGCTTACGGTCCATTTGACCGATCTTGGGATCCTGCCGACGACTTGTGGCTGCCGACTTGTTTCGCGGAGGACGTGGCAATCGAGTGTTCCGTTTCCACAACAGAGGTCGGCAAAGTCGCATTGACGATCGACAAGACGCTGTTTATGTACCGCGGCGCAGACCTGTTGGCGTTTACCAAAGGGATCGCGGGAAGCTGCAATCTCGACGTCACGTGCTATCCGCGCTATGAAGAGTCAGCCACGGCGGTCGCGCTTTTGAGCATCATCACCAAGACGGGCAGTAAGTGGTGCACGGCCTCGCTGCTTGCGGATACCGACCAGGACACCCAGATCCCCTATGTGTTGACGGCGTACCATTGCGTTGGGAATCAGACTCAAGCTGATCATACAGAATACTACTGGTTCTACCAGACTGCCGTATGCGACGGCGATCGTCCCTCATTGGCGCTCGTGCCCCGCACGCAAGGCGGAGCAGACTTTCTGGCGGGCGCGTCGCGGAGCGGCGGCACAGATTTTGCCTTCTTACGTCTGCGCGAGGAACCGCCGCCGGGCGTTGCCTTACTGGGTTGGTCGGCGGCGCGCCAAAGCGAGGGGACCGATGTCACGTGCATCCACCATCCGCAAGGCGATTTCAAACGGATCACATTCGGGAACATCGTGCCTGACGATGATCAGAACTTCTACAAAATCCACTGGCACGACGGAACGACTGAACCGGGGTCTTCGGGCAGTCCGTTGCTCAACGACGACGCTCTGAGTGTTGTGGGCCAGCTTTACGGAGGCGGCGCCTCCTGCACGTACCCTGACGAACCGGATTACTACGGCTCGTTCTGCATGACCTTTCCGATTGTCCAGCAGTGGCTTGCGCCCGGGCCGCCCACGCCCGACATTGACTATTCGGGTTCTGTCAATGCCGTGGATGTCCAGCTTGTCATCAATGCCGCCTTGGGCATCAGCATTGCGCCGTATCGTGCTGATGTGGACGGATCGGATTCAGTCAATGCCGTGGATGTTCAACTCGTCATTAATGCCGCTCTCGGGACGTCCTGATTGACTGGGGCAGTATCCCGTGCTATGGTCATTCCTTGTCTGATAACGCCTTGAGGGAGCCCATCAACGGGTACTGGCGGCGGGCCGAAGAAAAGCGAATCGAGCGGCAATGCCTGTCGGTCGTGTGCCCGGCCGGAGGCAGCGATAGGAACGCGCAGGCGTCCTTGTGGAGGCCCGGTTTTTTTGATAGACTGCGATCGCTCCGCGTTTTTGAGGGAGACGTCACGCCATGCTTGAACCAAGGTTCATCCAGCACATAGCCGACGAACTGTCTGTAAAGCCGCACCAGGTGGCCAAGGCGGTTGAATTGCTGGATGGGGGCGCAACAATCCCTTTCCTCGCTCGCTACCGGAAAGATGCGACGGGCGGTCTCAATGAGACGCAACTCGAGTTCATTGCTGAACGGAACCGGTATTTCACTTCTCTTACCGATCGGCGCGACGCCGTTTTGTCGATTATTGCCGAACAGGGCAAGCTGACGGACCAACTTCGTGAAGAGATCTTGAAGGTCTCTGACAAGACGGCTCTCGAGGACCTATATCTCCCCTATAAGAAGAAAAAACGTACCAAAGCGACGGTTGCTCATGAGAAGGGACTGAATCCCTTGGCGCTCTATATCTGGGAGCAGGACCCGGGCGCTGCAAAGATCGATGAATATGCGCAGATTTTTGTTCGGCCGGACAAGTCCGTGCTGAGCCTTGAAGAGGCTATCGAGGGCGCGCACCATATTCTCACCGAAATGCTGTCGCTTGATCCGGATGCGCGTAAAGCCGTGCGTGACCGCATGCTTGAGGAAGGCCGCATTACGGCTCATCCCACCAAAAACGCCGAGGGCAAGAAGACCAAATATGAGGCCTACTACCAATTCTCTGAGCCTGTGGCGCAGATCCCGTCCCATCGCTTTTTTGCAGTGCTTCGCGGCACGAAGGAGGGCGTTCTGCGAATGGCGCTCGAGATGCGCGATGAGCGCATGCTCGAGGAGTTGGTCGAACACTACCTGCGCGAGAGCGGTACTGTCTTCGAGCCGCACGTGCGCAGCGTTGTAAAAGAGGCCTATGAAAGGCATTTGCGCCCGTCCATCGAACACGAGGTCATAGGGATTGTCCGCGATCGTGCCGATGAGGAGGCCATCCGCGTATTCCGGGAGAATGCAGAGAACCTTCTTTTGGCCCCTCCTGCAGGTTCTCTGCCCGTGATTGGCATCGATCCGGGCATGCGGACTGGCTGCAAGGTTGCTGTGGTCGACAAGCACGGGGCATTCCTCGAGAACGCCACCATCTTCCCCACGCCTCCCCAGAACGACATCGAAAACTCCCAGGCGGTGCTCGTCGCACTTATGCAGAAGCACGGCGTTTCGGCCGTAGCTATCGGCAACGGGACAGGCGCTCGCGAAACAATGACCTTCGTACGAGCAACCCTCAGCAAGCTTGGAAACAAGGAATCCTTCGCCGTTCTGGTCAACGAGGCAGGCGCGTCCATCTACTCAGCGTCGAAAACCGCCCGCGAGGAATTCCCTGATTTGGACGTTAGTATTCGTGGCGCTGTCTCGATCGCGCGCCGGCTTCAGGACCCGCTGGCTGAGCTTGTCAAAACTGAACCCCGTCATATCGGCGTAGGCCAGTATCAGCACGACGTGAACCAGCGCAAGCTCAAAGAGGGGCTGTACCAAACGGTGGTTTCTTGTGTGAATCGAGTGGGCGTCGACCTTAACCTTGCTTCCGTTTCTCTGTTGCGTTATGTCAGCGGAATCGGGCCGGAAATTGCTAAGAGCATTGTTGCATACCGTGAAAAGGCGGCTGTTTTCCGTTCGCGGCAGCAATTGCTCGAAGTGGAAGGCATCGGGGCGAGAGTATTCGAGCAATGTGCAGGTTTTTTGCGTCTACGCGACGGCGAGAATCCCCTGGATAGAACGGGCATCCACCCCGAAGCCTACCCGATCGTCGAACAGATCGCGGTCAGTTTCAAGTTGCCTGTCGATCAGCTTATTGAAAACACGCAATCTCTGAGTGGCGTCGATTTGTCGGGATATCAGACGGACACCATGGGCCCGCTGGCTCTCGAAGACATCCGCCGCGAGTTGATAAAGCCGTCTCGCGACCCTCGAACGGAGTTCAAAATCCCAAACTTCCTTGACGGGGTGACAGCCGTCGCCGATCTCGAGGAAGGGATGGAGATGGAAGGGGTGGTCACGAATGTGACGGACTTCGGCGCCTTTGTCGATGTGGGGGTTCACCAGGACGGTCTGGTGCACCTGTCTGAACTTGCGAACCATTTCGTGCGCGATCCAAGAGACATCGTCAAGGTGGGACAGATTGTCAAGGTGAAAGTCATCAAAGTTGACAAGGAACTGCCCCGCGTATCGCTTTCTATCAAAGCATTGCTTCCCGCTGAACGGAAGGGCCACGCCCTGCGCTCAGGAAAGCATCGCCATGCACATCCGGAGGAGGCGCCGGCTCAACAGCCTCAGAAGGAAGTTGCTGGCGCAAAGCAGGAGCGGCCGTCCTGGGCACGATCTAACGACAGGGCCGCTGACGGCGGCGGAAGAAACAAACGGAGGGATGGCCGGCCGTCACGCCGCGACAGGAAGGACGTGCAGACCCGCCGGATTCAGCCCAGTCAGCAGCAGCGACAAGGCGATACAGCGCCCTTAGTCAACACGCAACTGGCCGACCAACTGGCAGCACTCAAAGAGCAGATGGGAAAGAACTAGAGGGTCTTGCGAGACTTTCGCAAGGGCCATAGAAGCCTGCGGACCCGAGTGTCCGTCGCCTGAAGATCGTTCAGCACAGGAGTGCGTCAGTCCGTGGACTCGCCCTTGCTCAGGAATGCCAGTCTTCGACGTGTAAGTACGTGTTCCGGCAGGCGTTCGGCCATGCTCTCGTAGAGCTTCAAGGCAGTGCGAGCATCCCCCTCGACATCCTTCTGCACAGCGGCGAAAAATGCCGCCTCCGGAACCGTATCGGGATCCAGCTGTTGCGCCGTCTCGAACGCTTCAGACCATAGGCCGACTCTGAAGAAGTGCAGGGCCGCGCTGAGCACCATCTCCGGAGCACTGCCGGGACGGGGGCTCAGCATGTCAACGTAGTGTTCGCGGGGGTTTTCCGGGGCGGACCAATACTTCTCGAACGATGTCTGTGCTTTCTCGAAATCGCCTTGGTTGAGCCGGATCTGACCGAGCGGCAACCATGCCTCGGTTTCGCCCAGTTCCGCGGCCCGCTCGAGCAGGCTCTGACCTTCATTGGTCCTTGCCTGCAGAATACGCAGACGGGCCAATGCCAGGAGTGCCCCGCCGCGCGCATCTGCTTTGGCCAACTGCACAATGCCTTGGTCGAGCTTCTGAAGCGTCTCCGGCATGGTGAGAAGATGCGTGCCCATGCTGTCGACAATGTGGGGCGCAATCGTAGGGTAGGATTGGATCGCCTGTTCGACCGCTTGCCCTGCTCCGCGCCAGTCTTCCTGAGCTGCACGTGCTTTCGCAAGCGCGGCAAAGCTGGACGCCTCACCGCGTCGCTGCAGAGCGCGGCCAAGCTCGCGCGCGGCGGCAAGCATGCCTACGCCTACAATTAACAGAATAAACCACGCGGCAACATTAAGCGCCAGGTAACTGAGCTTCGAGGAACGTATCTGCATATGCATCCTAAGGACCGGACAGCGGAACGCCTTTTTCAGTAGGCATGGCCGATTTTCAGTACGACCGGAATTGTGCGGATCAGTATTGTGAGGTCCAATAATAGAGACCACCGCTCGATGTAGGCAATGTCCAGCTCGACCATCTGATCGAAGGAGAGACGGCTCCGGCCGCTGACCTGCCACAGGCCCGTAATGCCCGGCCGGATATTCAGACGTTCCATGTGCCAGTCCCGATACTCGTTGACCTCGTATTCAAGGGGCGGACGCGGTCCCACGAGACTCATATCTCCCGAGAAGACATTGAACAACTGCGGCAGCTCGTCGATACTCGTGCGTCGCATAAAGCGGCCCACACGGGTAATTCGGGGGTCATGCGCGATTTTGAAGACGGGTTTGCCCTCTGCGTCTACGGAGTGGGCTTCGCCATTGCGGATAAGCCTTTTCAGGTACTCCTGATGCTGCACGCTGTCCGCGTTTGTATACATCGACCGGAATTTCCACATTCGGAACACGCGTCCGTTCAGCCCGACCCGCTCCTGTCTGAAAAAGACTGGACCCGGCGAATCCAGCTTGATGGCAATGGCGGCGGCGAGCATGAAAGGGGCCAGCAGAGTCAAGCCGAGCAGGCTTAGAGAGAGATCCATTGTCCGTTTGAGGATCTGGGGCCAGGTTGCGTAAAGCCCTGCACGTTCAACCCGGAGCAGGGGAACGTCCCCAAGCAGTTCGGGTTCTCCAGCGGTCCGGAAAAAGGGGTGGAAGGGAGGTACCATCTTGAGCTCCGTTCCCATCTGCCAACAGGTCTGGGCCACCATCAACCGTTGATCCGTCGTGAGCTCGCCCGCTTCACGCGACAGAATGATTTCGTTGAGGTCATGCCGGTTGATAAGCATGCGAAGCTCGTTCACTTGCCCTAAGCTGAAAGGCGCTGCAACTGTCCTGTCGCCGTCAGGAATATCGATGTTTCCCATATACTCATATAGGGAAGCCGGGGACGACAATCTGTCCGCCAGTTCCTTCACTGTTTCAGGACCTGCTACAGTTGCCACGCGCACCCGGCCGGCGCCCATGGTCTGCAAGCCCAGGACTGCTATCAGCACCGCCGAATGGGCCAGAGTTCCCCCGATGAAAATGATGGCGCCGGCGTAGATGAGGTAAACCCAGAACATAGGGGGCCATCGAGACGCACTTTGTCCTTCATGCAGCATATATGAGATAACGGCAAGCATGAATGATACGAAAACCGCTCCTCTGCCCATAGGGCCCACGCAACTGAACGGGCGCAGGTTTGTCGGGTGCACTTTATAGAGCCGCAATGCACCGAATATCGCGACAGAAATAAAGGGGGCGACGGCGAGCAAAGGCACGAAAGGACCAAACTCGGGCGAACGAGCGGTTCGTAGGACCTTGATCGGCAAGGACCACAGCGTCCAGTCAACTTGCCCCATAGAGGACGGCCATCCCTGATACATGAGGTAGGCCAGCAACATGGCGTAAATGACCATGGCTGCATCCAGGATGAGGAGAAGGCCGACAAGAAAGGGCCTGGAGCCTCTCCGTCCGAGTATTCCATATGACCAGGTTGACGGGTCCAGATGTCGGGCCGATCGCTGGAAGGCCCGGTCTCGTTCTGCCGGGATGCTGTCGTTTGTAGTCTTCATGTTGGTCTTAGCGTCTCTTAAGAGAGCTTGGCAGCTCAAAGAGGCCCTGGAACCAACCGAGCCAGAGTGTGGCTCTCCGCATTTCCAGGCCGGCCGTCTCCGTAGTATGCCAAGAAGCATGTGAGCAATTCACTGAATACCCGCACCGGCCCATGACTCTTTGTGCCATTTAGCGGCTTCATGTCCCTTCCACATAGGGCCGTCCCAACAGACCGGTACCTCTGAAACGCTTTCACGGTTTCCAAACCGAAACCTCCGCTTTCTTCTGGCGCCGTCTCTATGCTCCATCCTGTGCTGAACGTGGCGTTTGCATTAGCTTAGCGGTATGGGCTGGCCGTCTGACTTGAGGGATCGGTCGGTCGCCTCGAGCAGCGAGATGATGCGCAATCCGCAGGCTCCGTCGTTGAAAGGCCGGTTGCCGTTGTTTATGCACTTTACGAAGTACTCGACCTCCGTTTTCAGCGCCTCCGTGTCCGGAACGACTGGTGAATGCATCTCCCCGATTCGCGGGGTCGCAAGCACTTTGTACAGACCTTCTTGCGTGGTCACCTCCATGCCCTTGTCGTAGATTTTGAGGCGTTCCTCGGGATTGAGGTCGTCCCACACCAGCATGCGCTTGGATCCTCCGACTATTGTTCTGCGGATTTTCACAGGCGACAGCCAGTTGAGATAGAAATGGGCGATGAGGTTATGGTCGTAGAATACGGTCACGTAGGCCACGTCCTCGAGACCCGTGTCGAAGTGTCCCCGTCCATGCGCTGCTACTGCTTGAGCCTTAGGGCCCAACAAAAAATCCATTATCGAGAAATCGTGGGGAGCAAGGTCCCAGATCACGTTCACGTCGTGTTGGAAAATGCCCAGGTTTACCCGGACCGAGTCATAGTAGTAAAGATCGCCCAGTTCGCCCTGACCGACCAGTTCTTTCATTTTCTGGACAGCGCCAGTGAAAGTGAACGTGTGGTCTACCATCAATACAAGATTTTTTGACTCGGCCAGTTCCACGAGTTCTCTGGCTTGTTGACTGTTTGAAGTCATTGGCTTCTCGAGCCAGACATGTTTGCCGTGGGCGAGGGCGGCCTTTGCCAAGTCGAAGTGCGTGAAAACAGGCGTTGCAATGACGACAACGTCTATGTCATTTGCTTTGACAAGGGTGTCGTCAGCCACTGTCTCAACCGCCGGATAGGTTAAAGCGGCAAGTGTGCGGCGTTTATCGGATTTGTCGGAAATGCGTATAAGGTCGCAATCCGCGTTCGCATTGAAGTTGCGAGCCAGATTCGGGCCCCAATAGCCATACCCAACAAGCCCTACCCTTAGCATATGTCTTGCTCCACCACAAGTCCTTGGAACTACTGAGCGTTTTCGAAAGCCTAGCATGCTGCTTCACGCCTGTTCAAACAGGCTGAACGCGCGAAAGAGACTCGCACCTGGCTTGGGCCTCGAGCTGTTGCTTTCCCCACGAAATTGCAGGTACCATCCCCTGCTAAGAGCTTCGATATACATGGATGCCGACGTGCGGCGGCCGATCAATACAAGGGCTCTGAAAGGAGTTATGACACCGGTCTTACTGAGGGTCGTCCAAGTTCTTTGTGGGCATGCGACGTGTTTTCGGCTACTTCCAAAACGCGTCTCCAGCACTCCTGCGTTTTCGATGTGCCTCTATGCCGCTTTGCTGGTCCTTTCCGTATCGGCGCGGGCCACCATCGACAAGGGATTGCCGAGTGCGCCGCTCAGGCAGCAGGCCGTGCGCTCAGCGCCGCCCTATTTGCTCTGGCAGCCGGACAACATGCCTCTCCCTCTTGAGCTTCAGCGTATCGAAGTGGGCGAGGAAGCCAGTGCAGGTTCAGCGCGTATAGTCCGGATCGACACCAATCAGCCCGTCAGAGCAAACATGTACTGGGTGGCTACCACCGCCTTGGCAAAGAAAACTCCTGTGGTTATGCGCGCTACGGTGGCCAACGGGCGGCTTACTCGCGAGGAAGAGGCGCTGATTGGCCCGGGTGAAGGGCAACCTCCCTGGCGCCCAGGAAGTATGTACTGCTCCGAGGTCCTGCTCGATCCGTTGAGTATCGGCCGAAGCGCTACGGGCGACGGCTATCTCACGATCTGCATGCTGTCGAAAGGCGTGCAGGGCGTTGAGCTTGTCCCGCTCCTGACTTTCCCGGTGCACATCGTGCCGAGACAGGAACACGCCCGGTTTGATTCAGATATGCTGCGCAGCGCCTTCGGCGAGGAGGTCGAGCTCGTTGACGTCAGTTGCCGGCTGGGTCCTGGCGCCGTCCTTGCAAGGCAGATTGGCGGCGGTACGGGCGCGGAAAGTACTGCCGTTGTCCTTGTCTCGGCTTTCGGGTACGGCGACATTCCCCAAGACGGCCTGGTCGCCGAGGTCCGGCTCGAAACGGAGGCAGGGGAGGAGATCTCTCTGCCGGTGCGCAGCGGCGTCGAGACGGCTCGAGCAGACTACGACTATGATCCGCATAAGGCGCGACACCGACGCGTCCGGATTGTCGAGTCTAGGGATGCAGGTTACAATGACGTTCGTGGCAGACCTTTTGAGCGTCACTACTACGGGGCCGAGATACCTCTTCCATTGCCGTCTCGTGTCACGGCCCTTTACATCGAGAACGTGAGCGAGGTCGTCTTAGACATCTTTGGCATTGGGCTTACACGAAATTCTGGAACCCCTCGGTAAGCATTAGAGGAAACGGCGGCTGTCCCCTATGCTTTTTTTCGTTGTTCTTACAAGTTTCGGTACAATACCCATGGTATGCAGGCTTTAGAGAGCGAGGTATGCGATGACGGCTTTCCAGCATCGAATCTTTGCCGCATTGTGGCGCCGCAAAGGACTGATCATTGGGACGGCTGTTCTGTTTGCGGTCGTTGGGGCGGTCCGTGCGCTGCTGACCAGTTCCTATGTGGCAGAGACCAATCTTCTGGTCACGAGCGTTACTCTTCATGGTGCGGCTGCCGAACAGGAATCCGTGTCCGGCGTGGTGCCAGGGGCCCTGAATCCACGCGTCTACGAGACCTTGGCGCTTTCCTATGACGTGCTGGGTGAGACGCTCGACGCCTTGGTGCAGCAGGATGCCTTTCCCGACGAACCGCCTCCGCTGCACGTCTTCCGCCAACGCCTCGAGGCCAAGGCCAAAACGGTCGACGAGACCACGCGGCCCCAGAGCTTCTCTCCTCTTTTGTGTATGACCGCCAAGGCTAAGACGGCCGAATTGGCATCCCTCATTCTCAATGAGTGGGTGTCCGTGACCATCAATGCGGCCCGCGAGGTAAACCGCAAGCGGGTGGCGCCGGCCAAAGTGCTGCTCAAGGAAAGCCGGGAAGAAAAGTTCAATGAGTTGAAAGAGACATGGAAGGCGATTCAGGTTGCCGAGGCGGAAGACCTTCCGGAACTGCTGCGGCAGGAGATGGATGAGCGGGTGACTCTGCTGGTGCGCCTTTCCGACAGTCTGGTAACCAAGCAGGGGGAACTGGACGGCGCCCGGCAGCGATTGGCCTTAGCGGAGACGGAACTAGCGAGTGAACCCATGTTCCTCGAGTTAGGCCGCGCACCCTCGGACACGGCCTATTGGATCGCCCAGGAAAGCAAAGACGGCAGCGCAACCCTCGAGGACAAGGTTATGGTCTCGGAGGAGATCAACCCAACGTACATGTCTATCAGGAACTCCGTTCACAGTACCAGCGAAAAGGTGGCGGCCCTCGAGGCCGAGGTCGAGACGCTCCGTGAGCAATTGGTAGAACAACAGGCGATTCTGGCCGAGACGCGCGAGCAATATGCCGCCGACAGCGCCCTTCTCGGCAACCTCCGGACGCAGGAGAGCTATCAGAAGGAGGCGTATCTGGCCATTGCCCGCCTCGACGCCTACATGGAGGCCGCTCAGAAACTCGCGGCTGAAGTGGACGAGGAGGACGGTACCGCCGTGGGGGTCAACCGCATCAGCACCACCGTGTACGCAGCGGAAGACACCGGCATCCTGGGGGGGAAGGTCTCGGTTGTGCTGATGGGCACTTTGGGGTTTCTGTTGGCTTGCGGGGTTGTGGTTGCCCAAGTCCTGTGGGAAGACGTATCGCGGAATCTGGCTGTGGAGCCCAGCGAGTGACAAGATTTCAGGGGCGCATGACTGGCGCATCGGCGATTACGCGGCGCTTCCCGGGCCCCGGCACTGGGCAGACAGCCCAAGGCCACACTCCCTGCTGGGCCGGCGCCGGGTCGTTACCCTTGAAGCGGTTCCAACACTTTCTTGCAGAACTCTACGCCATACTTGTCCAGAGTAAACTGTCGTTTAACCCGTTCGTAACCATTTCGGCCAAGGCGGCGAGCCAACTCCTGATCCTCAAGCAAGAGCGTGATCTTGGCGGCAATATCCTCGACATCGTCCGGGTCGACAAGCAGACCTGTCTCGCTGTCAACCACCGCGTCGGGGATGCCGCCGCTGTTTCCTCCGATGACCGCTTTGCCGCAGGCGTTGGCCTCGAGAAAGACAATGCCAAAGCCTTCAACATCCCCCTTCTCACGTATGTAACGGCTGGGCATCGCAAACAACTCGCATTCGCGGAAGTATCCAGTGACTACGTTTTCAGGACGAGGCCCGAGAATCCGCACATTGTTAGCAACGCTGTTCTTTGGAACAAGCATCTCGAGACGCGACGTGTCTCCTGCCCCGATAATCACCAGCAAAGCATCTGGGACCTTTTTGATGATACGCGGCATCGCCTGAATCAGGTAGTCGGCGCCCTTTCGAATGGAATCCACGTTTCCGACATGTAGAATGATCCTCTGATCTCCGAGATCTTCCTCGCGCCGAAAACGTTCACTGTCATGGGCGCCTTGAAATCGGTCGAAGTCTACCTTGGGGCGAATAAGAACCGTGCGATGTGGTTGCACTCCACGTTCGATTACACGTTCTTTGGTGAATTCGCTTATCACGATGACCCGTAGGGCCCGCCTCAACGTCAAGCTCAGGAGCGACTCTTTTGCAGTGCCTTTCATCTCGAGGACGTCGTTTCCGTATGCGTGCACAATGTACGGCTTCGGATTCAGCAGCCCAACCAGACCGACTGGCCAAGGCTTGGCCAGATAGACGAGGTCGATCCGCTCTTTCCTAACGATGCCGCGCGCGGCCTTGACGAAGCCGAGAACGGACAGCAACGTCTGCGTAGTCTTACCCGTCTGATAGGGTATGCGGTACACGGGAAATGCCTGGGCCGAGTCCCACGACGCCGTATCTCCCTGACAAGGACACAGGACGACCACGTCTTCAGCATTCAGGCTGCGACATAGCAGGTGAACCGTGTTGGATATGCCCCCGAGCTTGGGCGGGTAATTGTCCGTAACGACGAGTACCTTTTGCATGACCATTCCTGCCCGGTCTAGACGGCGATTTCTTCCATCTTCATCGGTGTCGTTGTTTCAGCGATCTACCTCGACAAGTTGCCTGACGCTGGCTAGCCTTGCAATTCTGATACACTGATCCAACACCTTGAGAGATCTTGGAGATATCAGCGACCTGGACAGACGTGTTCCAAGGGCGTCTTTTATGGTATTCAAAAGATCTCTCGCGAGAGCCGCCACCGGTACCGAAAGCCTTCTACTAGACCTTTCTTCCGAATATACGAAGTGTAATTCCGGCCGATGTCGGCGACCCGATGACATTTGCACGCAACCGCAGAGAGCGGCTTGTGGGCTCTGGCAAAGGCGGGTGCATAGCCGAAGCGCTGCATAGCTAAGAAAGTGATTTCCTCAGTACGGCGCACCGTGGACTCTCGCATGTGTTTCAGGTATTTCCCGGTGTTGTTCGCTACAACCTCCGTTTTCCCTGCTGTATCGCCTTTTGAAATGCTTGGGTGATCAAGATGGAGCATACCATCTGTGAAGTCCACCTCTAGAAACGCGCATAGCTTGCGTAGAATCGGTTCTGTAGCACTGATAAGGTCCTCATATCGCAATTCGATGTAATCCTGGGGAAATGCTTCCGCGTCGCCCACCGCTTTCTCTACGGTCGTGGCCCAGATATGAGCCGTCCACACCGGGGAGCGGCCGATGAATCTTAGCGTACTTAGGGCTACATCACGCGGGTCGCGGACGATGTGAATGAAGCGCGCACCTGGGAACATCCGCCGCAGGAGGTACATATGGGTATGGTATCCAGGGGTTCTGTCGCCCCAGATAGCATCAGGTCGCCTAGCTTGTGCATAGCGCATCATAATCCCGCGCCAAGCGGTGTGCCATGACGTCCAGTCAACTTGTTCTCGCAGCGTGTCCATCGAAATCTCGATCCCGACGTTGCGCATGTTGGTTACGAAGAGTGTCTTTTCGAAAGCTCTGAGAAACTCATCTTGCTTGTCTGGGTCCATAAAGGAAGTCTCTTCGCCGAATCGCTTGATCAAAGTGGGGAAGAACTTGGACTCGTGCTGTGGGGTGGCGATCATGGGATTCTGGGTAAGTAGGTTGCGAAGCAAAGTCGTCCCGCTTCTTCCCATCCCAACCACGAAGAAAGGGCCGGTGAATGGCTCCGAGTTCTGCGGTGTTTTACTATCCACTTATACGGCTCTCGAGCAAGTTTATTTTTCCGCTTTCCGAACTGGTCCGCGTAACCAAGCGCCCCGTCTTCCTATGACTTTGAAAAGCCCAGATACTTCACCCCGTGTCATGATACCCGTCGTCAAAAGCAACGCTGGGAACGCCGCCAGGAGCGCGCCGCGGCCCGCTACACTCAGATAGAACGGAAGCAGATTGCACATAATCATAGCAATCATGCATCCGAGTGTCAAAACCAAGAGAAGACACAACTTGCGCGTGTCGTAGGGGATAGGGTACAGCTTCTGCGCCACGTAGTACGCGAAACCCAGCTCGACCAGGTAGGCGCCAACAGTCGACAGCGGGGCGCCTATCCCGCCAAAAGCGTATATCATAGCGAAGGCGAGCCCGATTTTGAGGCATCCGCCGGTAAGGTGCAGCAACGGAAGCACTATGGTTTTCTTCGAAATCGAGATCATCGTTGTGATGAGCAGCATCCCGCCGAACAGGGCATAGGATAGAGCAATCCAAGGTACATACCACTTGGCGG
The DNA here is from genome assembly GCA_964493915.1 of uncultured Nitrospiraceae bacterium. Classification (GTDB taxonomy): domain Bacteria; phylum Hydrogenedentota; class Hydrogenedentia; order Hydrogenedentales; family SLHB01; genus CAZBQH01. The sequence goes on from CAZBQH010000310.1 coordinate 23,550, forward strand.
AATGGTATTCAGGCGGGCCCAGCACCCTGACGAGTTCCGGGGAAACTGCCGTCAGCAATACAGCCGCCCCCGCGAAGATCACCGAGAGCACGCGCACCAACTTGGCGAGCGACGCACGGCCGTTGTCTTGGGTGGCGAGTTCAAATGCAGAGGCGGGCCAGCCCGTTTGTATCGCGCGGGTGAACAGGGTGATCACGATGGCGGCTTTGAACGCGAGCGACACAGGGGCCATCGCCTCAAGCCCGATCAGGTGCTTCAGCACGTAGCGGTCGGAATAGTTGATGATGAGCAAACCAAATCGTGCGATAGCTACTGGGATCGAGAAAAACAGCAGGTCTTTCAACATCGAGAAACGTGCATCAAATCCGATGAAACTGCGGCACAGATACATGCCGGCGACAAAGACCGCCGTATGGCCTGCGCATTCGCCCCATAGCACGCCGGCCGTGCCCATGCCCATCCGGAGCAACAGAAAGAGGCTGAGCGGCGGCGCTACGAGCGCACGGAACAGATTGACCACCGAATAGGCGACGCTGCGTTGTTGCGCCCGAAGCATGGTGAGTGGAAGGTTGGCCAATACGGAGGCCCCGGTGATTAGACACACGAGATAGACGAGATCCCTCCGGCTGTCCGACTCGAACAGGAAGCCTGCCAGAGGGGCGGCAAAGGCCGTTCCAAGCGTCAGCATGACTGCGCAGGCAAAGAGCAGGAAGAAGAACACGGTATTGAAGAGCTGTTTACGGTTTTCAACGGTCTCAAAGAGGTAGTAAAACCGCTGGAGGGCAGCCGCCATCGCGACCTCGATGATGGGTCCAAGGATGAGCACCGTTGTGGTGCTGACGTCCCAGACGGCAAACTCGGCCTGTTCCTGGGCCCATACCCGCGTGTAAACCGGTACAAGGAGGTAGGCAACGCCGCGATTAACGACCAGACCGGCGGCGTATACGCCTGTATGCCAGAGCGCCCTGCGCGTCGAGCTCATGGTCCGGCGTTTTCCCCGCCGGTTGGCGCCGTATACCGTAGCAGCACGAGGGCCATGCCGAGGGCGAGGTGCATGGACACAATGTTCACAATTTGCTGGGGTTGGATAGCGGCGAAGCCGACACTCGACACGTAAAACATGACGACGGCGGTCATCTCCGGGCGGAGTTTGCTGCGTATCATGCGGCTGCGGCGCAGAATAGACAATATGATGAGAAGATGTAAACCTGCAAGGAGCAGGAAGCCGGGGATACCGCTCTGGTAAAGTACGGTTAGGGCCATATTGTGCGAAGTAGAATGATACATGATCATGGCCCCGTCGCTGCCACGCTTGGCATAGAAGAGCAGATCGCCCAAGCCGACGCCCGTCAACGGCTCCCTGGCCAGATCGCGCAGGGCCGCTCGCCAAGCGAAGTAGCGTGCGTCAGTGTCCAACCCGTGGTTCTCGATGCGTTCCACCATACTATCCATAGCATCCTGTACAGTTTCGGGCATGGCGACCATCAAAGTGAGCAATCCCACCGCTACTACGAGCGCCACAACCAATACCGCCTTGGCTATGGCCCAGACACTGTCTCCCCGCATGAGTGAGTGAAACATAACCGCGACCAATGGGATAATCGGTATATAACCCACTGCATGGCGCCACCCGCTCAAGGCTAAAAGGCTCACAGCGAGGCCGCCCGTCAGGAGCCCCGCGGCCCGTTGAAACCATTTTGCCTTCTCCGCCCGTATCAGGGCGACACTATAGGCCAGCGCCATGGCCAAGGTGCTGCATCCATTAGCGGAGTACAGCCGCGGTGAGGGCTGTTCTTGCTGCATGACGTAGTAAAGCTCTCTATGAGTGTGACCAGTAGCTATACGGTAAGCTCCTATGACTGCGATTCCGGCGATGGCTATCCATATGGTCGCAGGCATCCAGCGGACTTGGCGCTCGGACAAGGGAAGGAGCAGCACCAGCGGCGTGGCCATCGAGTAGAAATAGAATCGCCGGTATGCGCCCAAGGCGTCAGCCGCAGGATACCGTGTGAGCCCGATAGCCAGGGCGAGCAGGCCCCACGCCAGGTAGGCGGCATGCCATTTCATGATGCGCCGTTCGTCGAGAGGCCGCGTGGTGTACACTTCCCACGGAGCGCGCCGCGTCAAAACAACGACGAGGAGCGACGCGAGCAAAAGGAAGAGTCCGTCCCCTGTGTAGACGCGAATGCTCCCCAGTTCGAGAGGTATGTCGTTTAGAGGCTCACAAATGCCGCAGAGCAGAGCGAAAAAGGGCATCACCAGCCACGGTCCGAAGGGCAACGCAGCCACCGCCAGCAACACAGCAACCACCGCCAGCAATTGCACCGGCTCGAGAAAGACGGCGCCCAGGGCCAAGACAAGGAAGACCGCCAGAATGGGCAGGTCCCGCCGTGCAATCAGTCTATTCATCCCAGGATTCATATCAATAGGGGTGACCGGTTTGCCAAAACCTCGTGTCCACGGCGAAGACGATACACGGGCCGCCAGAGCGATGCAACCACAACCGGTCCACCTGTGCCGGCCGATGGTTTTTGGAAAGTGGCGCAGGGCGCTGACCAGGCAGCGGGTGTGCCGCGGCGGTCCGCGTGGATCTTGCCCGAAAGGGGCGAAACATCTATCATGCAGAAGGCCTGCCAGGTCCATCTGGTCATTCTGAACAAGGTGAAACATCCATGTCGCCAGGGTATAAGCATGCCGCTAACCCGATTCTTGTGGACGGCGTAATCAGCTTGACAGTAAGGCAGAGCATCGTCTGGATAAACGAGTAGGGATGAGACACCTCAACAAAGTACGTCTGTTCTGGCTGTATTTTGATCTCGGCCTTGTGGCTGCA
>CAZBQH010000311.1:0-6377 GCA_964493915.1 uncultured Nitrospiraceae bacterium
GCTCACGTTCGCGGCCACCGGCAGACGCGACGCGACGCTGTTCTGGCGGGATGTCACGCCGGAGATGGTCAAGGACTTCGCGCGACGCCCCGATGACGACGGCGAAATCGGTCTGATCACCTCTCGATAATCGCGAAAAACTGCAATACGCCCGGTAGGGATCGAACCTACGACCTTGGGATTAGAAATCCCATGCTCTATCCGACTGAGCTACGGGCGCAGAGGGTTTTTTGGGTCTTCGGAGTGCTACTGTTAGCGCCAGTGTTAGCGCGGGTGGCTTCCGCAAACCCCCTTCATCCTAGCATGCGGCCGGGCCCCCGACCCCCAGACTTCGCTGCCCAGGCGGCGTAACAGGCCTCCGCAGTCCTTTCCGCGTTTCGGCCGACGTAGTACCGCATAGTGGTTTCATGGGACTCATGCCGCATCAGCTCCTGCAGCTCATGCGCTTCGACAAGGCCGGCCCAGCGTTCGCCAAACGCCCTTCGCAGGTCATGCGCAGAGGCAAATTTCACGCTCTCCGGATCCCGAAGGTCGCCGGCCACCACCACCTGGGCGTGTGCCCCGATCTTGGAGATGACCTTGCCCACCCACTTGGACCGCACCTCCACGGTTCCCCGCCGCATGCCAGGCAGTTGGAACACGCGGCCACGCCGCCCCGACACGGGCGTCCTCTGAAGGAAGTCCACAAAGTCGGGTGTCATGGGCAGATGGCGGTCGGAGTGGCCCTTTTCCGACTCGGCGAAAACCCGGAAGTATGGGTGTCCGTGGCGGGGAAATACGGGGTGCAACCTGTCCTCCCGGTCCCACCAAAAGTCCATCGATTCGCTCAGCCGCAGCCCGCTCAGCCATAAGCCCGTCAGGTAGTGCGTCCACGCATCGACGCCGTGGCTGCCAATGACTGGGGCGACCGCCGAGAGCATCCGGTGGAACTCCTCATCCGTCAGCGCTCGCCCCTTCATCAGATCCCTGCTGCCTGACTTCCGCCGCCGCTGAATCCTCGGGAACTCGGGACAGGCGTTGATCAGTTTCTGCCGGCGGCCCCAATTCAGAATGGACTTGAGGGTAGCGAGGTAGCTGTGGATAGTGCTTTCAGACTTGCCCTCATTGCGAAGAGCGGCCGCCAGGTACGACAGTTGCCGCTCGCCCACATCCAGGAGCCGCTTCGCGTGAAGGATCCGATCCACCAACCCGAACACTACCTGGATTTTGGCTGCTGTCTCAGCCTTCAGGCTGGGCATATGCTCGGCCTCATACATCTCCCGGAAGGCCTCCCACGCCATTCGTCCGCCGCCTGGCGACAAACCGGCCGCCAGCTCATTCTGAAGCGTGGCTGCCGCTCGCTCGGCCTCGGTCCGCCCGCCATTCGCCCCCACCCGGGGAACCTGGGAAGATCGGGACTTGGTCAGACCCGTGACGGGGTCGATCCACTGCAACATCCAAAAGCGGCGGCCGGCGGGCCCGCGGACATGAACACGTATTTCCTGTTCCATTGCTGTCTCCCTTCGTAGATTCCTATCGGGGGCGTCAAGGCAGTCCCCCGGAAACGCACACCAAAACTCATCAGCCGAATCGCTTGAAGTCCGTGGCCCCGCCCCGGCCGGTGTTCGCCGAGCCGGCTGTCTGCCGCGCGGTGTCGGGCGACCACGGATCAATGGGTGCCACCAGCGTGGTTCGGCCGCTCTGGCGTTGCAGCACCTCAACGAGCCCAACTGCCAGCAGCGCATCGATTGCCCTATTGCCGCTGGCCCGGGTGAGGCCAGCTTGCGCTAACTTTCGCCGCCCCACACGGACCGGGCTGGCCCGTTCCGAGAGGCTGAACTCATGGTGAATCATCAGGTATGCGAGTAGGGCACCCCCCTTGCTGCACCCATACGCCATGCTCAGGCACCGGAAGCTCATAAACCCCCGGAAGTACAGTTGCCCCTCACCGGGCGGCCACGGATCGATTGCTCTTGCAGAGACGGGGCAGCCGGGCCGTCGTTCCCGTACCTGAATCAAGGCCGGCGATTGTTGAAGCGCCTTGATGCCTGCCTGCCGCTGTGCCTCGCCGAGCCCCGCCTCCCGACAGAGTTCGCCGCGCAGTTCCACCCATTCCCATTTCTTCCAGAGTTGGTAGTGCCACAGAAGCAGGAAGGTCATGAGCGCATTACGACCGCGGCGGCCCGCTTCAAATAGGCTGCGGGCACTCATGCGGCCGTGAAAATGGGGCTCGCGTCTGCGATGCACTAAGCGCATTGGGGCGGCGTCGGTGGGCGAGGCGCGGTATTCCTCCAGCCAACTCATGACACCACCCCCGCATGCTCGCCGGCCAACGCATAAGCCTCGGCCCAGAAGTCATCTGCGAATGCAAACTGATGCGGATGGCTTGCGACCTGGACGGCAGTCCTCAAGGGGCCGGGTAGAACTTCTAGGGATGCCTCTTTCATGATCTCTTGGACGCGCTCGCACACTTCAGGAAGAGCTGCCGTAGGGGCTTCGATCATCACTGCGTCATGGAGAACCCCGACTACTCGGATTCCGTGGTCATGGATCCGCCGGCAGGCCGCCCAGAGGATTTCAGTCGCGTGGGCCTGCACTGGGAAGTTGGCGCCGCTCCGCATCAGCTTCTCCACATCCGCTGGTAGCACGCGGGGTGGGACGCGCCGCCAGCCGTAGCCTGTGCCGAGCGGCGTTCCCTGATTGAAGACGCGCACTGCTTCGCTACGCCACTCCCAGGACCGTTGGTAGATACGACGATGCGCCCGAAGCACATTGGCGGCAAACTCCTCAGACCGCCCGAGTTTGGCGGCGATTACAGCGGGGCCCGCGCCGTACATGATCGGAGCCAACGCCTTTTTGATTTGCTTCCGCTCTTCCTTCCGCGCGCTTGGGGATGCGGGGTCTGCGAGTCCGGCCACCAGCCCGAAATTGATAAAGGCATCGCCGGTCTCGTAGTGGCTGATCATCACCGGGTCGCCACTCAGATACGCAGCGATGCCGATCTCCTGCTGGGCATAGTCGATAATGGCTAGCGATGCGTCCGAGGGCGGCGAGATCAGCGGCCGCGGAATTTCCCAGGCGTACTGCCTGCGTAAGGGCTGGTTGCGGCCGGTGCTTGCGGCGAATGGCCGGATGTCGCAGTGGCTACGACCCTCTGCAGTCAATGAGGCGTCCGCCAGGCTTCCCAGGGTGCGGAGCTTCTTTCGGAGTTGGTCTAGCCTCGCCAGTTCATCGACGGCGCGGTGCCAGTGGAAGAAGCGGTTTATGCAGAGCCTTACCCCCTGCGCATACGGCCAGCGGTAGCCGCGGCGCGCGGCCCAGGCTCGCAGGCGTCGCTCTCGGATGCGATCCCCGCTGAATAGTCCTCTGTACTCCCGATCGGCAACGTCTTGTAGGCGAATGTGGAGTTCGCGGGCGTTCTCCAGCAAGGCCCGCTCCATCGGAATGCCCCGATGCTGCATCGCCGCGACGGAGGCCGCGTAGGCGCCTCGGCGGAGGGCAAAGGGCATGTTGGGAACATGCGCAATAAGCGCCGGCATCAACGCCACGGCGCTTCGGCAGTGGTGGCGGGCTTCCGTTGGGCTCGCGGAGTCAAAGGACTCTGGGGCCAGTAGCCCGTCCGTAGGTAGCCCAAAGCACTCCGCCGTCTTGCGCAGGTCTGGACTCTCGGTTCCTTGGCGAGATCGGTCTTCCAATCCGTTGGTAGCAGCGCGGTATTCGGCGAACAGATCAATCACATGACGAGGTTCCTGCCACCCCAAGGAAGCCAGGGCCTCTAGCAACGACGCTGCGTCGAAGGTCACCAGGAGTGTGCGGTCTTCAAAGGCGATGGGCCGTGCCGATCTTGGCTGGGAAATGTCTATCGCCTTCCCGCTGCGCAGCTCGCGCGCATTCACATGCCGGGCCAAGCGTCGCTCAGCTCCATGCCGCACGGTCAGGCCGCTCACGCACCAGATCGCACGGAAGCATTCAAGGCCCTGCATGGGGGGCCTCCTGTCCACGCCGGCGGAGCCCAGCCTGCTCGGCCAAAATCTCCAGCGGTTCGGTGGGATACACCGGAGAATGTTCCAGCATCACCTTTGTATGGCGATACTCGCCGCCTACCTTCCACAACCTGACCCAGCCTTGCTCCGCGGCCTGAAGAACTGCCTGCTGGCTTCGATATCCGGCAGCGTTCGCCGTGAGAGTGGGCCAGAGGATGACGGCCCCCAGGGGGGTGACGGCCACCCGCAAGACCCTTACCTGGCCGCGCACGGGGGAGTTGGGATGAAGAAGTACAAACTGCCGCCGAGATGAGGAGAAGCGCAGCGGGGGTGAAGCCCATTCGTCTCCGGGAAGAACGTGCAGCACCTCGTCCTTAGTAGGCAGACAGCACCGCGCTAGAGCCGGCGAGACGATCTCCGGGGCCAGTTGCTTTCGAAAGTCGCAGGCCGCCCACCTGGTAGCCTCAGGGAATGGCGCATCGGGATCGAAGGGTTGCAGCGTGAGGCTCATGCGGACGCCCCCCGCCGAGCGATATGCGTTTTGGAGCCGATGAAGGCGTGGAAGTCAGCTCCGCGAACGAATCGCCGCCGCCCGATGGCCGTGACAACGAGCCCCTGTCGCCGAGCCTGCCGAAGGGCTGCCTCTCCGAGGCCGCTCAATCGCTGGAATTCAGGCAGGGGATAGGTGGCATCGGCCAGAATCACGCCGAGGGCGGGCGCGATCCGGGGAACAGAAGACCGTGGCATTGGGATCTCTCCTGGGACTACGGAGGCATGCGGCGTGCATGCCCCTCACTAGTCCGCACTTGAGATCCCTAAAAGGGTGTTTTTGTCCCGCGAACAGCCCCAACACGCCGCTGCGGAGGAGAGAAAAAAATCAAACGCCAGGACAGAACTCAGGACAGAACTCAGCCGGTCAGTTTTGTCCGGCTCGCCGAGGTCTTAGGCCGTTCTCCAGCGCGTACGCCGCGTCCCTCGGCAGCAGCATCTCTGGCTCGTCCTCAGGGCTCTCTTCCAACTCCGGCTCGCGATAGTGGCGATATGCCGGCGAGCGAGTCACCTGTTTCTTGAGACGGTCTGCCTCGGGGCCACGGAGGGAGTAAGGGTGATCGTTGTCCTCGTTGATTCGTCGCAGCAAATCGGTCGTACTCAAGGAGGCGAGTCGTCTGCGCGCCTCGGGCCGGGTCATGCCGTTTTTTTCCAGGCTTTCACGTTCGCCTTGATAGACGGCGGCCACTTGACTCTCCAGCCGTACGACCGCCGGATCCTTGTGCCGGCCACCTCCGCGCTTTTGGGAGGGACCGGAGCGGCCTGGCTTGTGTTCGCCCAGCGAGTCGCTCAGCTCCCGCATGTGCCCCAGCCACATACGCCCGAGAGCCACATCCAGGCTAGGCGCCCCCCATTCGTCTCGGTCTACGGGAAGCCCGAGAGCCGTGAACCCACGCTCACACACAACAAAGTCAGAGAAGCACGCAAAATGCTCTCCGAGAGGCACGCTGAGCGAATGAAGTGCGTGTAACAAGCGATCTGCCCCCGCGCTGAATTCAGAGTAGAAGTCAATATCGTCATGTACCCGGCCGACCACCACATGCTCCACGGCCGTGACGAGTGCATCACAATCGCGGCGGGCTTGGGCCAGGGCCGTGCGCCGGGACTGGAGCGACGAGAGAGCGGCCGGCATACGAACCTCCTTTTTCGCAGGGTATTCCCCGCATTGTAAAAAGGTATGCGTGGGTTCGCGCGTGTGGTTGGTGCAGGGGTGCGTTTTCCCGTGCGTTGAGGAGATTCTAAGTTTACTGACACCCCCGAGAGAGGGGGGGCGTGCTTCCGGACAGCCCACACACTCACGGCCCCCACACGCAGCCCCACCGACCACCACTCCTGCACACACGCACGCCCACCGCCCCGCCCCACACAACAGAACCACCACCAAACTACTGCGCCGGTGCGACACTTGCCGGGGGGTAAAGACTCACCTAGAGGGCGGTTGCCGCCGTCGGAACCCCCACGGAAGTGAGACGGTTAACGCGGGGGAACAGGGGTTGTACGACTGCCAACGGCTCACCGCAGCCGACAAAAATTCAGCAGCCGCCTCGGGCTCTGTACGCCCCGTAGCGGGCACGCTGGAGGCCCAGACGGCCGTGCGGTAGGATGAGTCCACCCGAGAGGAGGAGTGGCTGTGCGATATGTGCTGGCAGTGGCGATGCTGATGGTGGGCGTGGTCGGGGAGTTACCCAAGAATACGAATGACATCAAGACGCTGACGGTGGAGCAAGCAAAGGCGTTGGCGCAGCGAGAGGACGTCTTGGCCCTTAACGGCCTCACCGCGCTCTCGGATGAGGTGGCTAAGGCACTAGCTCAGCGCGAAGGGGGGCTTTCGCTTAACGGTCTGACCACGCTCTCTGACGCGCAGGC
>CAZBQH010000312.1:0-3555 GCA_964493915.1 uncultured Nitrospiraceae bacterium
TCGGCACGATCCCCGAAACCCTCAGCCGAGCCCTGGCCAAACTGAAATCCGCCGACCTGATCGCCGTCCGAGGCAGAACTATAGAAATCCGAAACCGCCAAACCCTGTCCGACCTCGCCGAAGGCGGTGAGTGAGCCGCACAGCGCTACTGCCGCCGAGTGGCCTTGTCCTGCAAGTGGAATCCGTTTGGCGTACCTATCTACCCTCGCTTTCGGTTGCGAGGTGGGACGCAGTGACCACTCCCGCGGCTGCAATGTGGCCCTTCCTCAAGACAACCAGACGAGCCGCAGGTGGGATGGACGCCATGCTCACAAGTCGGAATTGAGTTTCCCCGTTCTCGCCTGGGGCTAATTGTCTCGGGCAGATTAGTTCGCCTGAAAACACGACACCTCTGACTATGATCGTGCTCTGACCGCTCCGCAATCCCTCGCAGACACCTGAGGCAAAGGCCTCTTCTCTAGTCAAAGCATATACAAAGAGGTCCAGGCTCTGGACACTGGGTGATGAAACTTGGGGGGAGTTGGGTTGTAGCAGGCTGAGCCAGTTGACTAGCTGTTTCGGACCTCGACAGTTGTTCTTGCCTTCGGCGGCCCTGGCGTCCGGACTGTCACAGGCGCACATGGCCGTGTCCCCCTCAGACTCGTAGAGGTTCAGCAATTCGCGCATTTCGAGCTCTTCCAATTCCAGGAGTTCGGGATCAAGGACCGCTGCACTATTGGTCAAGAGTATCCCGGTCTCCGGAGTCTCCATCTGTCTGGCCAGAAGAACGTGCTCGCGATGAACAGGCAAGGGGCCAACCGTGGCGTTGGTGGCAATGAGAACGATAGAAGCACCGTATGCGAGTGCAGCATGGTGCTCTATCGCGTCGTCTTCAGCGGCCGAGAGAATGATCTTTGCCCCATTGATCTCGAAAGTTGTCGTGCGCAGTCCATCCACAGAACGTGCGATGGTGCCCATCGTTTGTGAAACGGTGTCCACAAAAGCCAGCCTTGTCCGATCACCAAGCACTGCTACAGGGATCGTCTTTGCGATGGTGGTGCTTGCCCGTCTTGAGCATCCGATGACGCTGATGGACCCCACGAAAGATAAGCATAGGAGAATGATGGCCGTTCGACCGTACCATGTTTCAAGCATAGCTTTCGCCTTTCCCAAAATCCCTTCCGTCGTTCGGCCGGTGGCATGTGCCCCGCCCCCATTGCTCGCGGCGCCACGCTTCCGGCTTTGCGGAAGCATGTCCGGGCTGTTTGGCTGGCGCTGGCGCGCGTTCCGGACCTGTCTCACCAACGACCGCACCGCTACGCGGGGGTTCAAGGGCGAGGATATAGCCAGCCACGCCTCCATCCGTCAGGAGGCTTCCTTGCATTGCCGAATGCGGATGTCGCCTCGGGGCAGGTGGGCGATGATTTCCAACTGTCCGCCCAATGCCTCGATCAGTCTGCGCAGCGTGCTGATTTGCATGTCGTCCTGGTTCTCCAGTTTTGACAGGCTCGGCTGCGTAACGCCCAAGGTCGATGCCAACTCCTCCTGCGTCAACCCCATGAACTTGCGGATTTCCGCCAAGAGCATTTCGGCCATCATCTCCTTGGCCATGGCTTCGCCCCGCGCCTTTGATTCCGGCGACATCTTGTCTTCGAGTTCTTTGAAGTTGCGTGCCATTAGATCAAACCCTTCTCGCGGAGTTCATGCAGATGTTCGTCGTACAACCTGTCAGCCAAAGGAATCATGCGGTCGTAAAACCGGTTGTCGCCCGTCTTGTCGCCACCGATCAGCAGGATCGCGCTGCGACGAGGATCGAAAGCGAACATGGTTCGTAATGGCCGGCCCCGATGCTGCGTCCGCAGTTCCTTCATGTTCGAGTGCCGCGAGCCCTTGATCGTATCGGCGTGCGGCCGGCCCAGTAGTGGCCCAAGCTGTTGTAGCAGACTCACGCCGGCCAGGAGTGACTCCTGCTCGTGCTCGTCCAGCGTCTGCCACCAGCGCTCGAATTCGTCGGTGAATTCCACTTCCCACATGAAGGCATTATAGCCCACAGGCAATATTTATCAAGGGTTATATCAACTGTTTCCGCAAGAGTCTGCGATGCTGCATTCGCCCTCGGAGGCTTCTTTTGGGTGAGCGTCCGTACCCCCAGGTTTGCGCCGCGTGACTGATGGCAGCCCGGCCTTGCGGAAAGCGATACCTTTGACCTGCCCCAGACCAAACGCGAACTCGCCGGGCAAATCGGCACGATCCCCGAAACCCTCAGCCGAGCCCTGGCCAAACTGAAATCCGCCGACCTGATCGCCGTCCGAGGCAGAACCATAGAAATCCGAAACCGCCTTGCGCTCACCGAGTTGGCGAGGTAGCGCTGCCATTTTGGCCTGGAGCAGCAGGGACATGTCAGCCAAGGGGCTTCTGCGGCTTGTTCGTGGCCGCCAGGCTGTTAATTCCCGTTGCACTTCCGGGCGGTGCTGGTATAGAGTGACCTGCGCATTTTTGGAGCAGGCGTGGCCCGCACGGGGCGGGGCGCGCATGTTTGAGCGACAGGAACGGCGATGAACATTCTGGGCATTTCCGCATATTATCACGACAGCGCCGCGGTTCTTATCCGCGACGGTCGGCCGATCGCGGCCGCCCAGGAGGAGCGTTTTACTCGCATCAAGCACGACAGCAGTTTCCCCTCTCACGCGGTGGATTACTGCCTTTCAGTCGGCGGCATCGACGCGAGCGAGCTGGACCATGTTGTTTTTTACGACAAGCCTTTGCGGAAGTTTGACCGCCTGCTGGAGACGTACCTGAGCTACGCTCCTCGCGGGTTCAGGCAGTTCCTGATGGCCATGCCGTTATGGCTGAAGCAGAAGCTTCATCTGCCTCGCGAGATGGACAAGGGCCTGGGCGGCAAGTACAAGGGCCGATACGTATTTCCCGAGCATCACGAATCTCACGCAGCCAGCGCTTTTTTTCCGTCGCCTTTCGAGGAGGCGGCGATTCTCACGATGGACGGCGTCGGCGAATGGGCGACCGCCTGTATTGGCACCGGGCGGGGCAACCACATCGAGCTGACGCACGAGATGCGCTACCCCCACTCGCCGGGGCTGCTGTACTCGGCGTTTACATACTTCACGGGCTTCCGGGTGAACTCGGGCGAGTACAAGCTGATGGGGCTTGCGCCGTATGGCGACCCGAAATACGTGGACCTGATTCTCGACAAGGTCATCGACCTCAAGGAAGACGGCTCTTTCCGCATGGACATGTCGTACTTCGCTTACTGTCACGCGATGGTGATGACAAGCCGAAAGTTCGACAAGCTTTTCGGCGGGCCTCGCCGTACGCCCGAGGGGCCGATTACTCAGCGAGAGATGGACATCGCCGCGTCGATCCAGAAAGTCGCCGAGGAGATCATGCTCCGCATGGCGCGGTTCACTCACGCCCAGACGGGCATGAGCAATCTGTGCCTTGCCGGCGGGGTGGCGCTTAACTGCGTGGGCAACGGGCGGGTCGTTCGCGAGGGTCCCTTCGACAATATCTGGATTCAGCCTGCCGCCGGCGACGCGGGCGGGGCGCTTGGGGCTGGGC
>CAZBQH010000313.1:0-4885 GCA_964493915.1 uncultured Nitrospiraceae bacterium
TATCGGAACGCCCCCTGAGCGGTCAGGACCGCGGCCAGAAATGCCGAGAAATGGCCGGCGCGATCTGCGGAATGTAAGTAATGTGCACATTCGTGGAAGGAGATCGTGAGTCGAATTCTGACTGGAGATGAGAGGAGGCCCGGAAATGAAGCATGTTCTATTTGGTGGCATCTTGATGCTCTGTCTTTTCGCAGCACTGACCACTCCTGCGATGGCATACTTCGTCGGAACCCCCATCGAGGTGCCCGGCGACAGCTGGACGCTCACCGGGTACCAGTGGACAAACAGCGGTACTTTGACAATGGATGTCTTCCAAGGTCATATTCTCTCCGGTTCACAGAATTTCAACACTCCCCCGAATCCTGGGATGACTATTGGCAGCGGGTGGACGATCGACTATGCTACATCCACGTTCGTTCAGGGACGCGCGGGGAGTCCAATTTTGGCGGGTAGCAACTTAGCCTGGCAGGCTCACTTCGCGGACCAGCCCGCGGATCCGCTCTATTCGATTTGGACTAGCTACAGCTCCGGTATTTGGAATGAAGCCTTTGTTCTGACCAATGATGCCAACTTCGCCTATGAGGGCACGGCCGTGTCTCATATTGGCGGAAACTACTATGGTGCGACTCTGAGTCAATCGCAATGGGATCCGGGTGTTGTTCCCGAGCCCTCGAGCATCATCATCAGCCTTCTCGGGCTTGGACTTGCATCAGCACCCATTATCCGGCGCCGGGCGAGGAAGTAGTAAGGATCCTAGAACAGCGGACGGCGGAGCGTGCTCAGGCTTGGTTGTAAGGGGCATCTCGATCGTACTCTTCGGGGGGTTGTGTGATACGCACAACCCCTTGCTTCATCTGCCGCAAGGATACCGCCACGATTTCATAGAGCTTCGAATGAAGCCTATGCATTCCTCGCGAGGAGATTCGGGTGCGGCGGGGTTGCCCTGTCTCTACCGAAAACCCGAACACCAACACGCAGCGTCAGTTGGAACATCAGGTCTACCCCCGTGAAGCAACGGCGAGAATCGGCTTGCCAACTCCATTCCCGGTTCGAGATCGTCCCACGCGCGCAGGTGGTGTCCTCGTTCATTCGTGACCTCATCCGCCGAATGTCTCTGGCCAGCGACCATGTCACCGATCTCGTGGCGGCCGGATTCTTCAGCGTGCGGACGGTACGCAACCGCATGCGGACGGTACCCAACCGCATCCTGTTCGTCCCGCTCCCCCTGCCCATGAGCGCCGCCGCGTCGTGAACTGCGTGATCAACGCCATCAGGCCCGGCCAGGCATCGACACCGCCTTCAAGGAGGCATCAGTAGTCAAACCTGCTGGGACGTGATACGCCAAGTCCCGCCTTATGCTTCCCATCCACTGCCCAGGAACATGGAGGCCGTTGCTTACGCCTGTCACATCTCAGTGTCACACTTCAAGGCCTATTCCGACAGCAGCGCCATGGCGGGTGGGCTGCTCGTTCTTGGTCTCGACCTCGCGGTCCTTCCTCCAGAGAAGCATCATGCTTCAGAGTTCCTGTTGGTTCGCCAGTGTGCACCCTCGTTCAGATTGGAGAGACAACCATGAAGGGAAGCTACCGCCTCGCGATCGCCGCAGTATGTCTGACACTGCTGTGTGGCTCCAATGCTTCGGCCGTATACATGAATGTCGCCTTCACGGGAGACAACATCATCGGCTCCTGGTACCAGAATGGCGCCGCGCCGGTGGAGCAGAACTTCTACATGCCGAACGCAGGCAACTGGAGGGTGGCCGATACCGCGCAGGTGGATCTGCCGCACTGGGGCGACTACCAACTGATCTTCGAGGTCGCAAACTCCGGAACAGGAGGCCCCGGAAACCCGGCTGGGTTCCTGGCCGAGGTGAGCGGCCCGGGTGTCAGCGGTGATTTGCTCACCGACATAGTTTGGGAATGGGCGCCCGTGGACAACTCCGAGCAAGGCCCCGATGACTTCAACGCGCTCACCTGGACCCCGGTGACCTCCTACGGACGCAATGACGCCAACACGATCTGGTATCAGAACAATGGGAATCAGCCGGTCGCCGGCATCAGTGGGGCGGCTCACTGGGTCTGGAACCACAAGAACTTCGTGGCGGAGATGGATTCGCCGCTCTATTTCAGAGGCGAGTTCGTCGTCACGCCCGAACCCGGGACACTGGCCATCCTCGGCCTCGGGATCGCGGTTGTGGGGATGTTGCGGATGAGGCGACGCTAACCGGCTCGGCACACCGCCGGGGCTCGATTCCCTTGCTCGTACCGGCTCGACGAACCGCGCCGCTCTTCCGTGGAGGACACGTAGGCATGTACAACAAGCGATTTCCCAGTGACACGGCTTCCCGCCGCGCGTGGAGGTTTGGATTCGCGGGCCTGGCGGCGCTGCTCCTGATCGCCGCGGCAGGACCCGCGAGCGCGACCCCGCTCTTCTGGGTCATGTCGGGCACCGATGTCAACCTGGACCTTCCCTGGCAAGCCGCTGTCGGCACCTTTGCGGAGGCCGACTTCGATGGCTATGGGAACGGATCCCTCGTGAGCAGCTTCACACTGGGCGGTGTGGCCATGCCCAGCGTGACGGTCAGTCCCAGCCTTCCCGGATCCGGGGGACCCGCCTCGGGCGCGGAGGTCTTCGTCGGCTCCTGGGGGCCCACATCGCAGTACGGCAACGTCTACGATCGGGCCCTGCTCTCGCGCAACCCCTCCTCGGGCATGCAAACGTCGATGATCTTCAACTTCTCCCGGCCCGTGTACGGGTTCGGGTTGTGGATCTACGACAACGGCACGAGCTCCGTCGATAGCTTCCAGATGACCGTCAACGGCGCAACCTCGGGTGTGCTCGATGCCAACCCCGGAAGCGGGGCTCACACGGTCGAGGGCTTCCTGGCCGTGATCGACCCGGCCGGCATCACCACGGCGACCGTGTTCAACTACAGCGGCCAGGCCGGATTCGAGATCGATCACTTTCAGGTGAGCACCGTGCCCGAACCGGCGACCTTGGGCATCCTGGGACTCGGGATCCTGTGCTTGGCCTTCAGGCGGCGTCGGTAGGGTTTCTGGGCGATCATCTCGAGACACTTCGGGTCCGGCGGCGTGTTCGCCGGGCCCTTCTTCGTGCGTGCCGGCTCCGCTCTCTGCCTTCCGCGGGATGGGACGCTGCTCCCATGGCCCCCCCGCGCGAGACGCCCGGCCGGCAGATGCCCCCCCCGATCGGATGACCGAGAAGCACGCACGGGTGCGCCGGGGATTGATGTGCAGAGGATTGGTGCTCCGGGGATTCGTGCTCCGGGGATTGGTGTGCCGGGCATGGAGCGGCCAGGACCTGTCAGCCAGCCCTTACAGGTCCAGAACTGCGGAGCCAGCGGGCCCAACTACGATCGCTTCACGTGTTCAATGTAATCTCCCATCCATCAAAGAGTTACAGAAAAGATCCTTCCGGCCTGCGTGCGCGGTACACAATGTGCATGTAAACATTGCGGTTCATTGACTGTTCACCAAGCGCAGGTATCTCAAAAGGAGGACGCATCTATGGCAAGATCAGCGAGGTATGCGTTGATTGCCGCGGGACTGTTCTGTCTCGCACTGGCTCCGGCTTCGGCCGACTTCGGCACACTCACCCTGAGCGGCTGGCTCGCGTACGGCGGCGGTACATACGTGAACGCGATGTACACAGACGTCCACGCCTCACCCCAAACGATCAACGGCCTGTTCGGCACGGGGAGCATTCTCGGCCACTTCCAGAATGAGCTACCCGCCGGTCCGCTCTACTGTCTCGACCTCTTCCACACCTTCACCGACGTCACGACGAATTGGGCGGTCGAGCGCATGGTGGTCCCGCCCGATCCGCCGTTCCCGCCGCCGTGGAACACCGCCGAGGTGGCCTACGCCTATCACACGTTCAAGGACTACTCCTACGACGCCGAGAAGGCCGCCGGACTGCAGCTCGCGCTGTGGGAGATCAGTCATGAGCAGGCGTGGCGGACCAACTTCAACTACTCGACCTGGTATCAGTACCAGGAACACTCGGGATCGGAGTTCTGGGCCACGGTCAACCAGAGTACCGGCTCGAAGGGCTATTGGGCCTCCGAGATCCTGCAGGACGTTTACACTAACTTCCCGACCTCAAACGCGGGCAGTCTCTACTACTACCAGCCCACCCTGGGGTACCCCAACTACGAGGGCGCCCAGGGCTTCGTGGGGGATGTCCCCGAGCCGGGCACGCTGATGATGCTGGGCGCGGGCCTCCTGCTGGGGACCGGGTTTGCTTGGAGGAATCGTCGCCGCTAGGGGGCGGCCATTGAGAGCGGCCGCGGAAGAGAGAACCGCGGCTTGGCTTCTCGGGTGGGCGGTGTCGGCAAAGCTTCCGCAGGAAGCCCGCTGTCATCGCCTATCCACCGGACATTAGATGACAGATTGGATGCCAGATCGGCAACCAAGCAACGCATCACAGCCGGGGAAAAATTCCGGCGGAGAAGGGAGACGAAGCAAAATGAAGGACAAGGTTCTGATACTCTGCTTGATGCTAGCCGCGGCCGGCATAGGCACGGCTGACGCTGCCTACACGTTCGAGTTCAACCCGGTGGACTTTTTCGCCTACCGCGATGTTTCCGAGGGCTTTAGCACCGATGGCGGGATGTTCAAACTCCATGAGACCTGGGGAGGCAATCAGTATCGTTCATGGACGAACGATGGTGGACAGCGCACGATGGTCGACAATTTCTGCGCTGGGCTCGGGGCCGGTGAGGGCATCCGGCGCTTCAATATCTGGCTCGCCAACAACGACAAGGCTTACATTCCGCAGATCTCCCAGTCTATTTCTCCGCCTCGTAACGTCTTCTGACATTATGCTTTAGGATGTGTATTGGCGAGGATTACCCTGGCCGATT
>CAZBQH010000314.1:0-8738 GCA_964493915.1 uncultured Nitrospiraceae bacterium
TCGGCTGGATAGCCAGCCCCGGGCCCGTCCCCTTGATTCGTGGGAGGACGGCGTCGACCCCGTCGCACGACGAGCCCGACATGAGGCCAATCGCGTAACGGACTGGCTTCTTTCTCAGGGATTCGAATCGCATGTCACTGCACCTCGGCTATGCTGATGCCCGCAAAATAATGCGCGAGAATGGCGCCGTATGACGCACCACTTAACGCCATGCCCCTTGCCCCGTGCTGGCAAAGCCCCACGCCATGCCCCCGGCCGCCGCCTATGAACGCATAGGCAATGGGCGCATTGCCCCGGCGTTGAACATCGAGGATAAACATAGCACTGGGAAGTCCGCCAAATGCAAGCCGGATGGGCAGCTCTTTGCGCACTGTGACCGTATCGCGCGTACCGACGATGGTGACTGCCGTCAAGCGGCCGCTCACGCCGCGCTCGCCCAGCCGGATGTCGCGGACCGTCCCCACGGCGTGGCGCTGATTGACGATGCGCGTCAATTCCTCAATCCCATACTCCCTTCGCCAGCGGAAATACTCGCTATCGCCGCTCGAATAGGCAAGCGGAGCACGCAACAACCAACGGGCCATGCCGTGCTGCTCGAGGCCGGCCGGCGCCGGGTTTTCGCCGTCAGGGAAATCAGGCACGCCGCGCAAAGCAGGGTCCGGGGGACTCGACCATACCGTTTCGTTGTTTTCGGTCCAGCCCCCGGCGTTTGAGCAAAACACAGCCGGCACGATGCGCCTGCCTTCGATAATCACCTCACCCCGCGTCGCGCGCACGGCATGATCCGTCGAGGACCGGCGGATGCCGCAGCCCGCATAAGCGCGCGACTCGACCTCATCGGTGTAGTCGAACCCCAACAGCTTGTATTTCAGGTCCAGATTGGCCAGAATCTCGCTACGCGCAGCGACGGCTTGGGCCTTCAAAGCCTCGGCGGGCCATGCAGCAGGCATCTCGGCGGGCAACACGCATGCAAGGTACTGCTCGAGAGGGAGACGCTCGTACAGCTCGAGCAAACCGTCCGCGCCGACTTCGATTTCGAGAACGCCCGCGTAGTCTCTTGTCCCTTCCGAGCTCGATACACTCACCGGCGCCGACCCGGCAATACAAAACGGAGCATGGACCTCTCCCCCTTGCGACAGGCGCACAATCCCGGCGCCTCGGGCGACAGTCTCCACACGAAGCCATGCCCAGTGTTCCTCCGCCGCGAGGCGGCGTCGGCATGCTTCGGCTTCTTCCAAGGAAGGAAACCTGGCAACCGAAATCCATACGACGCGATTATCGAGGACCCCTCCTGCGCGCGTCTTGAACTGCCTGCCAAGCAGCACTGTCTCAGGGGCGTAGCCGCGGGCGCGCCAATCATTCATACAGGCCTCGATTGCTGCTGTTTCCTCGGGCCGGAAAGTCTGAGCAAAAACGCAATGCTGTTGGCGGGCGGGCGTCGCGCTTAGAAGCTCGAGCGAGAGCGGGCCTGCAGGAAGGGTCATGCGCTTCCCGCCTGCCTCGAGAACAAAAGACGCGCCACCTCGCAGGTCCAGGCGAGACTGACTGGCCAGCAACTGGACCCGGAGCTTATGAACCGCCGCTTTTTCGTACACTTGCGTGCGGGGTCGTTCCCGGCGCGCCATGGGGCGCCCGCCGCTAACCAGCCTCTGCCCGGCGTGACATCCCGCAGTCAGGCCCAGACAGATGATTAGCAAGGCTGTAAGAATCCGCCCCCTGATCCGGCAGTGGTGAAGCAACTTCCCAGCCACATTATCCCCTGAATCACGATGAATCCAGCGCCATCCGCACATTGCCCTTGGCTTCAGCCAGCATTTTACCAGCAGATGCGGCGTCAATCGACCTGCGCGCCATAAGCACAGCCGCCGCCACGTTGTTGCCCGCCGCATCAAGCAGGACCGATGCAGCCGTTGCATCGACGGACGTGAGCGCCTCGATGATGCGTACGGCGCGGGCGCGCAGTTTCTCGTTGGTCGGCTGCACGCCGACCATGTAGCCGTCGAGCGTATAGCCGCATAGCGCCATGGCGCCTGTCGACAACATGTTCAGCACGATCTTGGTTGCGGTACCCGCTTTCAGCCTGGTCGAGCCTGCGACGACTTCTGGTCCGGTCTGGACAGCTATCACGATGCCTGCTGCGTCGCGAGGCGCCGGGTTGCAGCAGAGCAACACGGTCTTTGCGCCGCGCTGTTGCGCCTCATTCAGCCCGGCTCGCACATAGGCCGTCGTTCCCGAAGCGGAGATGCCCACAACGATGTCCCTGGACTCGAGAGGGGGTATAAGCTTTTGCAGGTCGGCCACGGCCAGCGCCTCAACATCTTCCGCGTCCTCGACGCTCTCCCGCAAGGCACGGTCGCCCCCTGCCATGATGCCTATGACGCGCCCGGGCGGAACGCCAAAGGTTGGAGGACATTCGGATGCATCCAGGACGCCCAAGCGCCCGCTTGTCCCCGCCCCAATGTAGATGAGCCGACCTCCATCTCTGAATCCATCGGCAATTGCTGCGACAGCCTCGGCAATGGCTTCCTTCTGGCTGGCAACAGCGTCTGCGATGGCCGTATCGGCCCGGTTCATGGCCGTTACGATTTCGAGCGGAGTCATGCGCTCGAGCGCGACGCCGGCCGCCGGCTGCTCTGTTTGGGACGGCCTAGCAGCACCTGAACGGCGAGATGCAGCTAGGTAAACGCCTTTGGGCAGCTCGGCGGCAAACGCCAACTCGAGCACGGCGCGATGACCAGTGTAACGCGGACGCATGCTGCGAATGCCCGGCCGCAGCCTGTGAAGCGAAAGCTCATAGATGCGGGAAAAGGATGGGCAGTGCTCGAACACGCCGCCCTGCAGAAACACGGGGGCCGTGTGGGGCAGAGCAAGGCGGTCGAATACCGCAACAGTCTGCAGGGCAAGAAGATGCGCCTCGGATTCGATGATGGACTGGGCTGCGGCGTCTCCTGCGACAGCCGTCTCTGCGACGGCCGGAGCTAGACGCGCCACGTCCTCTTTTGCTGCCGCGAAAAGCTTCACATTTAGCGCGGGAAAATCAGCGCCCCCTGCAGCGGCGGCCATGGTTTCCACCAGCCGCGTCTGAGGTCCCATCCCGTCGAGGGCATGGGCAGCCGCTCTCAATCCGCGCGCCGCAATCTGGTAGGCGCTGCCGTCATCACCCAAAGTGGGGCCGCGGCCCCCCACCATCACATATTCCCCTGAGCGCGACTGCGCAGCTACGGAGGATCCCGTTCCCGACACAACCAGAACGCCGTCGCCGTCGCGCGCGTTGGCATAGAGCTGGGCGCGGATGTCGTTCGAGAGGACTACCCGAGCGGCCTGCAGCCGTTCACTGAGCAGGTCGGCGATACGTTCGGCACGCTCTCCCATACCCGCGCCCGACACCCCTGCAACAACGACAAAGTCCTCTTGCCCAGGACCCAGCAAAGCCCGGCTCAACGACGCCATTCTGTCCAGGCAAACGTCGGTCCCATAGGCGACGGGGTTGCTGGGTCCTCCCTTGGCCTCGGCCAACAAGCGGCGCGATGCGTCGTAAAGTCCGGCTCGAGTCGTTGACCCGCCGCCGTCGAAAGCGAGTATCCGCATCAATCCATCTCCATATCAGCAGGGGGTTGCCAGTCTGGGCAGAAGCGCGCAAGCGTCCCCGGGCGAAGGGCGCCCTTCTCGCAGATGTCCTTGAACAAGAAGGCGGCGCCGTTAGGCGTGCGGGAAAGCGTCTCACGATCCACATGGAAAAGGCCGTAACGCTGGGTGTAGCCGGCGGTCCATTCAAAACCGTCGAGAAAGCTATAGTAGAAATACCCCCGGACGTCTGCGCCCAGGCTCAAAGCGCCCCGCAAGGCAGCCAGATGATCCAAGAGGTAGCGGCGGCGAGCAGAGTCGTCCGTCGCAGCAAGACCATTCCCTGTCACCAGCAAAGGCAGGCGGTATCGTGCCAAAGCCGCAGCCGCGTCTCGCAGACCGCGTGGAAAGATCGCGGGCGAAAGCAGGTCGCTTCCGGCGGGACGTTTCCCGGACGTTTCCATGAAAAGCTGGCGCGGCCGCGTCAGGCGGAATCGAGCCGTGTCGAGGCCGTAATAGGAGAATCCAATGAAGTCCGCAGAGCCGCGGATTTCCTTTGGGAGACGCAACAGCGGATGGCCTTTCCCCAGGATAACCGCTTCGGGCACGAGCCTATTGCTGAGATATTGGGCCAAGCGCGCCGCGCGGAGGTCCCAAGGACTGCGGCGATCGGCTGGAACAACCTGCTGATAGGCAATGGCCGGACCTACACGGGCCTGGCCGTCCACGCGGCGTACAAACCTGTAAACACGACCGTGAGCTTCGAGCATATTCCGCAACGGGCGCAACGCACTGCGGAAGCTCTTGCGGCCGGGGGGCCAGACGCCTTCGAGCATGCCTTTGCGAAGCACATGAAAGGGATCGAGTATAGGAATCCACCATTGGCAATACGGCCCCAGGACATCCAAGACTTGGGCCGCGTATCGCTCGAACAGCGTAGGCGCCTCCTGTTGACGCCAGCCTCCGTCTGCCGCGAACCATGCGGGCAGGCTGACATGCTGAAGTGCGATGACGGGCACGATATGGGATCTGTCGAGTTGGCGAAGGAAACTGGCGTAATGGCCAAGCACATCGGCGTCGAATTGACCCGGTCCCGGCTCGATCCGTCCCCAAGACAACGAGAAAAGATGAGCTTTGAAGCCAAACTGGCTGAGCAACTCGGCGTCCGGGCCCAGCCGGGCGAAATGGCCTGCCGCCTTTTGAGAAGTGCTGTTGTCGAGAATCCGGCCGGGGCGCTGCTCCCAACGCCACCAGTCGCTTTGATAGTCTTCGCCCTCGACGACATGGGCGGAAGTCGCCGCTCCCCACAAAAAGCCCTTTGGAAACTGCATCGTCAACGGCGGGTTGCTCCAACTGGCGGTCCTCTTTATGCGATTGCGAGCTCATGGTACCATGAAGGTCATGTCCAGGACGAAGGCGGAACCAAGGACCCAGAAGGGGGCAATCACCGACACGGAAGTGGTGTTGGCAACGCTCCGGTATCCGGGGGTCAGCGAAGGGTTTGTCCGCCGACTCCTGAAAGCGGGCCTCTATGCCGGGCTCCCTTTGGGCAAACTGGTCTATCTCACAGATGCCGAGCTGGCGGTACTGCTTCCGGCCGATTCGGGCGACGTCGCGACCTTTCTCCAACGCGTCAGGGACGAAAAGACGCCCAAAGCCGCCTCGAATATCCAGCGGCGTCTGCGCTCTGCCGGTGTTCGGATGTGCCTCATGGCGCATGAGGGCTATCCGCGCGTCTTGCAGACTGTCTTGGGGGAGAGCGCCCCGCCCGTTATGTACGTTTCCGGAAAACACACGCTCTTAGACGCGCCAAGCGTGGCCATCGTGGGCGCCCGTACGCCCAGTAAAGAGGGCGCGGCGCTCACAGCCAAAACCGCCACTCTCTTTGCGAGGACGGGGCGCCCGATCGTGAGCGGCGGCGCCAAAGGTGTCGACCAAATCGCTCACAGCCGCGCTCTGGATGCAGGAGGGCAAACGGTCGCGGTGTTGCCTATGGGAATCCTGGCCTGGCAGGGAACTGCCCGTCTCTGGCGAAGCGCCGGCGAGGGCCGAGCCGCTCTTGCGACGCCGTTTCCCCCCGAGCAAGGATGGGAGAACTATGCTGCTGTGGCGCGGAACCGTCTGATCGCCGCGATGGCGCGGCTGGTGGTGGTCATCGAACCCAAACGGAGCGGAGGAAGCGTCGAGACCGCCCGCAGGGCGCTGCAATATGGCAGACCTCTCGTGGTTTATTGTCCCGGGGACAGGAATTCGCCCTGGGGATGGCTGCAACATACGAGCGCCATGCCGTTGCTTACGCCAAGCGGCAGTCTGGACGAAGAGAGGCTTTTATCCATGGCGGCAGCCCCTGCCCCAATGACGCCTTGCCAGGAAATGCTGTTCTAAAGCCGGAGAAAAGAGAGCGATGGCCGATTCATTTGTCAAAACGTTCAAAGGTTATGAAGACAAGGTTGCGCAGCTCGACAGCATGGTCAATGACTGGATCATGCAACAGGCCGGACATATCGAGGTCGTGGACCTGAAGATCGCCCTGAGCCACGAACCCGATGGCCGGGCCGGTTCCGGCGACCTGATATACACCATCCTTTACCGTGCCAAGCAGCCTAGGAACGGTTGACCTGCGACCAACGCCAAGAAGGTCCAGAGACCCGCAGAAAACGGGGCCTGACGGCCTATCAGATCCACGAGGGCATTAGAGCTTAGAACACCCTCGGCGGAGGCCGCGCAGAAGCTGGTACAATAAAGGGTGAAAGGAGCTCCGTTGGAAAACCAGCCGCCGTCAGATGGGTACAAACTGTTCCGATCATACCTGTGGAAGGCGTGGCACAAGGTCAGTGCGTCACGTCCGGCGAGTTTTTATCTGCTTTTTGCGCTGTTCATCATCATGGTCCTTGGGTTGCAGATTGTCCATGTGAGGAACAACCCAAAGGAATTCGCGCTGTATCTTATCCTCATGTTTGCGTTCTTATTCACCGTGCTTGTCCGAGCGGTTTTTGATGCTGCCGAAATCCTTAAGACCTATCTGAAAGAGAGTACGCAGTTATTTGGAAACACTTTGGGCGAAAAGAAGTTTGTAGAAGAGCTTGGGCGGCGGGTCGAAGAACATCGCGATGACCAATGACCCAGCCCGCTTGCAGCGCCTGAGGCCGCCTGTCCTCAACGTTCTGGCTTTGGCGCCTAACTGGTTGGGGGATGTCGTTATGTGCACCCCTGCCCTGCGCGCTCTTCACCGCCGTTTCCCTGACGCTGCGTTAACGGTTGCAGGCCGGCCTTCAGCATGCGCCGCACTCGATCGCCTGCCCTGGATTGACCGATTCGAGACCATGCCCGAACGCCCCGGGCCGGTCGATCTGGTCCGAACAGCGCGGCGTCTCCGACACGCTGCGTGGGATCTGACCGTGGTTTTTCCCCATTCCTTTCGGGCCGCATTGCTTGCCTTTCTGACGGGTTCGGCGTCCCGGATCGGGTACTCGCGGAACGGGCGCGCTGTCCTGTTGTCGGCAGCGATGGCTCCCCACATGGAGAACGGCCGCATCGCGCCCGTCTACATGGGCACGGAATACCTGGACCTTGTCAGAGCGTTGGGCTGCGAGGACGACGGGCAGGGGCTCGAGCTCCATGCCGACCCGATGCTTGTCAAGGCCCTCGGCGCTGAACTGCAAGGCGATGGTCCCCTCGTGGGTCTCGCGGCAGGGGCGGCCTTCGGGCCAAGCAAACGCTGGCCGGCTGAGTATTACGCCCGCGTTGCCGACCTGCTGGCAAAGGAGGCCGGCGCACGTTCCGTAATCTTGACGGGACCTGGCGAAGAGGAAACGCGCCGCGCCGTTCTGTCCGCTGCGAAAACGCCCATCCTCCAGCCCGACAGCGGTCGTCCCACGATTGCGACGCTCAAGGCCGTCGTGTCTCAGCTTGATCTGCTCATCTGCAACGATTCCGGACCCAGGCACGTCGCCGTCGCTTTTCACGTACCGACTGTATGCATCATGGGCCCCACGTCGCCGCGCTATTCTGAAAGCCCCCATGAGCGCGGCCATGTCCTACGCATTGACGTGGATTGCGGTCCTTGCCAGAAACCTGTGTGCAAAACGGACCACCGCTGCATGCGAGGCATACCTCCTGAACGCGTGGTGAACGCTGCGCTGGACCTGCTCGCCGCAAGGCCCCAAGTCAAGACCTAGCAACTCCGCCGGTTTCTCTGAGAACTGCGGCTTTTACGGGAAGATCGAGCATCCGGCTTCGACAAAGGCTCGATGCCTCGCCCCATTTCCATCAGTCTGCTTTCTACCGGAGCGTGAGATCGTTATACTTGCGTCATACTTGCGTCTCACAACGCGCATTGACAAGCGGTAAGGAGCTTTCCCGTCATGTACTTCGCCGTGATGCTGGGCCTCGCAACCCTAATCGCGGAGGACCCGCCCCTAGACAGACAATGGCAATTCCAGCACGAAAGCTTGGACGACTGGACAGTTCAGGAAGGCAAATGGTACGTCAGCGGCGGCCGTCTGCGCCACGAGGACCCCCATTTCAAGGGCGGGCTGGCCACCCTGTCTGGCTTGGTGCTCGGCGACATGGCTCTCGCAGCCGACATATGCATCGCCGACGTTTACTGGCAACCCGACACGGTATGGGCAGGCTTTCTTTTCCGGGCATCGAATCCCTTTGCGCACGGCACATGGCGCGACGGCTATATGGTCTTTGTGCGGGCCAACGGAAAGGTGGAACTTATGCACGCCGGCGATCACACCCTCGACGCAACGCAAACGGAACTCAAACCCCGCGAAGGCAGCGTGCCGCTCGAGGTCCAAGCCAAGGGGCCGCACTTGTCCGTGTTCGCTAATGGAGCCAAGCTGTTCGAAGTAGAAGACGGTACGTTTTCCAAAGGGCAAGTGGCGTTGGTGAACTACGGCAACGTGGCGGATTTTGACAACATCCGTTTGACGGGAGCGCCCCTTGCCAACGAGCCGCCGCCGGAGGTGAAAGCGGTGCAGCCCGCGCCGCAACCTGCTGAGCCGGTTAACTCGTTGCCCCGGATTGGCATCCGAAAAGTCGCAGGAAAACCCGGGGCCTTCTACGCCAAAGATTCTGGACAATCCTTCATACCAAAGGGTTTCAACCACACCGTGCTTGAAAAGGGCGGCTCGGGTTGGCATGCCACGTTCAACGTGGGCACCTAT
>CAZBQH010000315.1:0-11290 GCA_964493915.1 uncultured Nitrospiraceae bacterium
TGGATGAATACCGCAATCTTCGAAGAGAACGTCTCAAAGGAGAAACGAAACACAAGCAGGCCTCGGCCGAACTCCTGGTTTGCGGTCTCCAGCAGCGACGAGGACTTCGCTTTCATCTACTTCATACAGAGCTTCGGCAAAAAATGCTACGTGGACCCCGAAGGACTGGCAGTCAACTGCGACTGGGACGGTCAAACCGTGGTGTCTCGTGCCCCGTACCCACGGGAATATCGCAACGGAGCCGACGGCTACGTCATCACATCAAGCCATCTGGCGGCGGTTATTGAGCAGGTCGCCAGAGAAGCGGGCGGCTACGCGATCGCCCTGCGGAACTTGCGTGACGATAGTCCCATTGAGACAGTTATCTGCTGCGAGATGGCTGACGGCGCCAGCAGCAGCAAAACCATTGTGCTACAGGGTGCCGAGTGCCGTGTCGTGAGGCTGGACCGACTGTCCGCACGGAGTGAGTGACCATAGACCCTAACGTTGCATAACCTGCCGTGGTTTTCAGCTGGTTTGGTAGGTTCTCATGCGGCTTGTTGAAGCGCGCTCAGGTGCTGAACCATGTCTTCTCGTACCTTGTCGTTTGCGGCCATGCTGGGGGTGAGCTTGCGTTAAGGGCGAATGAGAGGGCCTGCGCGCTGGATGAAGCGCCGGCGCAGCGTGTTGAGGGCCTCGAAAGACCAGGCAGCGCCCCGCTTGGGATCGAGACGGTGTCTGCGCGTCTTGGCTCTCATCTGGAGTTGACGCCCCAGGTTGTGCGCCATCATGCTGCACAACGTTAGGACCTGATTGCCGGTGCGGCGCTTGGTGTAGACTGTTTCACACGCAACGTCCTGCTTGGCTTCGCCGAGCAAGCCC
The DNA here is from genome assembly GCA_964493915.1 of uncultured Nitrospiraceae bacterium. Taxonomy (GTDB): domain Bacteria; phylum Hydrogenedentota; class Hydrogenedentia; order Hydrogenedentales; family SLHB01; genus CAZBQH01. Next base: position 862 of record CAZBQH010000315.1, read on the forward strand.
TGCTGGGAGATCCGCGAGGCCATGACCAAGCCCGATATCGAGATCATCCTCGAACGGGCGAAGGAAGTCTTTCCCGATGTGCGGAGCCTGAGTGTCAATCCGGGTGGTTGGGGCCGTTCTTGTGTCGGTAATATCAACGTTTACGTGGGCATCATAGGGCGTTTGTATCAAGAGTGTCTACACAGCGATCAGGGTCAAGGATGTCCTGGCGATGACGGCAGACCTCATTTACCAAAGCTCCCAGCACCGCGTAATAGGAGGGTTGAGCAGAGCCGCGCCATTGCGGTAGATCTTCGAGAGGGTCTGTAGATAGGTCTCGACCGGCTGCATGTCGTCTCCTGTGTCGCCATGGTCTTTATTACTCGGCCTCCTCCGCGTATTCGTCGAGCACGGCGTCGGATAGGTAACCCAGGTGTTTCGCGCGTGCGAGTTCTTCAACGCTGTCGTATGACAGGAACGTGCAGCACTCCGCCAGGGGCGCCCGCTCGAGTAGGGAAAAGACGGGCCGCTGAATCTCGGCGAAAACCTTCTCCCGTCGCGACATGGGCGCCACGATATGGAGCTTGATATCCATGTTGGGCTGAAGCGCGAGGAGGTCGGCCATCCTGAGGATGCCGGAATACACGGAGGTCGTATGCTCGACCTCAAACGCCCGGACGATAGACCGGCGTTTCAGCCACAGCACGTCAATCTGCTCAATCGTTCTCAGCGTTATATCGTCATAGTTGAGGGGTAATGCGCTCAACAGAACACCCTTTTTGGGGGTCCACAACTGTTCAACAGAGCCCCTGTCGCTTCTTGGAAGCCATATTGTGTACGCCATAGCCTCGCCGATCTTGGCGAGGAGCGCTTGGACCTGGTGGCTCTCGCGGAGGGTAGATTCGCCAACAGGCTCTTCTTCTGCGATGTCCGGCACTGGAACTGTGACTGGGACGACGCCATTCTCGCGCCGGACCCTTTGGGTCGCGTAGCGGCGGAACTGGTCTTCGTCGAGCTCGTATATGTCTGGTGTGTGGGCCTGTTTCTGCAGTAAGTCTTCGAGGAATCGACCATCTTCTTCCTCAAAATGAACCAAGCTTCCACGAATCTTGCCGGTCCATTGCGGGGAATTCTTCTCGCAATTTCTCGTGAAAGACAGGTGGTTCCAGACGTGATCTTCGTGGATGGGCACGGTGTGCTCTTTGGGGAGCCATACAATCGGCTTGACCCTGAAGCGCACCACAAAGGGATCCTTCTCGTTACCATAGAACCGCGGAGTGTCATCGATGAAGTAAGTGCTACTGACCTCTAAGATGCCGACCCATCGCGAGAGCTTCGTCATGTAGCAGATGAGACGGTCCCCTGGCCCGATCCTGCCTGCGGCCTTCTCGTGGCGTTTTCGGAAACCCGAGACGCTCCTGTCTGAACGGCTGAAGCCTTCGTAAGTTTCAGGCGAGAACAAGTCGAGGTAATAAGCCATTTCAATAGCCCCATTCTTTTCCCCCTTCCCCCGGCGCCGCTGCCACCTGCGGCGGCTCTTGAGAGAAACCATGTGTGCAAAGAACATCGGCGGTGGCAAATGAAGGACACCTGCCGCTTGAATGAAGTCACGGGGAATAGTAATTCCAGTTCTGTTTTTGGCGGCGGTACCAGTTGTGACTCCATAGGCTGGGTTTGGGAGGATGGGGATTGGGCATGGTGTTGGTGAAGACCTTGATTGTGCCGGATGCGTCGATCACAATCACTTCCTCGCGGGAATCGCCTTCGATGTCTGCAGCATAGAGCCGCACGGCTTTGACGGGAAAGACAACCTGGAATTCGCCCGAAACGGCGTTGACAATCGCGGCGGCGCCAACCTTGTGCCGTTCTTTTCCCACCAATTCATCTTTTGCGTCGCCGTCCCAGTCGATCCGGACAATTTCCTCGAGGCCGTGTCCGGTCCACCATTCCGGCTTGTTGTCGTTGAGATAGTATTTCGATATCACGTTGCCGCGCGCGTCAAGGACCCAAGGCGCTTGTTCTTGCGCGAATGGTTCGGCCTTGCTGCGGGGCGTTGTGCCGTCTCCTCCGGACGACCGATTGAACACTTCGAGTCCGGGCCGTTCCGGATCAAAGTCTCCGACCGCAAGTTTGTCGGGGTCTTCCCAGTTCCACGGGTTGAGCGCCCGCCAGAGGATACGTTGACTGTTCACCACGTCTGTGTGGGAATTTGCGCCGCGTTGTTCAGCGAGTGCGACCTCGAGGGGACCGCCGGGCTCGATGTCCGCGATAACGATGGAATCCATGGATTGATGGCGGCCCTCCAGAACCCAGTCATGCATTCGTTTGCCGTCGTGATCGATGAGGGCTGCGCCTGCAATCTCGTCCAGTCCGTCGCCGTCCAAATCCGCCTGACGGAAGGGACTGTGTTCGATCGATTTGTATTCGTTGGTTTCCCAAAGGGTTGTTCCATCTTCACCCTGAACGGCCCGCAGGCGCGTCAGGTCATATTGGAGAACAAGGTCTCTGTCGCCCATTCCACGCAGATTTGCGACGCCGAGAGCTATGGGTTTGCCAAGGTCTCGAAGCTGGTATTTCGTTTTGCCTGTGGGGCCGTCAAGAACCAACAGGGCGTGGTCTTCTTGAAGGAACGCGACTTCTTCATCTTGACCGCCATCGAGGTTTCCAGCGACGACGCTTGGATGATGGCTGTACTCGAACAGCCGGTTATTCCCTTCCCAGACCCACATTTTTTGGCCGGTGCGGCTGTACGCTCCAACGTATCCGTCGCTGGCGACGACGAAGTCCATGCGCCCGTCTCCATCCAAGTCGTGGACGAAGAGGCCGCCCAGGACGGCCTCCGGATCAAAGGGTTGTGCGAGGTCGAATTGACGGGTGGCTTCGGCCTCGGGAGGAGGTGCAGCTGCCGCTATGCTGCAGCCGATGAGTAAGAGGAACGACATTTGTCTACCCTGGTCTCACGAGGCGCTGCGGTAGCCAAGGGCCTTCGAGGCCAACGTAGCCTGTTGGACCACGACGGGACCCAACTTCTGGCAACGGGCTTTCGACAGTCTGGTCGAGGGGCCCGATATGCCCATGGCAGCGATCGGATTGCCTTGAAAATCAAATACGGGAGCGGCGAGACATCGCACTCCCTCCAAAAACTCCTCGTCGTCAACGGCGAAACCGGTTTTGCGCGTGATATCGAGTGTTCGGAGCATCGCATGCTGATCCGTGGGCGTACCGGTGGTATAGGACTGGAGGCGCGTCTGACTTAGGATGCGCAGTACCTCGGTGCGGGGAAGGAAGGCCAAGATAGCGCGGCCTAAGGCGGTGCAATACGCGGGCTCTTGGCGTCCGATCTGCGTACGAACGCTTACCACATGAGAACTCACAAACCAGTCGATGAAGACGATTTCAGCGCCCGAGAGGACAGCCAAGTGAGAGGTTTCATCTGTGAGCTCCATCAACTGGGCGAGAAAAGGACGGCACACATCCTGCAGACCCAGCCGTCCCTGAAGCGCATCGTACAGCTCGAATATCTTGAGGCCAAGCGAGTATCCACGAGTGTGGGGGCTCTGGCGCACGTAGTCTCGACGAGCAAGCGTTGCAAGGAGCCGATGAACGGTGCTCTTATCGAGGCCGCAACGCTCGGCCAATTCTGTGACACCTAGCTCATCTGTTGCCGACGACAGCGTCTCCAGAATAAGAAGGCCTCGGTCAAGAGCACGAACCAGTTGAGCAACTGTTGGCGACGTGTTGTAGGTTTGTTCTGTCATGGAACGTTTGCGATCTCCTCGCGAAAGCACACGACTGAATGCATCGCGTGACAACCAGTATGCGACAATGCGGTATGAATCGCAAGAAAGCTGTTTCGATTCCTAGTATAGCAGGTTTTTGCGTCTGTATTCGCGAGCCCTTTGGCGGGCATGTTTTCCAGAAAGTGGACCAGCCCTATAGGCAGTTACAAGATTTCCCGGGCATTTGTCCGCGTTATTGTGCACGTTCCAAAACAGTTGGCGCCTATTTCTCGAGGCTTTTGCGTATCCGCAGGTATGATTGAAAACGCAAAGCGGGGATGCGCCCTTCTTTGACGGCTTCGCGCACGGCGCAGCCAGGTTCGTGTTCATGGCTGCAGTCGCGGAACCTGCACGCTTGCGCTATCTCGTCGATTTCCGGGAAGTACTGGGCGACTTCCTGCGGCCCGATCTGCCACAGACCCACTTCGCGCAGGCCCGGGGTGTCGATGATCCGGGTGTGTCCATCAAGGTGGTGCAACCGCGAAGCAGTGGTCGTGTGCCGGCCCTTCTCAGTGCTGTCGCTGACCTGTCCTGTGGCGATGCGGAGCGTGGGATCGAGAGCGTTGATTAAGGAGGACTTGCCTACGCCGCTATGGCCTGCAAACACGCTGAGCTTTCCCCGGAGGTGTTGCTCCAAGGCTCCCAGACCGTCGCCGGTTTTGCAGCTTGTACGTGCAATTGGAATCCCAAGGCGTTCATAGGCAGCGAGATCAAGCGGTTCTGAAGGTGGGAGATCCGTCTTGTTGACGCAGATGAGCGGGATAATGCCTCCACGTTCTGCCAGGATGAGGAAGCGGTCGATGAGCCCGGGTTTGGGCTCTGGCTGGGCGACTGCAACGACAGCGACAAGCAGGTCGACGTTGGCGGCAATGACCTGTTCGCGAGCCGTGCCTACGGCGGGTCGCGTCAAATGGCTCGTGCGCGGGCGCACTTTTTTCACCAGCCAATTCTCAGCCTCTCCCTCGACGAGCACCTTGTCGCCGGGCGCCAGGATAGATGTCTTCCCAGCCATCAGAGCGTCGTCGACTCTGCAGAGGAGTTCGGATCCTTCGTGGTCGACGAAAGCCAAAGCGCCATACGGGCAGATCACTGTAGCGTTCGCCTCGATGTCCGAGAAAAGATCGGTACTGTCATCCCCTGTTTTTGGGACGACGCTGCTGTCGCGTCCCCGGAACCGCCGCGGTTCGTAGAGGATGGGGTCGCGTTGACCAGCGCGCCACTCGCGGTCGCGCTGTCGTTTGTGTTTTGGGCCGTGTTTTGACGTCACCTGCGTGTATCCTCGGGCCGGCGCCGTGGGGAGGATTCTACACGAAATGCGGCAGGCCGGCCATATCAAGTGATATGGGCGACGGGTCCCAATCAGCACAAGCACGACTTCAAAGGCGTCCCCAGATCGTCGCGACCTCCCAGACGAAATCGACATCGAGCCGGCCTCTGGCGGCGACGTCCGCCCGGAGTTGCGCCAGTCCTTCTTCAAACTCCGTTTCTGGAATTAATGCGTAGGTCGACACGAATTTGGCGGCGACCTTCTGGACGTAGGCATGGTCGATGGGTTCCGGCGGTGCGGCCGTTCGCTCGACGCCTACGGGATGGAAGCCGGCGCTTGCCATGGCGTCTTTTACGTTCTCGATGGGCTGGAACCGGGCCTTGTCGACGACCGCGAAACTCGGGAAGTAGCGGTTCATGGGGTGACGCTCAATGAAATCGACAGGGGCCGTGACGAAAACGGCTCCACCTCGCCCGATAACGCGGGCACATTCAGAGAAGAGCTCCTTCAGACGCGGGAGATAGTGAAGAACATAACAACCGAACACGAAATCGACGGAATGGTCCGCCAACGGGATGTGCATAGCGTCGCCACGAATCCATCGAGCCGGGATGCCCTTCGACTTGGCTTGCTCGAGCATGCCGGCGGAACGTTCGAGCCCGATGAGCGTGCGGCAACAGGCATCGAGAAAAGGCGCCGTGTTATTGCCTGTCCCGGGGCCGATCTCGAGGGCCCGGCGCACGCCCCATGTGCGGGCCAGTCTCACGACGGGCTCAATGCAGCATCCTCCTCCCGTTCGATGCGTGTCGTAGTCGGGGGCCACTTCGTCGTAGTCGAATTCCACGGTTGCCTCAGCGAGCTTGCCGCTTTCCGAAACAATGCTCTCACATTTCCTGGACTTCGCGTTTCTCGATCCGCGTTACGTCGGCGGCCGCCGTCATAGCGCTGAGGATCGTCTTGAGCAGGGCATGGCGGTTGCGTCGGACAGCGTCCTCGGGGTCGTTGACGAGCACTTGTTCAAAGTACGTGTTGATGACCGGCGTCCAGTGCAGCAATTCCCGAAAGACCTCCTCGAATTGCTTGCGCTCGACCCAGTCGGCGACTCTGGTTGCCGGTTCGCGAGTCAGCGCGAACAGCGCCTGTTCATCCTCCGCCAAGAGACTTGGGTCGACGCGATCCGAAGGCTCTTTTGCGATACGCTGCATCCGTTTGGTTTGTTCAGCGAGGTCTTGGACTTGACTGTCGTCTAAGGCTTTCAGAGCGTCGAGGCACGCTTTGGCCCGGACCGGCCGGTCGGCGTGGCTGGCTAACACGGCGGCAATATGGTCGTAGGCATAGCCCTGGTCGCGGCTGAGCGCCTCGAGGCGATCGGCGAAGAAGCGAAGGATCTCGGCGACGGTCTGCTGTTTTTCAGGAACCAGTTCGCAGTAGTTCTGGACGGCGGCGGCTACCAGATGGGAGAGGTTGACGTCAAGTCCGGCGTTCTCGACGAGAGCCAGCAAAGCAAGCGCATTCCGGCGTAGACCAAAGGGGTCGCTCGCGCCCTTTACCCGGATGCCAATGCTAAAGTAGCCGGCCAGCGTATCGAGCCGGTCAAGGAGGCCGGCTACAAGCCCGAGGGGACTCGACGGCAGGGCATCGCCGGCCTTACGCGGAAGGCGATGCTCGAAGATGGCCTGCGCGATGTCCTCAGGCAGGCCCTCGACCCGGGCGTAGAGCATGCCTACGACGCCTTCGAGCGACGAGAACTCCGTTACCATCTGGGTCGTAAGATCGGCTTTCATCAGCGTGAGCACCTGGCCCATCTTCTCGTCGTCCACGGAGGGGAGCTGTTCGCGCAAACGCGGATAGAGCGTCTGCAACCGTTGGACCTTGTCCGCAACGGTCCCAAGCTTCTGATGGAACAACAGCCTGGATAGACCTTGGGCGAACTGAGCCAGGGGGGTGCGTGTGTCGTTGTCCCAGAAGTACTTCGCGTCGCGCAGGCGGGCGTTGAGCACCCGTTCGTTGCCCTCCCGGATCAAGTGGACCGCTTCCTCGCCGTATTCACCGTTGGCGACCGCGATGAAGTGGCGGCTGAGCGAGCCGCGGCTGTCCCGCAGAGGAATGTAGCGCTGATGCACCTTCATGGGCGTAATGATGATTGGTTCGGGCAGCGCAAGGGACTCCTCGGGAATGCTGCAAGCGACTGGTTTGGGCCATTCGACGAGATCGCAGAGCTCGTCGAAGAGATCCTCGTCATCCTCAGGCAGCAACCCCAGCGCGTCAGCTTCCTGGGTCACCCGCTCACGCAGCATTTGCATCCGTTCGTCGCGGTCTGCGAGGACGTGTCCAGCGCGGAGCTTGTCGCGGTAGCTTTCCGCCCTGTCCACGGCGATGGGTTTGGGGGCCAACCGCCGGTGCCCGTATGTTGCTGGCGCGGAACGAAGCACGCGCTCCGGACCGGCATCCCCTGTTTCTCGAAGTTTCCAGGCCACGGGGACGGCTTTTGATCCGTGAAGGGCCAGGATCCAACGTATCGGCCGCGAGAACGTCACGGAGGAGTCTTCCCAGCCCATCGATCTGGCGAATTGGATAGCCCTGAGCAGCTTATCAACAATGCCCGTAAGCAGTTCGGCGATGCTTCTGCCGCGCTGGTGGACTTTTACAAAGCAGTACTCGGCTTTGCCCTGGGTCTGGAAATAGATGTCGTCCGTGGTGCAGCCCTGGCTTTCGGCAAACTTGACCGCGGGCAGTTTCCACTGGCCTTGGTCGTCAAGAGCCGCTGCGCGGTTCGGGCCTCGAACCTCTCGAACGACGTCTTCCTGACGGCTTGACAGCTCGCGGACTTCGAAGGCGATCCGGCGCGGAGCGACCCACACCGAGATGGGGCCGTGAGAAAGATGGTTTTCTTCGAGCAGTTTCTCCATGAGGCCCGGCGCTTGGACGAGTACGGCTTTCACATCGCCGTGGGGAAGCTCCTCGACGCCGATCTCGAGGAGAAGCGTGTCCCTTTCGTTATAGGAGGCCGTGTCGATAGCAGCGGGCGCGTGTTCTTCGGCAACATCCGGCGCCGCCAGCCGGCGCAGTGGGAACCCCAACGCCTTCCGTTGTTCGAAAAACGCTTTTGCGCAGCCCTCCGCCACGGAGCGGCAGCGCAACAGAAACCGGCCGCGTTCCGCGACCGACAGTGCACCGCGCGCGTCGAGCAAGTTGAACAGGTGCGACAAGCGCAGGCAGTGGTCGTAGGCCGGCATGATGAGATGCTCCGCCAGAAGGCGCTTCGCCTCGCTCTCGGTCATGTCGAATTGCTTAAGCAGCTTGCCGACGTCGGCAGCCTCGAAGTTGTACGTGCAGTATTCGACCTCCGACTCCCGGTAGATATCGCCGTAGGTGACGCCGGAGGGCCCCCATTGCAAGTCGAAGAGGCTGTCAGCGCCCTGGAGAAACATGGCGATGCGCTCGACGCCGTAGGTCAGTTCGCAGGCCCGGACATCGAGTTTGAGCCCGCCGCATTCCTGGAAGTAGGTGAATTGGAGGACCTCCATGCCGTCAAGCCAGGCCTCCCATCCCAGACCCCAAGCGCCCAAGGAGGGGCTTTGCCAGTTGTCCTCGACGAAGCGGAAGTCATGCTTGGTCAAGTCAAGTCCAAGGGCTTCAAGGGACTCGAGGTAGAGCTCTTGCACATTGGGCGGCGACGGCTTCAGGATTACCTGATACTGGTAGTAGTGCTGGGTACGGTTTGGGTTTTCGGCATATCGCCCGTCGTCCGGGCGGATGCTCGGTTCCGGGTAGGCCACCCACCATGGCTCGGGGCCCAGGACGCGCAGAAACGTTGCAGGATTGGACGTACCCGCCCCGACTTCGGTGTGGTAAGGCTGCCACAAGAGACAACCTTTCGCCATCCAGAACGCGTTCAGCTCCTGCAGCATGTTTTGCAAGTACATGAAGCGGTCCTTCCTGAAACAGCCCTTTCACGAGGTCTGGGAGTCGCCCAAAAACTACGGAGAACAGAGACGCCACCGGCGAGATCGATGCCGCAAGTCAGAACAGAAAGTTTATCTGCGGCAGGCTCCGCATGTCAAAAACAACGCCCTGAGAACTATGTCTGCGACCACGCAGTGCTTGCAGCATCTTCCATGTCTTGCCGCTGCGTCCAGTCCAGATCGCGGGCTGCGGCAAGCGCTCGATCCTGGTCGCATGCGCCACACGCGTCGCGCTTCCTGCCGGGAACAAACGCGCTTCTTTTCTACCCGTACCCCCGTCGTGTGCAGCGGATGGGCCTACGTGGAAGAGGCGAGGAGGGGGACGCGCCGTTTCACTCCCCGATGTTGATTTCGAGGAGAGTATGCGCTACGGTCTATTAGCACAACAGCATTGTTGAACCTTTCGTAGGGCGCACGCACAGAGGGCCAGCGTTGATGTGCGCTGATTCGAAGGGGTATTTGCGAAGTGAGCGGCTTTAGACCGTGCCATACGGTGGAACACAGCTCGGATGGGATTCTCTGACCGATACGGCTATCTTCGCGCACGCGCGGCTCACGAATCCGCGGAGCCGCTGCCCGAGCACGTCCTACAGTGCGTCTGGTATGACCAGCTTTTCAACGGCGAGAACCTGCTGCTCGCCGACGGCAGGCCGCTCCATGTGCTGTCGCCGGGTTGGTGGAATCAAAGTGAAGGACCCGATTTCCGCGACGCCCAGCTTGAGATCAACAATCGGCTGCGCACCGGGGACGTCGAGGTTCACCTGAGCTGCGCATCGTGGAAGCAGCATGGACACCATCTCGATTCGCGCTATGACGGGGTCGTGCTCCATGTTGTGCTGGACGATTGCCCGCCCATCGAAGCGCTGTTGACGAGCGCAGGGCGCACTGTCCCAACCCTTCTGCTCAAGAACTACCTTGATAGAGACCTTCACGAGTTGGCTCGTGTCCTTCCCTTTGACGGTTATCCCGTGGCCAGCATTTCGGCACCGGGAGCGTGCGCTGCGTTGTTCGAGGGATATGGTCCGGAACGCCTGTTGAGCCTACTGAACCTTGTGGGCGAATGGCGGATGCTTAGTAAGGCGCAGATGATCCGGGACCGCATCGACCGGGTCGGCGCCGATCAAGCTATCTATGAAGCGTTCCTGACGGCGTGCGGGTACAGTCAATACAAGCGCCTGTTTCGGAGCATTGCCGAGCAAATACATTACGATCGCATCCGCCAGTTGGCCCGCGAGGATGCGTTGCTGGTCGAGGCGGCTTTGCTGAAGATTGCCTGTCTGTTGCCAGACGCCTTGCCGAATGAAGGCAGCGCTGCCGACCATTTCATGAAAGTCAGCGTTCTTCGGAACGAGCATTTGGCGGGCCTGCGCAGTCTCCCGTTCCAGTGGCGCAAAACCGGCGTCCGGCCCGCCAACTATCCGGAACGGCGCCTTGCAGGA
>CAZBQH010000316.1:0-4236 GCA_964493915.1 uncultured Nitrospiraceae bacterium
CTAAACAGGTCGAGCCCGTCGCCGAGGATGTGCCGTTGGCTGAGCGCACCAACATGATCTACAAAGGCACGGCCATCGTGCGCGGATCGGGCGCAGCCATTGTGACCGGCACGGGTATGAACACCGAACTGGGCGCGATCTCTGCCATGGTCGAGGAGGCGGAGGATGAGAGCACGCCGCTCGAGAAGCGTCTCGACGCGCTGGGCCGGAAACTTGTATGGGTGGTTTTGCTTATCACCGTTTTCGTTGGGGGGTTGGGCATCCTACGCGGCAAAGAAATGTGGCTTATGGTCGAGACGGCCATTGCCCTTGCGGTGGCGTCGATTCCCGAGGGGCTGCCTATCGTCGCGACCATAGCTTTATCGCGGGGCATGCTGCGTATGGCCCGGCGACAAGCTTTGGTGCGCAGGCTCGCTTCAGTGGAGACGCTCGGCAGTACGACCATCATCTGTACGGACAAGACAGGCACCCTCACGGAGAACAGGATGCATGTCGGTCGCATTGACCTGGACCATGGGCAGGTTGGGCGCGACGGCGAGGGAAGATTTGCGCAGGATGGTCTGCCTGCGGACCTCGAAAAGGATGCCCTATTGCGTGAAGCTTTGAGAATAGGGGTCTTATGCAATAACGCTTCGCTCAGTAAGGGGGGGAATGAGGAAACGGCGGCTGTGGGTGACCCGCTCGAGATCGCATTACTCGAGGCAGGCCGTGAAGCCTCTATTGAACGAGACGAACTGCACGCGCAGATGCCCGAGGTGCGCGAGGATGCCTTCGAGACCGAGACAAAAATGATGGCGACGTACCATGAACAAGACGGCCGATTCTACGTTGCTGTGAAGGGAGCGCCGGAGGCCGTCCTCGAGTGCTGCATTCGTGTCGCGACCTCAGACGGCGACAAGGAACTAAGCGAAGACGTGCGATCCGACTGGTCGCAGCGCAATGAACAGGCGGCCTCGGCGGGGTACCGCGTTATAGCGGTTGCACGCAAGACCGTCGATACGTCGGACGCACCTCCCTACGAAGGGTTGGCCTTGGTTGCCCTCTTGGGGCTTGTCGACCCGCCGCGGCGCGATGTCCGCGCGAGCCTCGAGCGTTGTCACCGTGCAGGTGTTCGCGTGGTTATGGTCACGGGCGACCAGCCGACGACGGCGCTGAATGTGGCCGCTGCCCTCGGCTTGGCCCAGGAAGGCGCCTCCGTGGTGCACGGGAAGGACCTCAAGCCGCCTGAGGAGCTTGGCGAAGAGGAACGACGTGCGATGCGCGAGGCGACCGTCTTTGCGCGCGTGAGTCCGAGGCAAAAGCTGGACCTTATCGCCCTGCACCAAGCGGCTGACGCCATTGTCGCTATGACCGGCGACGGCGTTAACGACGCACCCGCTCTAAAGAAGGCCGACATCGGGATCGCCATGGGGCAGCGTGGGACGCAAGTGGCTCGCGAGGTCGCCGACGTCGTGCTCAAAGACGACTCATTCAAGACAATTGTGTATGCGGTCCAAGAGGGCCGCATCATTTTCGGCAACATCCGGAAGTTCGTGTTGTTTCTGTTGTCGTGCAACATCGGCGAGATTCTCGTCATTCTTCTCGCCTCCCTGATCAACACAAGATTGCCCATTCTACCGCTGCAGATTCTGTTTCTTAATCTGGTGACAGATGTGTTTCCCGCCCTTGCGCTCGGCGTCGGAGAAGGCGACGAACAGGTGATGGACCATCCTCCCCGGCCGCCTCAGGAGCCTATCCTGATGGGCAGACACTGGGTCGAGCTAGCTGTCTATGGTCTCGTGATCGCGTTATCGACACTGGCTGCGTTTCTTTGCGCAGGGCGGTGGTTGGGCATGGGCGATGAGGTGTCCGTCACAGTGTCTTTTCTCACGCTGGCGACTGCGCAGCTCTGGCACGCCCTCAATATGCGGGAAGCGGGCACGCCCTTGTTCCGGAACGAGATTACCCGGAACCTCTACCTGTGGGGCGCTTGGGCGCTCTGCATTGTCCTGCTCGTTGGCGCGGTCTACATCCCCTATGCGGCTGGTGTCCTGCATACTGCGCCCATCGGGCTGACAGGTTGGAGCTTGGTTGTCTTTTTCAGCGTCGTGCCGGTTGTCTTTGATTGGTTAATGAGGTTTGTTTACGCGCCTGCGCCGCGCTGAGGGGCTGCTGAACTGTTTTCAGTGGATCTCGGCGTGATAGGTCTGGAGCGATTTCACCTCGAACTGCCCCTGCTTGCGGGCCGCGATGCCGCGGGCCGCTGCGAGCGCCGCAGCCATGGTTGTAATGTATGGGATCTTGTACCGGATGGCGTTTTTGCGGATGTAGGAGTCGTCGAACTGGCTTTCTTTCCCGGCAGGCGTGTTGATTACAAGGCCGATCTCGCCGTTCTTGATCACATCCACGATGTTGGGCCGACCTTCATGCATCTTCTTGACGCAAACGGACTCGATGTTGTGCTGAGCCAAGTGGTTGTGGGTGCCTGCCGTTGCTACGATTGTGAACCCTAGCTCTTTGAAATGTTGAGCCACCGGCAGCAACTGGCCTTTGTCATGGTTGGCAACCGTAATGAGAACCGCTCCCTCGAGGGGCAGAGGCAGTTGGGTCCCCTCCTGGGCCTTGAAGTAGGCCAGACCGAAATTGTCCGCCAGACCGAGGACCTCGCCGGTCGAGCGCATCTCCGGTCCGAGCACGGGATCGACTTCCGGGAACATGCTGAAAGGAAAGACTGCCTCCTTGACCCCGTAGTGGGGAATGATTCGCGTCTTAAGGTCAAAATCGGCCAGTTTCTTTCCGAGCATAATCTGCGTCGCAATGCGCGCCATCGACACGTTGCACACCTTCGACACGATCGGAACGGTCCGGGAAGCGCGCGGGTTCGCCTCGAGGATGTACACCATGTCGTCCGCAATGGCGTATTGGATGTTCATTAGTCCCACGACATGCAGCTCGACGGCGATGCGCCGCGTATATTGCGTGATGGTGTCGATATGCTTGGGCGGAATGCTGATAGGCGGAATGACGCAGGCCGAGTCGCCCGAATGGATTCCCGCGAGCTCGATGTGCTCCATGATCGCGGGAACAAACGCGTCTGTGCCGTCCGCGATGGCGTCGGCCTCGGCCTCGATGGCGTTTTGGAGGAACTTATCCACAAGGATAGGACGTTCCGGCGTGACTTCAACGGCCGCTGCAACGTATTCCCTCAGCATCTCCTCGTCGTGCACGACTTCCATCCCTCGTCCACCTAGTACGTACGACGGGCGGACCATGAGCGGATAACCGACGGCCGCTGCAACTTCCAGGGCTTCGTCGAGGGTGCTCGCCATGGCGGACGGGGGCTGAGGAATGCCAAGCCTTTGCATGACCTTCCGAAACTGGTCGCGGTCTTCCGCCAAATCGATTGTGTCGGGCGAGGTGCCCAGAATCGGTACGCCGGCCTCGGCCAGCTCGCGCGCAATATTCAAGGGAGTTTGGCCGCCAAACTGCACGATGATGCCCTCGGGCTTCTCCTTCTCGCAGATGCTGAGCACGTCCTCGACCGTGAGCGGCTCGAAGTAAAGCTTGGTCGACGTGTCGTAGTCCGTTGACACGGTCTCCGGGTTGCAGTTCACCATAATGGACTCGACGCCTGCGTCTCGCAGGGCGAAGGCGGCGTGAACACAACAGTAGTCGAACTCGATGCCTTGGCCGATCCGGTTGGGGCCCCCGCCCAAAACCATGACCTTCCGCTCGGTGGTGACCGGTACGGTGTCTGCGCCGTTATAGGTTGAATAGTAGTAGGCCGCGTCCTCGACGCCGCTGACAGGCACGGCGTCCCACGCTTCCACCGTACCGAGAGCGATCCGCTGCTCGCGGAGCTCGCTTTCGGGGCGGCCCAGCAACTTGGCGAGATAGCGATCTGCGAAGCCGTCCTTCTTGGCTTTTGTCAGCAGTTCGCCGGGCAACTCTTTGCCTTGATGCCTTCGTATTCTCTCGTCGAGATCGACCAGTTCCTTCATCTGTTCGATGAACCAGGGCTTGATGTGGGTGCGGTGATGCAAGTCATCGATTGCGGCGCCCCTGCGCAGCGCTTCGTACATGATAAACTGGCGCTCGCTGGTGGCGGTGCTGGCCAACTTGAGCAGCTCGGGCAGCGGGCGCTTATGGAAGTCTTTGGCGAAACCCAAGCCGTACCGGCCGATCTCGAGTGAGCGGACAGCTTTCTGAAACGCTTCTTTGTATGTTTTGCCGATGCTCATGACTTCGCCAACAGCC
>CAZBQH010000317.1:0-14178 GCA_964493915.1 uncultured Nitrospiraceae bacterium
TGCCATCAGCGCCACCAAACGCTTGTGCGAGCGTTGTTTGGCCGAGTTAAACGCTGAATTCGCCGAAGCACAGGCAAAGATCAAGCTGCCGCCAAAACAAGAGACCCGGATCGGCAGGGGCGAGAGCGTTCGCCATGTTGTGGAACAGAAGCGGGTGGGCGCCCGCTGAAAACAGGCGCCCTCGGGAAAAAGAGGGGCACATTCCCCATGACGGCACGTGACAAGTGGGGCGTTGCGATCCTGATAAGCTTGTTTGCTCTTCTAATCCTGGTGCTCGTCTGGACCGTCAAACCCACGGGCCCGTCCTCTCATAGTCCCGGTGAAAGCCCGATCGTAAAACAGCGGATTATCAACCTCCAGAAGAGCGGGAAATAGCCCCGTGCCGCCAAGCCCCCATCCCATCCGTCGCGTAGCGCCGCTCCTATGGTTAGCCGCCGTCGGCCTTGCCGCAACACTTACGGCATACGGGCAGACCGCATCCATCATCATCGAAGCAGCCATAGCCGGAGAAAACCGCCTGGCTTTGCTCTCCCGCATCGACACGGACAGCGTTGCCTATGTCGACCTCAACTCCCTTGTAGAGCAGTTCGGCGGGAGCTGCATTGTCGGTGCCGATCGTGTCCGGGTCGATTTGGCCGGCAACACGGCCTGGCTGCAGGTAAGCGCGCGAGGAGTCAACGCCGCACAAGGGCGGTTCGGGTTGCGCTATCCCGTACGGGAACAGGCAAGGGCCGCCCTTATCGCCGTACCCGACATCGCGGCTTTGTTCGAAAAGGGATTCGCCGTAAAGGTGCGCTTTCTTTCGGACGGAACGCCTGTTCAGAAAAGCACAAACGGGCGGGACACCCTATCAGAACGAGTTGATGTACAGGATCTTGCTCCGCCCCGAGAACTGAGCCCACCTATCACGCAACAGCAAGAAGATCTCTTGCCGGATGCTAAACGGGCGCTTCAAATTGTTATCGTCGACCCCGGTCACGGCGGCAATGACACGGGCCTGCGCGGCCCAGCGGGTCTCCTCGAGAAGGACCTCACACTCGCAATTGCAAAGGAACTCGAACAGGTGCTCAAGCAATCGCCGAAGCTTGAGGTTTTCCTGACCCGAACCGACGACAGCAATCCAACACTGCTGCAGCGGGCCCGGTTTGCGGTCGGCAACCGAGGCGATATCCTTATCAGCATTCATGCGGGGGCTTCTTTTGCCAACGCCGCCCACGGCTTCGAGATCTTTCATCTGGGCGGGCGCACCTATACAAACCTTGCGGATCCCCGCGTTCTGGGGCAGCGTGCGTTAAGGGTCCGCAACTACGCGCAACAAAGCAGCGACTTGGCAACAGCTATTGGGCAAGCCCTCAGTGAAAACAGCTCAGCCGTCAGCAGGGGCATACGCGAGGCGCCCTGCCGGCTCCTCACATCAACGGTGATGCCCGGCGTTCTTATCGAGGTTGGACAGCTCACTAACACCGCCGAAGAGAGTCTGCTGGCAACCCAGGAATACCAGACCAAACTTGCCCAGGGGATCGCGCTTGGAATCGCCCGTGAAGCCGGCATTCTCTCAGAGGAGGCCCCCTTGCCGTGAAACCGGTCGACCGAAAGAGATTCTATCAGGGCGCGATGATGGCTGTCATGGCCATTGTCACGGTGATTCTGCTGTTCACAGTGATTCTCCTTTACGACCAGATGGTGCAATCGGGACAACGCCCGCTCGAGTTCGACGCCAAAGAACAGACAACAGCACCTGCCCGCGAGGAGAAGGACACCAGCCAGCAGGCGGACATTGTCTTGTACTTTGCAAACGATCAAGGCGCCCAACTGGCGGCCGAGAAAAGGCGCATCCCCGTCACAAACGATACGCTCGAGAACTGCCGTGCCGCCTTAGACGAGCTCATAGCCGGTCCGCAACAAGCGCCGGCCCCCGTGCTCTCCCCTTCTACGCTAGTCCGTGGCGTCTACTTGCTCGACACGGGCGAACTCGTAGTTGATTTTTCGCTCGTGGAACTCCGTGCCCAGTTTCCGGACAGCTGCGCAACAGAGGCCCTGATGATCTACGCCGTCGCAAACACGCTGACCCAGGAAGCGCTTCGCGTTGAAGGCGACCCCCAGATTCTCCGGGTACGCTTTCTGTTCGAAGGGTCGCCGCAGGAGGCGTTTCCAGTTCATCTGGATGTTTCCGAGCCGGTCCTGCCCGACCCCCGATGGATCGCCCCCTCTGAGGGAGGCGGACTGTGACAATGGCTGACGGCGTTATCGGCGTGTTCGACTCGGGCGTAGGCGGCCTGACTGTCCTCCAGCGGATTGCCGAACGCCTTCCCGACGAGTCCATCGTCTATCTCGGAGACACCGCCCGGGTCCCCTACGGCACGAAATCACCGGAAACCGTCATACGCTATGCCCGCAGTTGCGCCGCAGTCCTCATGGACCAGCACGCAAAACTCTTGGTCATCGCCTGCAACACGTCCTCCGCATTTGCCCTCGACATCCTCGAGGAAGAGCTCGCCGTACCGGTGCTCGGCGTCATCAAACCCGGTGCGGAACACGCCGTCCGAAGCACAAAATCAGGCCGGATCGGTGTGATTGGTACGCGCGGAACTATCAACAGCGGCCAATATCAGAAGCACATCCATGCGATAGCGCCCGCCGCCGAAGTCTTTGTTCAACCCTGCCCCCTTTTTGTGCCTTTAGCAGAGGAGGGATGGGTGGAAGGTCCGGTTCCCCGCCAGATCGCGAGCCATTACCTCGAGCCGTTGCTCGATCACGATATCGATACGCTGGTCCTCGGCTGTACGCACTATCCGCTGCTCAAATCAGTCATCGCCCAAGTCGCAGGCGAGCATGTTCGCTTGGTCGACAGCGCGGAAGCAACTTCTGAAACCGTAGCAAACACTATCGAGGAACTCGGGATTCACAGTCAAGGCGGCGAGCCCGTTTACCGGTACCTCGTTACGGACAGTCCTGCCAGTTTTTCACAGGCAGGGGAGGCATTTCTGGGGCGCGTCATTGAGCGCGTCGCTTGGGTGGATATCTGATGAGCGTGGTGGAAAACACAGACGGTCATGTGCACGCGCAAAATCGGGATAGACCGCGCTTTGCCCGCCAACTGTTCGGCCGCGTCGCGGGGGGATTGCTCATCGTACTGTGCGCGGCCGCCCTGTGCGGGGTCCTCGCTCTGCGCTGCCGCCAGACCCGGACCGTGGACCTTTCCTCGACCGCTGCGGGACATCTCGACGCGCTTGTCGCCTTGCTTGAACGGAACCGCGTTCCAGCGGACCACATTCACGAGGTGAACCGCCAAACACTTCGCGATCAAGAAGCCGCATGGGATTGCTGGAACATCGCATTGGACATCCCGCCCATGGTGAGCGCCAGCGGGTTGCGCAAGTTGGTTGCCCAACACATGGCCCAACGAGGCCTGGGCGTTTCCCGCGCAACCGGCGAAGACAATCAGAAGTTGCTGGCGTTTCTGGCAGGACGCCTTATTGCGACCGTCCAATTCAAATCGCAGACCGATTCCCAGCCGACAGCGGCGCCGATCCTGAGCACCAGCACTGCACAAGAAGCGCGAGATCGCAGCCGCGTCTGGACAATCCCGCTTTCCGCGCCGCCGCGGGCGGATCTCCTTGCGCATAGCCGAATCGCATCCGAGACCGTGACGACCGTGCTTATGGAAGAGGGATTCCCCTTAGTCAAGGTATACCAACCTGTAGACCAGCAGACCGATCGCGACGAAGGGCAGCTTTTCCGCATGGGGGTGCGCATTGCGTCTTCCAACGACCGCGGCCGAATCGCTCAAGCAATAGGCAACGCCTTTGCCGACGATCCCATCGAGATCGACAGGCGCCCGAGCCCGAATGGAGATGATCAGGAGATTCTGGTGATCTTGGAAGGCCGCCCCTTGGTCGCTTTGACGCTGTACCAGGTTGAGGCGAGGTCCTTAGGATTACCCCATTACAACGGGCCCGATTACGCCCTTATACAGCACCCGGAAGCAATCTCGAATGCAGATGCCGACGTCGTCTCAGGCGAGCCCCTTGCCATCATTGTTGACGATGGGGGATATGGCGGACCCACAACGGAGGCTATCCTGGCACTGCCCCCTGTTCTTACGCTGTCCATTCTACCCAACACCCCTTACGCGGCCGAGACGGCTCAACGGGCCCGGCAGCTCGGCTTCGAAGTCATGCTGCACATGCCCATGGAGTCGGGTAACCCTCATGTCCATTTCCCCGGTGAGGTCACGGTAGACATGACGAGCGAGGAGATCGAAAGCCTCACCTTAGACGCCATCGAACAGGTCCCTGGTTGTGTCGCCGCCAATAACCACACGGGTTCCCGCTTTACCGCGAACCTCGAGGCCATGACGGTGTTTATGGGAGTGCTTCGTCGGAAAGGGCTCTTTTTTGTCGACAGCCGGACCGCAAGCGATTCAACAGCCGGCATTCTTGGCATGGTCTGGGATATGCCTGTGCTGGAGCGCAGCGTGTTTCTCGACAATAAAGACGACCCGAGGGACATTCACGCCCAGTTTCGTTCGCTCATCGAAAAGGCGAGAAACGGCAAGCAACCGATCGGCATCTGCCATTTCCGCCCCGCAACGGCGCAGGTGCTCGCGGAAATCCTTCCCGCATTGCCTGACTACGGCGTGCGCGCCGTGCATATCTCGGAGTTGGTTCATTGACCGCCGTTCTCGGCATAGAGACGTCTTGCGACGAAACCGGGATTGCCGTCGTCACGGACGGCTTTCGCCTGAGGGCGAACGAAGTCGCCTCGCAGGTGGACATCCACGCGGCCTTCGGCGGGGTCGTCCCTGAGATTGCTTCGCGCCGCCATGTCGAGTGCATCTCTCAGCTTGCCGCGAAGGCGTTGAGTAGCGCAGGAACGCGGATTGATGCTGTTGCAGCCACTTGCGGGCCAGGTCTGATGGGTTCGTTGCTCGTCGGGGTCAATTTCGGCAAGGCACTTGCCTATGCGTGGCGGGCGCCCTTTGTCCCTGTAAACCATATCGAGGGGCATCTCTTTTCCGCGTTCTTCAGCGACACGCCTCCCCGTTTTCCGTTCCTGGCGCTCGTGGCAAGCGGAGGGCATACCTGCCTTATCTGGAGCGAAGCGGCCCACCAGTACAGACTGCTCGGATCGACGCGCGACGACGCTGTAGGCGAGTGCTTTGACAAGGTGGCGCGGTTGCTGGATTTGCCCTACCCTGGCGGTCCCTCCATTCAGACTGTTGCAGAAAAAGGCGACCCCTCTCGCCACACCTTCCCCAGGGCCATGGCAGATTCTGAATCGCTCGATTTCAGCTATAGCGGTCTGAAGACGGCCGTCCTCTATGAACTGCGCGACCACGGCGGGAAAGTCGAAGACGTCGCGGCTGCTTTCCAAGAGGCCGCCGTCGACATCCTGGTCATCAAAACGAAACGGGCCATTCAAGAGACCGGCGCTCACTGTCTGGTCGTAGCGGGCGGTGTTGCAGCAAACAGAGTGCTCCGGCGGCGGTTAAACGACGAGCTAGACCTTCAAGTGTGCATGCCGCCTCTGGAAATGTGCATAGACAACGGTGCGATGATAGCAGCGGCGGGTTTTTCGCGGTTTGCACATGGCCTGGTGGGAGATATGCGGTCAACGGCAGACCCCGGCTTGCCGTTGGTCTAAGCCGCGCCCCGGCTTCTGGTGGTATAGTTAGAGGGAGTTGGGAAACGGGAGAGGATATGGACTCATGGGTTTACAACAACTGATGCACGGTGCGGTCGAGGCGGGGGCCTCGGATATCCATCTGAAAACGGGCAATCCCCCCATCTACAGGATCAACGGCGAACTGGTCCGCCTTGAGGGCAGCTTGCTTAAGGAAGAGGACCTTGTCGCCTTTCTCGAAGAGATCGCCGAATCCACCGACGTAACGAAGTTCAACAAGTTTATGGAACTCGATCTCTCCTATGTCTTGGGAGATACTGCACGGTTTCGCGTAAATGCCTGCCGCGATGACGGGGACACGCGCATCGTCCTTCGCACCATCCCCCTCACCGTCAAGAAGATATCCGAACTGGGGCTCCCGCCAATCCTCGAGAATATTGGCTCGAACCGCGACGGCCTGGTCCTTGTAACGGGCGTAACGGGCAGCGGCAAGTCGACAACCTTGGCCGCGATGATAGACCTGATCAACGAGACCCGGGCTGTTCATGTCGTCACGATCGAGGATCCCCTCGAGTTTGTCCATTTCGACAAAAAGGCCATCGTGACGCAGCGCGAAGTCGGCCATGACACCCTTTCCTTCGCCAATGCGCTGCGCGGCGCCTTGCGCCAGGACCCCGATGTGATCCTTATCGGCGAGATGCGCGACGCGGAGACCGTCCGGACGGCGCTCGCGTCCGCTGAGACGGGGCATCTGGTCTTCTCGACCCTTCACACGGTGGACGCTGTCGAGACAATCAACCGGGTCATCGACTTCTTCGAGCCTCATCAACAGGTCCAGATCCGGAAGCAACTCGCGAGTGTGCTGCGGGCCATCATCTCGCAGCGCTTGTTGCCCAGAAAAGACGGGCAAGGCCGCTGTGTTGCGGCGGAGATCCTGATCGGTAACCGTACGGTGCGGGAACACATCGATCAGGGCAAAAGCCTCAAGGAAATCGTCAAGCTCATCCAGGAAGGCGCGGATCAGTATGGGATGCAGACCTTCGACATGCATCTCCTGGAACTTTACAAACAGGGCATTATTGAGGCCCGCACCGCGCTGCAGTCGGCCACGAGTCCCCGCGACTTGAAGCTCCGGCTCGAAGGCCTGCGTTCCGCCTGAGCGTCCGGCCCTCAACAGAACCGCAAATAGGCGTCCTTGATTGCGGCCAGACAGCGTGTCTGGTCGCGCGCCCAGTATTCACTCGAGAAGATCTCGACCTCGTTGTACCGCTGAAATCCCGCTGCCTCGACCCAACCCCGGATTCGAGGGATTTGAATGCATCCTTCGCCCATGAGGGCCCGATCATTAAGCAGATCGCGCGTGGGCGTACGCCAGTCGCAGACATGGAACGAAAAGATTGAGCTTCCCGCGCGGGCAATCTGAGCCTCGAGTTCCGGGTCCCACCACACATGATATACGTCAACGGTAACTCCCACCCAGGGGCTTCCCAACGCCTCCGCCATGTCGTTTGCTTGCCGCAGAGTGTTCACTGCCGAACGGTCACCGGCGTACATCGGGTGCAACGGTTCGATGGAGAGCTTCACGCCCAGGCCCTCCGCGTGGGGAAGCAGCGACCAAATACCGTCCAGGATCTGGCCACGCGCCTCGTCCAGAGGCATTCCCGGAACGGCCCCGCATACAAGCACCACTACCGGCGCGCCGATGGCCGCCGCTTCGTCCAGGACGCGGCGGTTGTTATCGAGCGCAGTGCGGCGCCCTGCGGCACTTTCCGCCGGGAAAAAACCGCCCCGGCAGAGGCTGACGACTTCGAGGCCGCTGTCATGGAGCATCCGGGCCGCTTCTTCAGGGCCATAAGGCTCGATATGGCGCCGCCAGACCGTGATCCCGGGAATGCCGGCTTTGGCATATTCCGTCACGGCTTGGGCGAGCGGCCACGGCTTGGTTGTCATGGTGTGGATGCACAAACGCGAGAAGTCTGAAATGGGTCGAGGCATGCTGCGTCTTCCTTGCTCTCAATCGAGGGGCGGGACATCCAGCCACCGACGGCTTTCCCAGGATTGCAGCCCTAATTCGGCGAGTTGCACGCCCTTGGCCCCCTCTTTGAGATCCCATGGGAACGGGGCGTCACAAAGGACATGGCGAAGGAACAACTCCCACTGCGTTTTGAACGCGTTGTCATATGATCCCAAGCTGGGGACTTCGGCCCACCCCGCGTAATAGTCGAGCGGGCTGTCCACATCGGGATCCCAGACGGGCGCCGGCGTGTGCCCTGCGTGTTGCGCCCAGCATTTCCGCAACCCTGCCACGGCTGAGCCGTCGGTTCCATCCACCTGAAGGGTGAGCAAATCGTCGCGCCGGACCCGCACGCACCACGACGAGTTGAACTGGCACACAATCCCTTGGCCGGTCACAAACGTCGCATACGCGGCGTCCTCGGCGTCGGCGTTATAGGGCCGCCCGTGCTCATCCCATCGGCGGGAGATGTGATGCCCGCCAAGACAGGAGATCGCCGTCACATTGCCGAAGAGATTGTCGACGAGATAGCGCCAATGGCAGAGCATATCCATGATGATGCCCCCTCCTTCGGCTTTGCGGTAGTTCCATGAGGGCCGCTGCGCCGGCTGGTGTTCCCCGGTGAAGACCCAATAGCCAAACTCGCCGCGTACGGACAGGATCTGCCCGAAAAAGCCCACATCGATAAGTCTGCGCAGCTTCAGGAATCCCGGCAGCCAGAGTTTGTCTTGCACGACGCCGTTCTTGACTCCCTTCGCTTTCGCGAGACGGTAAAGCTCGAGGGCATCGGCGGACCGTTCGGCGCAAGGCTTCTCGCAGTATACGTGCTTGCCCGCGTCGATCGCGCGGCGCAAAGCTGCGGCCCTGCGTGAGGTGACTTGGGCGTCAAAGTAAACCGGATATGCCTTGTCCGCGAGCAACGTCATGAGATCCGTCGTGTAGGGAAGACCGCCGTGGGCTTGCGACAGAGCCCTTAACCTGTCTTCGTTGCGCCCTACGAGTACGGGCTCGGGCCAGATTGTCTCCCCTTCCCCCACAGCGACCCCGCCCTGCTCGCGGATTGCGAGAATAGACCGGACCAAATGCTGGTTCCTGCCCATCCGGCCTGTCACGCCGTTCATGATGACGCCGACAATGTGTCTTTTCATCCGCTTCGCACCTCGCTTTCCACGGGAGTTTCTGCTCGTTGCTCGGGCTGATCGAAAAAGGTCATGTACGGTCCGCCGTCCATGTCGCGCTTCAAGTACACAGCCAACTCGACGGCGTGGTAGTCTCCCCACATGGACGACTCGCCGAAGGGGACCTTTTTCCCCGGGGGTATGTAGTCCCAGCCTCGCGGCCGGTGGTACACCGAATGAAGAATCAGCCCTTGATGCTTTGGGTCCTCTGACAGATAATGCGGCTGAAACAGCGTATTCGCTATGGCAAGGCCCGCACGCCAATACGTCTTTCCTTCTGCCCCCAGATAGCGTCCCAAACGCAACAGCCCCTGTGCAGCAATTGCCGCGGCCGAACTGTCCACCGGTTCATAGGGATTGTCCGGTTCGGCGGGACGGTCGAGATAATTGCCCATATGGGCAAGACCCGGCGCGCCCGTGTCCCAGTAGGGAATGCCGTCGGCGGGCGTGCTAGCGAGGTAAAAGTCCGCTGTAGCCCTTGCCGCGCGCAACATCATCGCCCGAATCACCTCCATGCCGCAGCAAATCTCCAGATCCCCTTCCGGAACAGCGGCCAGATACTCGAGCTCCTCGGCGAAACCCAGAATGCTCCAAGCCAGACCTCGTGTCCAGGTGGAGAAAGGAGAATAGCCCTGCTGGGTGCTCGGGCATCGATAGCTGCCGTCTTTGACGTTGAAGATGCTCTCGTGAGCAACCCGGCCTCGTACGTCGTAGGCGTCGCGCCCTTCTCCGTAATACACGTTGAAACTGGCCGTGGTCATTAGGTGCTCGATCGCCCGCCTCTGGAGCGAAACTTTGTGGTCGCTCTCGCCCAGAAGCACGTGACCCAACTGGTGGGCCAACATCAGGGAGCGGCACGAACGAATGGTGTCAATAAACAGCGAGTGAGGCCCGTTGAACGAGTAAATGTATCCGCCGTGGCCGGGCAGATTGGTCCAACGGGACGCCTGCACCGCCCCCGAGACCTTGAGCGCCATCTCGTAGAACCAGAGCATCGCCTCGGAATCAGAGCTGCGGCCCTCACGCGCCAATCGCCGCAGATTCCCGTAGGTGGAGATGCAGTTGAACCCGTGGTCATGGACGCCGGCGTGGCTTACGTGCGGGGCCATGCGGACAATCACGTTGCGCCGGCCCATGTCGAGGAATCGCTCGTCGCCAAGACCTTCATACGCCAGGATCTGACACCCGTACTGGAAGCCCTGGGTCCAGTCCGTCCACTCCCGGGCATTGTAAACCCCTTCTCGTGTGAAGACAGGCGCGCCGGCAGCAGGGTCCCAGGATTGGTCGAGTGCGGCAATCTTTTGCCCGGCCAGCTCAAGAAACCTGTTTACCACCCCTTTCAGGGTCTCGCTCTTTGTGCGTCTCTGGGTTTTCATAGCGTCGTGGCCCCTCCCGCTTCGCCCGACAGACTACTAGCCTCGGACCTGGCCGGAAGCCGCCGGGAAATCCGATCAATGTGTTCGACATAGAATCCAAAAGTGAAGTAGACGGCCCAGAAAAGGGCTGTGCCGAGGGCGAACAGAAACCGGGCCCGCGTCTCGAGGCAGCTTTGACGCACATAGCTCTCGATCACCCCGGCCGCTACAAACATGGGTAGAACACCCATAACCAGGCGCAGCGCTTCTCGTCCTGCCGCGACAAGACTGTCGCGCCGGGCGCCATGCCGCGGGCGCAACACGGCCATACCTAACATGAGACCGGCGCCGCCGCATAGAATAATGGCGCCAATCTCGGTGATTCCGTGGGGCAGAATCCAGGCCCACATCTCCTTACCAACGCCCTTGCCTACGTGAACCGCTGCAAAAGCGCCCATCATCGCGCCATTTGTAACGATGAGAAACACCGTTGGCACGCCGCACAACACGCCAAGCGCAAAGGCAGACAGGCCGACCTTTGTATTGTGGGTGAGCAGGGCCGATGCAAAAACGAACTTCTCCCCCTCGCCAAGATCGCGGCCCAAACGCAGCACATCCTCGAGCTGTTCCTTGCTCGACCCCGGCAGTCGAACATCCCCACGAAAAGACAAGGCATACGCCGCGACGCTCGACTGCATCGCTGCGTGATAGGCAAACGCCATACTGACCAGGAAAAGGACCAACGCCGCTAGATGAAATCGGCCCGTCCGGGCCACCGCGCGCGCAAACCCATTCAGATAGAACAAAACAACTTGCCGCAAGGGATTCGGGCGAGGCGACACATAGATGAAGCTGTGCACCTGCGCTACCAACCGATTCAAGTTCTGGGTTAGAGCAGGGTTCGCCCTCCGCGCCTGCGTCTGCGCGAGATGAACCGTGCACAAACGATAGAGCTGGTCCAGCCGGGTGAGTTCTTCTGTTGTAAGCCTCCGAGGTCCCCGGCGCTTCGCACGGCGGAGAAGCTGGGCCAGTTCATCCCAAGCCGGCCTGATGCGTTCAAAATAGTCTCCATCGCCCCGTCTGGGGAATTGATCGACCATGTTCTCCTCGGTTCCATACCGGTGCAATAGGCAGATCCTTGATCCCTCAAGCATCTAATCTGACACAAGGCGCCTGCCGTCGTCCAATCACCACGCAGAATATGCGTCGCTTGAACAGCCGTTTGTTTTTTTGAGGCGTTTGGGCGTCGGAAAGGCTGATCACATCGTTGTCAGAGGTGAATACTTGTCAGTTCCTAATGACCTAAAGTGGAAACTCGACCGGATCTATTCGAGAGCTGTCTGAAAGCCATTTGTATGTAAGTCCTTGCATCATAAGAGGTTGTCATTGTTCGCACAATTGGCACGGATTGTGCTTCTTCTCTTGCGTATCTGAAATCACGGTATGGGGACCGCGGACGCAGTGCTCAGACGCGGTACGGGGGTAAAAGGAGATTCTAAGGCAATGAGAAGGTTCTTCTGGGTCCTTGTGCTGGGCGTTGGGCTCGTGGCGCTGTCAGGCCCGGCCTATGCAACGATCGACGAATTCTACATCGAGGAACTCTGGGAGTATGAGCTTCTGGGCGGGGGCGGTTCGGGGTATATGGATCCTGATACCGGGCAGCAGTGGTTTCTCTACGACCAAGTGCCCTTGAATGGGACCCCAAATGGTCCCACAGCGGGCAGTGCGCCATCGGTTGTTTGGTGGAACCAGTGGTTCTATGATGACCCGCCAAGCTGGCAACGGTACAAAGAGATCGTGATGATGTTCAGCTTCGTCCCGCTGGACTGCACGCAGCCGTTCTATCTCAACGCAACGATTAACTGGTCGACCATGGGCTATCCCGAGACGGGCCCGAACGGCCGGCCCCCAATGCCTGACGAGGAGGAGTGGATTCAGCGCGCGGGCACGGAAAGCATCTACGGCGAGTGGAATCGCGACACGCAAGAGTGGGATATGTCCTACAACTACTCAGGCGATCCATGGGGCTACGACAGCCTTATCCTGGCGTCCGACGACGGCCAGACAGGGTCGGTGACCTGGTGGTACACCATAGACGATTTCAACCCAGAGTGGGTCTCCGTGGATGTGTGGGGATGGAACGTCGCTCTGCGCGGCACTATCGAGCATGAGTGCCTGCCTATCCCAGAGCCCCTTACCCTTTCGCTTCTCGGCATGGGCGTCGCCGGTCTGACCTTGACGCGCATGCGGAAGCGTGTATAGACCATTTAATACTTGACCCTGAACCTGTTGTCAGGGACTCAGCGACCGGGGGCGGGCATTGGATGCGTCTCGCGCAAAAACGAGGCCATTGCAATGGCCGCCCCTCAGCTTTTGTCTGTCGTTGCATTCCCATGCGGGTCCAACGGCCAACAGCTGCGAACAATCTCTTGCGCGTCTTCCGGCGTCAACGCGATGCCCTCGAGCTGCGCATCCTCGACAGCATCGAGAATCTCGGAAAAGAGGGGACCTGGTTCGTAACCCATCTCAATCAAGTCTGTGCCCGTCAGGAGGGGCGCCGGCTTGACTTGCTCCGGCGGCATGCGCGCCAGATAATCCGTGATAAAATCGACGGCGTCGGTCCTCCCATGACTGGCTAACGCGTCCAGCCTGCAGAGGGTCAGCAACTCGCCAAAACCCGGCTCGCGGACGAAGCGCTTCAGCTTGCTCTCACGCATCTCCCGTGCGGCTCCTATCCGCATGTGTTGTCCGACCAGCCAGGCCACACGGTTGGCTGCGTCGTTAGGCAGCCGCAACCGGCGGCATATCTCGAGCGCCATCTTCTCCCCGAGCTTGTCGTGCTCATTAAAACGAATGCGGTCATCAAAAGACTGTGTAGCCGGTTTTCCAACATCGTGGAGCAACGCGCCCAGGGCAAGCGTAGGCGAAGGATCTTCGAGCTTTTCGAGAAGCAGCAGGGTATGAACCCACACATCGCCCTCAGGGTGAAAATCCGGCGGCTGTTCGACGCCTTTCATAGCAGCCACCTCGGGCAGAATGACCTCGAGCATGCCCGTTGTATCCAGCAGTTCGAAGGCGCGGCGGGCCCCGCCCTCCGTGAGGATCCGGATCAGTTCGTCGCGGATACGTTCGGCGCTTGTTTTCGCAATCCAGGGGGCTAAATCGCAAATCGCCTGGAAAGTGCTCGCCTCGATCTCGAAGCCTAGACGTGCCGCGAACCGGATTGCCCGCAGCAGCCGCAGGTAGTCTTCCTGGAACCGTTCACGGGGTTCGCCGACGGTTTGGATGCGTCGGCGGGCCAGGTCCTGCCTCCCCCCCACGAAGTCGATTACGCGGCCGGACTCCAAGTCCAGAAAAAGGGCGTTGATGGTGAAGTCGCGCCGTTCAGCATCTCTTCGTTCATCTACAAAGTCGACGCGGCTCGGGTGGCGCCCATCGAGGTACGGGCCTTCTTGCCGGAAGGTCGTCACCTCGAAGGTTCCCTCGGGAAACACGACGAGTTGGACACCGAACTCGGCCCCTACCGGCACGGTCCGCTCGAACAAAGCAGCCACCTCTTCCGGCCGTGCGCTCGTGGCTACGTCATAGTCTTTCGGGGACTTGCCGAGGATCAGGTCCCTCACGCACCCGCCGGCGATAAGGGCGCGGTGTCCCGCATCGCGCAAGGTTTGGCAGATGGACGCAGCAGCTCGCGCGGCAGGCGTATCAGGCAGGAGGAGTCTGGCCTCGCCGAAACCTGCGGTGCCGCCGGATTCACCCATCGGCAGGGCGTTCCGTGCCCTTGCGGCTTCTTCCGGCGTTCAGACGGCGTGCACGATACTGGGAATAAGCCCAACTCACAATAAGCAACGCAATGCTGAGGACGGCGAATGAGACCAGCTTGTACTCGAGCGGAAGTCTCAGGAAGTCGTATGCGAAAGCCCGGACAACAGCAATCGCAAAAACCACCAGGGCCGCCCAGCGATACCGGCTCTCGCGAAACACAGCGCCCAGAATCATAGCGGCG